>JBNGCY010000059.1:0-15646 GCA_049975505.1 Desulfuromonadaceae bacterium | reverse complement strand
AAGATGAGACCGCCTGTGGTGCAGGATTTGTAGGACGGAACGAATTGACCCTGGGGGGTTACGGCTTTTCGCTGTAACCCCTTTCTGCTTTTGTGGGGTACCATAGGACATTTACTCTTATCGTTAATCAGCACAAAGCAATGTTGCAATATGCCTCCTCCCAACATATTCTATGTTTACTATTGATTTTGGGGTTTAAGAGGATATGCAGATGCCAACGTGCTGGATTATCGCGGGACCAAATGGTGCCGGCAAAACAACCTTTGCCATGGAATATCTGCCCAAAGTTGTCAGATGTCTGCACTTCATCAATGCAGATCTGATTGCAGCCGGTCTGTCTCCTTTTGCACCTGAGAAGGGACTGATCTCAGCCAGCAGGATTTTCCTGAACGAAATTGAAGAGCGAATAGCCAAACGGCAGGATTTTGCATTTGAGACAACCCTTTCCGGGCGCAGCTATTTACGCTTAATCGACAGGCTGAAAAAGAAGGGCTGGTCCGTTGAACTCATTTATCTGGCTCTACCCAGCGTCGAAATGTCAAAGTTACGCGTAGCAGAAAGGGTAGAACACGGTGGGCATAATATTCCTACATACGACATAGAAAGGCGTTTCCCTCGGAGCCTGTCAAATCTGTTCACAGAGTTCAGCTACAAAGTGGATCGCTGTCTGTGTTTCATGAATGATGGGGAATCGCCCGTATTGGTTTTTGAACAAAACGGTGCCGCACGTGATATAATTCATCAGGATTATTACAGACTGCTTCAGGGGGCGATATTATGAGCGAATCTTACAAAAAATCTCCGTCCAGAGAGGGACAGATCATTCTCGATACCCTTCAGGATGCGGTAAACAAAGCCCTGGATAAAAAACGCCGTCTGGGCCAGTATGCCGTAGTATGGAAGAACGGAGCCCCGAGCATTACTGATAATAAATCTGCGCAGGAAACCGCGTCCAAATTGGCATAAATCTACCGACAACCCCCGTTTCGGCAGTTCGATTCTGTCTCTGGACACCATAAATATCAAGGGTTTACAGCTTTTAGCTGTGCCCCTTTTTGGTTTGGGGAGTCCGATAGAAAACCCAGCTTCTCTCTTCTGCTTTTATACAGAAAAAGATGCCATGCTGAAGTGTTAAATACACCCAAAAGGGGTTGAATCTTCTTGCAAATTGTTCGGGATACTCTATACACTTGGCTTATGATTATTCTTCCCGGTGAAATCTTGTACCCGCCGGGCAGGATGCAATGTTATACAGGTGAGTAACAGCTGCGGATCCATGCTGCAGATGGAACCAACCGGTTTTGCGCGATTACATAAAAATTTCACCTGAGTGAGAAACGAGTACCTATGGATAAACGCGCGCTTTACCAGGCCTGCTTTGTACACAATTCCACCGCCAAGCTGCTCCTGCAGCGGAACACCTTTCACATTCTTGAAGCCAACCACAGTGCGGCCGAACTGTTCGACTTCAAGCGCAAAAATCTGTGCGGTTTGAATCTGGATGATTTAAGCCCAGATACGATGCCTCCCCTCTCTGAGCTGCTGCAGCATGCCCTGGATACGCGGCAGACCTTTTTTGCTTTCAGTATTTCCCGTACGGGAGAAAAGTCTGTGCTCATCGAAGCCTATCCGGCTGTGCTGGAGGAGGTCGATGTCCTGAGTGTGGCTTTTGTCGACGCTACAGCACGCTACAACAGCGAGGCCAAGCTTGCCGCCATCCTGCGTGAAGCGGATATCGGCATCGTCATGGCCAGGGCCGAAGATGGCATTATCATTGAATGCAACCCCGCAATGGAGCGCCTGCTCGAACGTGAACGCAGCGAGAGCATCGGCAAACCGCAGGCGCTGATGCATCCGGAAGAACCCCTTGCAGATGGAAGAACGCCCGACTTTGCACATCACTGCACCAGCAATTCCAACGAACCGGTACAGCGCCGGATTATTACTAAAAGTGGCAGACTCATTGATGTGGAGATCAAAGCCCAGCGTTTCAGATTTGATGACCAAACCATCATGCTCGGATTCTTTCAGGATATTTCCGGACGCCTGGAGATTGAAACACAGCTGCGCCAGCGCTACAAGATGGAGGCTGTGGGAGTGATGGCCGCCGGAATTGCACACAATTTCAACAACAGTCTGGGGATTATCCTTAACAGTATTGAAATGGCGCGCCTGCAGCGCCACGATCCGACTCAGCTCGACTCTCTGCTCAACAATGCCAGAACCGGTGGATTGCGTATCCGGGATCTGGTGCAGCAGATTCTCACCTATACCCGCAATGGCAGACATACGAGTGAGCCCGTTCAGCTGGGCATCGTCCTCGATGAAACCACCAACCTGCTGCGTGCCACCATCCCCAACAGCGTGCGCATCGTCACCGATATCGATGTAGCGGATCCGAACCTGATCGTTCAGGCGGATGCGGGCAGAATCCAGGAGGCGCTCTTCAATCTGTGCAGCAATGCGGTAAAGGCGATGGCTGAAAAAGGCACCCTCAAGATAAGCACATCCCGCGAGCATCTGAGCGCCGCACAGTGCAACCCGGCTTTCGGGTGCAGTCCCGGATTGCATGCGCGGGTGCGCGTCGAGGACAGCGGTTGCGGTATACCCGAAGAGATCCTTGACAAAATTTTTGATCCGTTTTACTCCTCCAGAAGTCAGGCACACAGCCTGGGGATGGGATTATCCACCGTTCTGGGAATTGTAAAGCAGCACCACGGCTGTATCCGGGTAGAAACCAGCCCCGGAAAAGGCTCACGTTTCGATCTGTTTTTCCCCCTGGTGCAGCAGCAAGCCCAGGAAATGCCGGGAGAAGAAGATACCCTTATGCCGCGCGGTAACGAAAAAATTCTCTTTATCGATGACGAGGAAATCCTGGTGGATATGGGCGTGATGATGCTCGAGGAGCTGGGGTATGAGGTCACCGGCATGACCGACAGCTTTGAGGCACTGCGTCTGTTTGAAGCCAATCCGGAACATTTTGATCTGGTCATCACCGACCAGACCATGCCGGGGATGACTGGTCTGGAACTTATAGAACAGATGCGCCGCATAAAACCGGAACTCCCCACCATTGTGTGCACCGGTTTCAGCAGTAAAATAGACCAGACCAACGCAGCCGACCTCGGAATTCAGGCCTTTATCCTCAAGCCTCTGGAACTGCCCACCCTCGCAAGCAAAATCCGCGCTTCGCTGGAGGGCTCAAGCGGCGCATCCTCCGCCTGAACCCTCCCCGGAATGCGCGCACAGGAAGCTATGCGGGCAGGCCTTTCCAGTTTGTCACAAATCCGGCAAAATCTTCTGCAGGCATCGGGCGCGCAAGCAGAAAACCCTGGGCCTCATCGCAGCCGATCTGCTGCAGATATCTGAGCTGGTTCGTATTTTCAATCCCTTCGGCGACAACACGCAGATCCATGGCTTTGGCCAGGGCCACAATAGAACTGACAATGGCGGCGTCATTGATATCGGTCTCAATATTGCTGACAAAGGATTTGTCGATCTTCAGACAATCGATAGGAAAACGCTTCAGATAGCTCAGAGAGGAATATCCGGTTCCGAAGTCATCAATGGCAAGATTCAACCCCCGCAGGCGCATAGCCCCCATGGTGGCGATGCTCTCCTCGACGCTGCGCATAGCCACACTTTCGGTGATCTCCAGTTCCACCTCCTCGCTCCGGATGCCGATATCCCTTAAAGCCCTGTCGAGCTGTTCGAGCAGATCCGGCTCCATAAACTGGCGCGCCGAAAGGTTTACCGCAACCCGCACCGGCGCAGGCAGCACCCTGTTCCACTCCAGATTCTGAGCACAGACAGAGCGCAACACCCATTCGCCAATGGACACAATCAATCCGGTATCTTCCGCGAGGGGGATAAAATCTGCCGGAGAGATAATCCCCATTTCGGGGTGATGCCAGCGCAGCAGCGCCTCAGCCCCGGTCACTTCTCCGGTGCGCAGATCAATTTTGGGCTGATAGTAGACCACAAATTCGTTGCGCTCGAGGGCGAGGCGCAACTGACTCTCCAGGTGCAGCAGCTCCCGGTTGCGCTCGTTCATCTCGGTGCGATAGAACTGATAGCGGTTGCGCCCGCTCTGTTTGGCGCGATACATGGCCACTTCAGCAGCCTGGAGCAAGTCATCCTCCGCGCTCCCGTCGCCGGGGAACATACTGACCCCGACACTTGCGGTAACATAGAGTTCAAAGCCGGAGAGCTCTATCACCGGGACCAGACCCTCCATAAGCTGTTCTACACGCCGGACAACCTGCTGGATATCCTCAACCTGAGGCAGAACCACGGCGAACTCGTCTCCCCCCAGGCGCGCAAGGAGATCATTCTTATCCAGGCGCTTATGCAGGCGGGTAGAGATTTCCCGTAACAGGCGATCTCCCTGCGTGTGCCCGAGGGAGTCATTGATGGTTTTAAAGCGATCGAGGTCAAAAAGCAGCACCGCGCCCTGATACCCTTTGCGCTGTGCCTGGGCTATAATTCTCTTCAATTTCTGCCCCAGCAGGGTGCGGTTGGGCAACTCCGTAAGGGGATCATGGAGGGTAAGAAAATCGAGCTTATTCTCTTTTTCATGCAGTTGCGCGGTCACATGTCTGTGCTCAAACGCCACTGCAATACTGCCGGCAATAGACTCGAGAAATTCCACGGTTCCCCGGGTAAGCATATTTTCCTGCCCCGCTATCACCTGCAGCATCCCCACGCGCTGATTGTCCAGGTGCAGAGGCACCAGGGCGACAGAATTCCCTGCCAGACTGCTACAGTGCTGATGGTGGCACCCTTGGGCACGCAACACCTCAAGGCATCCCTTCCCCGGAGCACTCCAGAAACTTCCTCCCGGAGTAAAGCAGGGTTTATCTGTCTGGATATTGCCATTCATGATTTCAACACAGAGGGCATCCGCAGATATCTTTTCCAGCGGAGAGGAACCCGCATCTTCAGAACCGTTTTGTGCTGAAGCGTGGCTCCCGGAATCCAGAGCAGGGTCCATACTGCGATACTGCGCATATGACCCCTGTTCCTTCAGGCGCAGGCCCACATAGTCGCAGCCGGTGAAATCGCGGATCAGATGCAGAATATCGTGGATTTTATCATCGCGTGCGCTGGGCATGGAGAGCAGGGTCAGAACCTTTGAAGTGAGTTCCTCTCTGCGATCCGCGAGTTTGCGCTCGGTAATATCCTGTTTAACCGCCACAAAATGGGTTACCTCGCCGCGTCTGTCCTTCAGCGGTGAAATCAGGGCGTATTCCCAGAACAGTTCGCCATTTTTTTTCCGATTGCGGAATTCTCCGCGCCAGTCGTGTCCCTGCAGAATCGTATTCCACAGGGTCTGGAAATATTCGCGTGGCGCACTGCCGGCGTTAAGGATACGCGGGTTCCGCCCGATCGCTTCGTCGGCAGAATAACCGGTCTGGCGGGTAAAGGTGGAATTCACATATTCGATGGTTCCGTTGATATCCGTAACAATGATCGAATTGGGGCTCTGCTCCACGGCCTGGCTGAGCTTGCGCAGTTGGTCCTCGAGTTTTTTGCGCTTAGTGATATCAAACAGGGTGCCGACCACTCCCGGACTGGCATTATCCACCTGGCGGTAGGAAGCGGCGGAAAAAATCACCGGATGCGTTTCTCCATCCGTGAAAACCAGGCTCTCCTCGCTCTGGTGGATCATACCGTACTCCGCCCCGCAGTTCTTGACTCTCTGCGCCACATCCTGAGGAAATGCCTGGTCTACTCCATCGCCGCGGATCAGATGGCGCGTGCGTCCGATCTGGATTTCAAAGGCTTTGTTAAACCCCATGAAGCGCCCGTTTGCATCCGTGTAAAATACAGGATTCGGGATGGCATCCAGGAGACTCTGCAGGTGGTCGAGCTGCTTTTCCAATCGACGCCTCTGGCGCTGGACCCGATCGAGCAACTGCTCAAAACACAGCTGGAGAATCCTGAATTCATCCCCGTTCACGGGAACCGGAATACTGCCGCCGGCAGCGCCATCCCGGCGTTCAGTATGTTCAGCTTCGACCATGCGCCGGGTAAGCACCTTCAAGGGCCGCAGCAGATGGCGCATCAGCAACCACACCGCAACCGCGGCGAGAACAATCTTGCCACTGAGGGCAAGAACCAGATCCCGCTTCAGAGTAAGCAGAGATGCATACACCTGCTCCAGAGGCTCATGCACCCCCAGCACCCAATCCACCCCCTTCAGGGCATGCAGCGAGCTCAGGGTGTCGCCCCCCTCTGCGCGCGAAATAACCGTGGTGATGTTTTCTCCTGCCGAAACCCGTCTGCGCAGATCCTTTGCCTCCTCCGTCAGGGGGCGGGTAAAGGTGATATCCTCTTTTAGAGCCAGCATATATCTGGAATTACACAGGGTAAGGAAACTCCTTTGTCCCTGGCTGAAATCCTGCAGATATCCAAGCATATTCTGATCCAGCAGAGCGGTCACTCCTCCCAGAACTCCCAGAAGGCTGCCGTCAGAAGCTATAAGCGGAAGCGTAAACAGCAGCAGAGGCTTTTCCTCCTCCGCAGAAGAATCGGCTTCCTGGGGCACATAGGGGTAAATGCGGGGTTTCTGCGTCCGCAGGGTAATATTGATCTGTTTACGCCACGGACAGTCTTCTCCGCACAGGAACGGGCGTGCTTCACTGGTTCCCAGAACAGTGCCCTCGCGGTCAAACAGGGCGAGCCCCCTGCTGAAGAGAGTGCGGCTGCTCCATTCGCGCGCAAAAAAGGCCTGAATCTGTTCCGGGTCATCGAGCATCTGCGGTTCAATACGGTGCGCCAGAGCATCCAGATGATTCTGGACACTTATCAGCTTATCATCGATCTGACTGGCGAGGGTGCGCACCAGAGCCGACTGTTCCCGCGCAATGGTATTGTGCAGTTCCTCGCGGAAGAATCCGAACATCACCCAGGTGGTAAGAATAAGCAGAAACGCCGTAAGCACGGCGGTGGGCATGGTCATTTTAAGTTTGAGGGTGTTGCGCCGGCGCAAACGCTCGGGGAGGGTAACTGTCAAGCTAAAGCTCCTCAAATACAGATGGCATCGGAGTTACACATAATCGCAACAGGCCGGAGCGGAGGCAGGAATGCAGACATTTGAGGCTCCAGATGCCGCATCTCACACTCTGTCCCTGCATCAGACAACCCGCCCCGGTTATCAGACCGGGGCGGATTCTTGTACATGTCAGTCAAAGGATATCTGTGCCTGAGTCGAAGATGCCCCGGATGCGGAGCTACCGCCCCAGGCCTCTGTTTCAGACAGAGACTGCTGTGTCCTGCCCGCTGCAGGATTTTTCTTCAGGCGGAAGCGTGCAAGCATCTCTTTGAGGTTTGCCGCCTGCCCGGCGAGTTCCTCGGCCGCTGCGGCACTCTGCTCGGAGCTTGCGGTGTTCTGCTGGGTTACCGAATCGATCTGGGCCACTCCCTGGTTGATCTCAGCAATACCGGTGGATTGCTCGGCACTGGCACTGGAAATCTCCGCCACGATGTCGGTCACCTTGGTTATCCCGGCGACAATTTCATCCAGTGCCGCTGAGGTCTGCTCCGCCATTGCATTGCCGTGGGCGGTTTTCTCCACCGTGCCCTGGATAAGGTCTGAGGTCTCAGCCGCGGCCTTGGCACTGCGGGCGGCAAGGCTGCGCACCTCTTCGGCCACCACCGCAAACCCTTTGCCGTGCTGTCCGGCGCGGGCCGCCTCCACTGCGGCGTTGAGGGCAAGCAGATTGGTCTGGAACGCGATTTCATCAATGGTTTTGATGATTTTAGAGATATCCTGCCCGGCGGCATCGATATCACCCATGGCCGCAACCATCCCCTGCATATACTCCGAACCTTTGGCGGCGGCATTGCGCGCTTCGCTGGTTAACTTGTCGGCTTCTTTGGAGTTTTCCGCATTCTGACTCACCTGGGATGCGGTTTCGTTCAGGGATGCGGAAATCTCCTCCAGCGAAGCGGCGGATTCTGTCGCCCCCTGGGACAGCGCCTGGCTCGAATCGGCAACCTCCCCGGAAGCGGTGGCAATCTCTTCGCCGGTACTGCGGATCTGCTCCATGATCTGATTAAGATCTTCATTGAGTTTCTTCAGCGAGTTACGCAGCTGATCGTCACTGTCATGCGGGGTTATCTCAAAGGTCAGATCTCCGGCGGCGAGACGCTGAAGGGATTCTATCACCTCATGCTGGAGGGAATCGGCAAAGCTATCCATGGTGGCAGCCATTTCTCCGATTTCGTCCCTGCGATTTAAGTTCAGACGGCTATCCAGATGTCCGTTTTCCATATCCTTGAGCATCTGCACGGTGCGGCGCAACGGACCGCTCAGGGAGCGACTGATGAGCACGGCGAGTACTGCCCCGACAACCAAAGCCGCCAGGCCTCCCGTCAGGGTTATGCTATGGGCCAGAACCGCGGTCTTTTCGCTGGCATCGATCTTCTTTTCCACGCTGGCTTCCGCCAACTCGCGGATATCATGGAAAAGGGACTGCACCTGCTCGAGATGTTTCCGGGTGCGCGTGTAGTACAGCTCCTTGGCGCGCTCCTTGCCCTGCTGTGCCTCCTGGGTGACCTCTATGGCCTGGCCGATAATGGAGCGAAAGCGTTCCAGATCCGGATCAATATGCTCATTAAACAAAGCTTCGGCTGCAGCGTAATCCCCCTGGGCAAACAGCTCTTCAATCCGGGTATCGTACTCATGCAGTTGCGCATGCACCGGGGCAAGCTCATCGACAAGCTGTTCCAGTTCGCCGTTGTAGTGCAGCAGAGTCTTGCCCCCCATGCCATTGAGAAACTGCACCAGTTCGCACTGCTGCGGGTCTACAACAACATCGAGAAAGTTCTCCTCCATGGCGATGGAGCGCTGAATTTCGTAGGCCCAGTCCACATGGATTGCTTCAGACTTCATGAGCATACGCCCCAGATCGGGATCAGAGGCCTTGTAGGCTTTTTGTATCTGAATCACGGAAGAGTGCAGACTTTTATGCGGCTGTTCGAGTTCCTGGAGCTTTTCTTTAGCCTCTGGCAATATCTTTTCCAGGCGTTTGCGTTCCTCGCCGTAGTACCATTTGCCGAAGCGGCACAGGGTGTGTGTGGTCGGTCTGCACATCGAGGGAGTTGATCCGGTCATTGCTCAGATATTCGGTGACATTATCCGCCCAGTTCAAGTGGTCGATCTCAAGAGTGGCAAGCAGTTTGGCTGTTTCCTGAATCTCACTGACCTCTTTGCTGCTTTCGACACTGCGGGTTATTCCGTGGTAGCCGCTGAACATCACCGCCAGCATCAGCACCAGAATGGATGTAGAGAGTAAAAACAGTTTCTTCCCGACTTTCAGATTGTCCAGCATAGACCACTCCTTCTTCATAGGGTCGCATTAAAAATAGATGGTGCAATTACATATATACGCACAACATTTGTTTTTCATGAGGATTTTCCCGTTGCCGCGTATCAATGGACATCCGCGCAGACAAAGGCGAATGCAGATTTTTTTATCCTTGGCCAGGTTAACAGGTGCCGTTTCATCAGAGCATTCCGGGAATACCACATAAGCGATAAAATAAGCACGATATGTGCCAATGCCTGTTCGGGTAATATTCAACGGTTTAGCTGCATCGGTGAGTAATCAATCCACTCACTTCCCCTGTGAAATGGGCAAAACCGCGAGGGTTACTCCTTCTTCTGTAGCGCCGCGAGCGCCGCAAACGGGGAGTGGTTCAAGGTCGGCCTGCTCTGCTCGGCAGCGCCGTCGCTCTCGCGCTGCTGTTCCAGGGCGCGGATATGCTCCTGCTCATGGCAGTAGATGCACAGCAACTCCCAGTTGCTTCCGTCGGGGGGATTGTTGTCGTGGTTGTGATCCCGATGATGCACGGTCAACTCACGCAATTTTTTCCCTTCGAACTCACGGCAACAGCGCCCGCACACATGCGGATACATTTTCAGGGCCTGCTCGCGATAACTCCCCTGGCGTTCCTGCGCCGCGCGCCGTGCTTCTGCGATAAGCGCAGCTGATTTCCCGCTTTTATCCATATTCTTATTCTCCGTCTGATCCTGTGCTTCCACCGCTAATTTCCCGGTCAGCCTGCTGCATGGTTACGAAAATACAACCGCCCGGAACTACGCATTGATAATTGACTCCACACAGGATAGCACAGTCACAATTTCGCGCCATTGGAAGAAACTCTAGCACGACACAGAGGATATCACAAGATTTTCATCCAAAATAATCCTTCTATATTGAGAATGTGCAGTCTTGTCCAGGACAAGAAGAAGGTCGGTGCCTGCCCGCCACGTGAGGGTATTACCCCGCAAACATCTCTGCTACAATGCACCTGCCCGGCACAGACACCGAATAACTCCCGCACCCTTGCGAGATTTGAGCATGTCTCCTATGTATACATCCATAACAGGGGTTAGAACGTTTATACGCGCCCTGATCTGTACCGCAGGCATGGCTCTTTTGTGGGCCTGCGTCCCGGCTACAGGATATCAGGTGGAGGATCTGCAAAGAATGCCGCAGGAGCCCGCAGCCTACCTCAAGCCCGATACAGCCGGGGCTCCCCTGCTGTCCCCGGCCGCGCAACAGAAAGCAGCCCAGGACTTTCTCGCCCGCCATTTTTCCCCCTGGGATACCCATGCCCCCCTGGAGGAGACGCAGCATCCGTTCTGGGCCCTGGAGTGGCTTGAAAACACAGAGGTCTTTGCGCACAACCTTCTGCCTGTAACCCCGAAGAAGAGCGCGGAATTCAAACAGTACTGCGCTCCGGCGGAATATCCCTCCGAGCAGCGGCATGCCATCAGCATCGTGCACACCGATGTCCGTGCCCTGCCCACCCGGGCGCCGATGTTCGGAAACCTGACCGAGACGGGTGAGGGATTCCCGTTTGACTACCTCCAGCACGGAGTCCTGCCTGCGGGAACCCCGCTGCTGATCACACATGCGAGCACGGATGACGCCTGGGTGTTCGTGGAAACACCCCTGCTGTACGGCTGGGTGCCCGCCCATAGTGTCGCCCTGGTGGATCGCGCCTTTAAAGAGGAATTCAGAGCTTCAGAGTTTGTCGCTGTTCTTGAAGATGACCGGGCCCTGCTGGGCCGCTCCGGAGCCAACCTTCCCCCTACCCGTGCTGGAAGTATTCTCCCGCTGCTTGAGCGTTCCGAAACTGGCTTCAATATCGCGCTTCCGCGCATGAACGCCCAAGGCTATGCCACCCTGGAAAGCGCCCGGATTGATGCGGATGCGGCACAGCCGTTCCCTCTTCCCATTACCCCGGCGCGGGTGGCGGATCTCAGCACCCGTTTCATGCAGCAACCCTACGCCTGGGGGGATCGCTTCTCCGGGCGTGATTGTTCCGGAACCATGCGCGACCTGTTCGCCCCGTTCGGTATCTGGCTCCCGCGCAATTCCGGCGATCAGGCGGAAACGGGCAGGGTGATCGCGCTGGATTCGATTCCGCCAGCGGAGCGGGACGCTTACATAGCCCGGCATGCACAACCTTTTGCGACCCTGCTCCATCTGCCGGGGCATATAATGCTCTACCTGGGTGAATACGCGGGCAAAAGCGCGGTTCTGCATGCCATATGGGGAGTTCGCTACACGGGGCTTTTGAGCGGCGAAGGGCGCCTGCGCATAGGAAAGACCGCCATCACCTCGCTCGAACCGGGATACGAACTCGACGGCCTCTGGTGTAGGATCAGTTCACTGCTGGAGCGCCTGGATCAGATGAACATTCCTCATGCTCAGCCCTGAACCTGTGCCCTGCACGCGCTTAAAGTTATTCAGAGTGCGGGAATGAATATTTCCCCTTGACATGCCCCGACGTAATCCGTATTTTGTCCTACATAGTAATTATTCTTTCCTGGCTCGAGGCGGAAAAGCTGTTTTTTCCGCTTCGGCAGAAAACAACTCAGGTGAATGTATGTATCAGAACGAAGGACAAGAGGTTTTCAACATCGCCCCTGCGGAATACATGCAGATTTTCGAGGACACCTGCCGTCAGAAACGCCTGCGCGTAACCCCGCAACGCCTTGAAATCTACCGCGAACTCGCACGTTCTCTGGATCATCCAACAGCTGAAATGCTGTATCAGCGCCTGAAGGACAAGATGCCGTCCCTGTCGCTGGATACGGTGTACCGCACCCTGGCAACCCTGGTGAGCCACAATCTGGTGCATCGGGTGGAATCGGCGCAGAACCAGGCGCGCTTTGAGGTACAGCATATCCATCACCACCATGTGGTGTGCCGCGAATGCGGGAGAATTTCCGATTTCAAGTGGAACCTCGTGGATCAGACCAGCCTGCAACGCGAACTTGACACCTGGGGCCGGGTCGAACGAGCTCACATGGTGGTATACGGCATCTGCAGGGAGTGTCTGGAGACCCGGAAAACTCAGCCCGATACACGAACGTATAACTGAAGGCATATAAGTGAAACTGTATCAACGCAACAGCTTGGACTACACCGCGCATAAAGTATCCGACATGTGGTCGGATCGCGCTATTTATCTGCAATTGAAGGAGGAAAACCATCATGGCAAGTGTTAAAGGAACCGAAACCGAAAAGAATCTGCTCAAATCCTTCGCCGGCGAAAGCCAGGCCCGCAATCGCTACACTTATTTCGCAAGCATCGCCAAGAAAGAGGGCTATGTGCAGATTGCGGATATCTTTGAAGAAACCGCAAATCAGGAAAAAGAGCATGCGAAGCGTTTTTTCAAATTCCTCGACGGCGGGGAGATGCTTGAGATAACGGCCTGTTATCCGGCAGGTAAGCTGGGCACCACGGCAGAGAATCTCCGCGAGGCTGCCGAGGGTGAGCATGAAGAATACTCTGATCTGTATCCGGCCTTTGCCGAAGTGGCGCGCAAAGAGGGCTTTCACGATATCGCCGCTGCCTGGGAGGCGATCAGCGTCTCTGAAAAACAGCACGAAAAACGCTATCTGGATCTGCTTAACAATCTCGAAAAAGGGCAGGTATTCAAGCGGAGTGAGACCGTAACCTGGCGCTGCCGTAACTGCGGCTACCTGCACAGCGGCACCGAAGCACCGGATCTGTGCCCCGCATGCATCCACCCCCAGGCCCACTTTGAACTCCTGGGTGAAAACTGGTAAACACCAGCTTATATAAAAGTACCACCTTTAAGCCCCTGCCTTGCAGCAGGGGCTTTTTTATGGCGTGAGAATTTTGTAACTGCTCAGTGAGGCATTATGCACCGGTAGCTGTAGTGAACAGTTACCAGATTTTTTTGAGATTTGCGCCCCATCAGGGTATGATTCCGCGCAGACACATGAGCCAGGTTGTTGACCACCGTTTCAGGAGGATATAATGAATTGCAGATGGTACATATGGATATTTGTTTCACTGCTGCTTGGCAGCGCATGCATACCCGCACAGGCAGCCACGCCCGAGGCCGCTCCCACTTTGTGGAGCCTGCGCATCGCCAATGACAGCTTTTTCGCCCAGGACCGTGGCTACACCAGCGGGGTTCAGCTTGAAGTCCACCCCGCCGACAGCCCGCTTAGCTTTTATCTGGGGCAGGATCTGTTTACTCCTGAAGAAGACAATACACGTCGGCCACCGGAAGGACAGCATCCATACGGTGCATGGCTGTATCTGGGGGGAGATTACCGCAAGCAGCTCAAACCCGACGTGCTCCTGACCAGCAGTCTGATTCTGGGAACCACGGGCGAACGTGCACTGGGTGAGGATGCACAGGATCTGACCCACACCCTTCTGAATTTTAACGAATATGAAGGCTGGGACAGCCAGGTCTCCGAGCGCTGGGGCTGGATTCTGCGCCTGAAGCTCGACGGGCGTCTGCCCGTGTGGAAACACGAGAACGGCATAGGGGCCGATGTGGTGGGTCAACTCGAAGGGCGGGGAGGAAATATTTATGTGGATGCCACCATCGGTGCCACCCTGCGTTTCGGCCTGAACATCCCTGCACTGGAACAGGCCTACACCCCGCAGACCGAGACCAGCCTCTATTTTACCGCCGGATACAACATCCGCGCCGTGGACAGAAACGTGTTTCTCGAAGGGGTGAGCAGCAGCGACTACGATGTAGTCCCCGAACGCACCTACGATACCTTCCACGCCGGCGTCCACTGGCGATATGACCCCTATCGTGTGGATCTGGATTTTTACGTCCCGCAGGAATATTTCGAATCCCAGCATCTCAACTGCCGCTACGGGGTGCTGCGCCTCAGCTACTGGTTCTGAATCACGAGGGGCACACGCCACGGCGTGCCCCTTTTCTCTACCCTTTTTTCACACTCTCAAAAGTCGCGAGCGCCTGCGCCACCATGGAGGAGACATCCCCGGTATTGCCGGGGATAATCAGGGTATTGGTCTCCTGCGCGAGTTTGCCGAACTGCTCCACATACTGCTCGGCGACGCGCAGGCTCGCCGCATCCCGACCGCCTTGGGATGCCATCTGCTCCGCGACCTGACGTATGCCTTCGGCAGTGGCGGCGGCCACGGCACGAATCTGCTGTGCCTGTCCCTCGGCCTCGTTGATCATGCGCTGCTTCTCCCCTTCGGAGCGCAGGATCGCATTCTGCCGATCCCCCTCGGCGCGGTTGATAGTGGCCTGGCGTTCCCCTTCCGACTTCGCGATCTCGGCACGCTTGGCGCGCTCCGCCGTCATCTGCGCCTCCATCGCCTGTTTCACGCTGTGGGGTGGATTGATATCCGAGACCTCATAGCGGTGGAGTTTGATCCCCCACGAGGTCGCAGCCTCATCGAGCGCCTCCACCACAATGGCGTTGATCTGTTCGCGCTCTTCAAAGGTCTTGTCCAGGTCGATGCGTCCGATGCACGAACGCAGGGTGGTCTGCGCCAGCTGCGCCGCGGCGTTGCGGTAGTCATTGATGCCGTAGGCAGCGAGCTTGCTGTCCTGCACCTGCAGATAGATGATTCCATCCACCTCAACGGTTACATTATCCCTGGTGATGCAGGTCTGGCTCGGGATGTTGATAACCTCCTCCTTGAGCATGAACTTGTACGCCACCTTGTCAAAAAACGGGATCAATATATGGAACCCGGCACTTAAGGTGCGACTGTACTTGCCCAGGCGCTCGACGATGTATTCGTTCTTCTGCGGTACAATAACCGCGGTTTTCGCCAGAACCACCAGGGTCAGAACCGTGATGACGATAACCGCAAATAATGCTGGACTCATAGCTTTTCTCCTTCATCGGTCGCAATGACCTTCAATATGGTTTTAACCCCGTCGGCATACCCGACCACACTCACCGTATCCCCCTCGGCAAAATGGTTTTCGCTCCGGGCCGGCCAGAACGAGCCGCGGAACGACACGCGTCCGTCAATCCCCGGCCTGATCTCTTTGACCACGGTGGCGTTCCCGCTCGGGGTATCATCGAGCCCACTCACTTCTTCCGAACCGTGAAAGACCCCCACCAGGGTTTTGCGTAGAATCAGCAGACTCGCTACCGAAGTGAGGAGAAATATCCACACCTGGAAAGTGAGATTCAGCTCCAGCCCGAGCAGAAGCAGACTCACCACCAGAGCACCAAGGGCAAAAAACAGAAAAATAAACCCCGTGGTGAGCAGTTCCACCACCAGCAGAGCTGCCGCTCCGAGCAACCAGAGCAGCCATGGTTCCGTTATCCAGTCCATTCGTTTTCCTCCATGTGTT
>JBNGCY010000058.1:0-16077 GCA_049975505.1 Desulfuromonadaceae bacterium | reverse complement strand
TAATCGTTTTCATAGCGAATCGAACGTCCCCCAACACTCAACTTACGGCTGATACGTCGATCTTTGGTATTGATTGTGGCTTGCATGGGAATCTGAGTAGTTTGACCGGTTGCATAGCGACGTTGTGATTTCCCTTGCTCTACAGATACCCCCAACTTTTTCAGCGCTTCTTGCGCAAGTTCTTCAAGAGGCGCGCAGGGAACAGGTTTACCGCTAAGAACACTGGGCTTGGCCTTGGAATACACACCGTAACCCAAGCGAACAATGCGCCCTTCATTCACCAGATCTTTCAATACTCTGCTGATTTGGCTGGGGCTGCCCATGCGTTTAAAATCATCTCGCAGGATAATATTCCCACGTCGTAAAGCGATAGAGCGGATCATTCTATTTTTTATGCTTTGGGACATTGTCTCTCCGAATGAATATTTATGCTCATTATTATCATATAGCAAAGCATCTAAATCACTGTTTTGCAACAATAAAACCTGACAGACAATGCGCATGAAGTACATTTATTTAAACGTGCCAAACTCAGGGTTTGGCACACATGTCCTGCAAAGACTGCGCAATCTGAGCAAATTTATCTCTGAGATGTTCCGGTTCCAGCACTTCCACCTGATCCCCAAACCCGTATCCGGGTATGGACGAACCTACCCCACATGTTGCGATTACAAAAGATGATGATGTTGAATTCGACTTTTTTGACTGTCAAGGCGATTCAGATGTTGGCAAGGATGGTAATTTTGAGCTTTGCTACGACAATAAAGCCCATATATGGGCCAACGGATCGCTATTTGCGACTCCACTCACAGCGATCGAAAATCGCAAAGACATAGAGAATCCGCTGGTTAATCCTGCTGTTGCTTTGATTCAAGAAGATTGGAATGGAACTAAAGAAAGTTGCGGAGGACTCGAGCAACTGATTCAGTTTAAGAAGATTTTCCCTTGAATTTCTCAGCAACGAAAAAATCTATGAAGCTGCTCCTCAACCAGGATACTTGTAACAAATAAGTATTTTTAGAACATTAGCATACATAGAGAAAAATACTTATATATAACTATAAAAATTCTTGTTCCACCTGCAAAAAGTATTGTATAACAATATAAATCTGCATGGAGATTAAAAATGGGGCAAGAGCTTTTTATAGAAATATTCCACAGCGGGCAGTGGCACAAAGCCGCAATCTTTTCGGCGCATGGTGTTACGGGAACGCACTTCGAGGATAGCACCCTCGAATACGATATTGACTACGTTGTAAAATATATGGATAGCAATAATGCCAGCCATAGGGTTGCAATTAACTATCCAGTCAATTTTGAGCGCACCACGCAAAAGGGCTGGCCAGCCTTTTTGTTAGATATCCTTCCTTCTGGACCGGCAAGGGAATACTGGCTTGATCGTCTTAGCCTCAAAGATAATGACGCAGCACATTGGCCGCTGTTGCAGTGTGCTGCCGGAAATGCTCCGGGTAATATCCGTACTGCGTCTGCAGCGCAATATCTCGAAGAAATGAAGGAGGGTATTGCGCACCATCCGGGGTTTGATCGCAAAGATATTCTTGAAAAAAAGACTGATTTCCTGAGTTATGCCGAAGGCTGCGGTGCCTACATAGGCGGAGGGTCCAGTGCGCAGGGACAGGCCCCAAAGTTCCTGTTGTCTGAAGATCTGCACGGTTCCTGGCATGTAGAAGGAGCGTTGGACGATTGCGAGACCAAAAAACACTGGCTCGTAAAAATGCCCCACGAAAAAAAGAGAGAATATTCAACGATCCTGCGTAACGAGGCTGCTTACTATGAGGTCGCCAGGCTGTTCGGACTTCATACCGGCGCACCTTTGATCTACGAAGATGATGTGTTGTTTGTTGAACGCTTTGATCGTGCGGTGGATGTGCACGGAACGCAGCGAAGTGTAAAAAGGCATGGGCTTGAGAGCGTAGCATCCCTGTGTGGCATGAACACATTTGGTAGCCGCAGCGTACATGATGACATCTGCGCACAACTCGTACGCGTAGTTGATGATCCAGTAAAAACCCTGCAGGAGTACCTGGCAAGGGATATTTTGAATATCGCAATGGGGAATGTGGATAACCACTGTCGCAATACGGCGATCATTAAATATGCAACAGGCGAAGTGATGCTATCTCCATTATACGATTTTGCCCCGATGTTTTTAAGCCCTGAAGGAATTTCCAGGGCTACGCGCTGGGAGAACGAAAGGCCGACGCAGATGCCCGATTGGGCACATATAGCAACATTCCTTGAATCGCTTACAGGAGAGCCTTTCTGTGCTTTTTTGCATGAGACGCGCGATAAAATTGAGGCGCTTCCGGAAATGATGAAGACCTGCGGTGTAGATCAGGAAATTATTGATCGGCGCACAGGCCATATCGACGAGCTGGCATACAGCCTTAAAACGGCATGCCACGAAATGAACAACTCCTTTGGTTCTGGATAGGGGAGGAGAACTTGAAAAGACTTGAAGGTGAAGAACTTAAAAAAATGCGCCAAAAGCTCGATGCCGGCATTGAGGATGGCACTCTTACTCTTGGAGAAGCGTCACGCATGATGCGGCGCATTGTGGGGATGAACAGAAGGGAATACGCTGCCCGGGTTGCTAAAGTCGGCCATGATGCGCTCCAGGCTGTTGAAACAGGAAAGGGTAACCCCACCCTGAAAACCCTGCGTGCCATCGGTGCGCCGTTTGGCCTTGATGTGGGGTTTGTGAAAAAGAGGGAATAAAGACATGCTCCCAGTGTTTTTTTTATCAGCTTCGTCCTCCTTTTAAAAATTTATCCTCTCGCACCGTAAAACCCGGTCATTCAGGGCCGCGATAAAGTGCTGACTGCAGCAGCAATCATGGCTTTTGGTTTTAGCGTCTAAATGCTTGTAACATTAGATACCTAACCGGGGTAGTTTTGTAATGAGTATCAGCGATGTTGTGGCACTAAAATCCGTTAGCGATGTACTGGCACTCCACAAGTAGCATTTACGGTGAGGCATACATGTCCTGCAAAGATTGGGCAATCTCAGCAAATTCAGCTCTGAGATGTTCCGGTTCCAGCACTTCCACCTGATCGCCAAAGCCGAGGAGCCACCAGCGCAGTTGACTGGTATCGGGTACGGTAGCGTCAATCCGGACAAATCCATCTTCTTCGGGGCCGATTTTCTGTTTTTGCCCCAGAGGGCTTTCGCGCAGGTGGAAGGCAACATCCGCTGCCATATGGATACTCAGCCTTATAGGGTCACCATTCTTGTTTACCGGAAACTCAACAGCACCTTCAGCCAGGTAGGTATCCAGATCAAAATCTGCCGGACGTCGGCACCCGTCTTTAAGCAGACGGGCGTTTTTAAAGCGATGCAGGGCAAGCAGGCGCAGATCCGGGTAATCCCACAGGGTCGCCACTAGATACACCACCGGATCGTTGAAGATCAGCCCGAGGGGATTGACGACAAACTCCTTGGTGCTGCGCTCTGAACGGCTGCGGTAATCGCCGTGGAACTGCCGGTCGTGGAAGAGGGCCTCATACACCACATCCATCACCTCTGCATTTATCTGCGGAGGCTTTAAACTCTGGGTGCGCTGCACAATGCGCACCTTGCCCGGCCAGGTTTTGAGCCCTCCCCCCTCCAACTCACCGAGTAACGATTCCGCGCGTCGCATATGAGGATCCAGGGCAGAGAGACATCCATGAGGAAGCAGTGGTTTCAGATAGGTTTCCACCATACGAAATGTAAGTGCGGTGGTGGTATCCATTCCGGGAACATCGAAGGTTTCCGCATGGGACTGCCATGACCAGCCGGAAGGTTTGTTGCCATCGGAGACCAACGGGAACTCTGCGGAGAGCTTATCCAGATCCCGCTGTATGGTACGCCTGCTGGTAGGGAAACCACTACTTTCGAGTTTTGTTTCTATATCGGCAGTGCTTATTTTACGCGGATGCCGTGGCAGCAGACGCAGCATATGCCAATGGCGTAACAGGGTATCCATGAAACCTCCGGAGCTAGTTCAGGTGCGTTGGGTTGTGTAAAAGGCTAATCGTTACACAAGAGTAGCAGACACAACCCGGAATGTGGTTGTAAAATCAATTACGCGCAGAAGCCTATCCTTCTGGCGGGGGTATAGTTTTTCTCTTCCAGTTCGCGATGAAGCATGGAGACTACCTCGGTCAGATCTCCATCACATTCGAGGATGCGCGCTTTTTTCTGTACCAGGGCAAAGTCTCCCGGCGTGAGCCCCTCGAGGGATGCGGCACTGTTACAATCCAGCTCAAGGGTAAAGAATTTATCCATGGCGTGGACTATCTGCTCCGGGCTAAGAAAATTGCAGTGACATTTAAAGGTAAAACGACGCAAGGATGCCTGATCCAGATGGTCCATGAGATTGGTAGTACACGCGAAAGGAAAGGGATGTTTCTCCATCCAGGTCAGCATCTCGTTTACCTGGGATATCTCCCAGTTGCGTTTGGCGTGGCGTCGATCACCCAGAAGGGAATCTGCTTCGTCAAATACGAGGAAGGCTTCCTTGTGGCGTGCTTCGCGAAAGGCTGCGGCTATGTTCTGTTCGGTATTCCCCACATAGGGATCGAGTAGATCTGAAGCGTGCTTCTGCAGTATCGGTATCCCCATGGATTGGGCCAGATGACGCACAAAAGCGGATTTGCCCGTACCGGGAGGGCCATAGAGACACAGGGAGAAGTCTCTGTGCTGCAACTTCAGAATCTGACTCGTTAGCTTATCCAGCGGCGCATCGGTGCGCATAAGTTCGAGTTTAAAATCTGCGCTCTTATTGTCGAGTTCGTATGGGTCCTTGCCGGAGAGCACTTTTACCAGACCGTTGGTGGCAAAGCGGAAGTCATCCATCTCTCCACCAATCTGCTTGGCAACCCGGGCGGCGGTATCCACTACGGCTGGGGGTACTTCAAGCTCTGCCAGGGTCTTTATCTCGGAACTGGGCAGATGCATGGCATTTTTATTCAGCACGCGTTCCCATACCTGCTCGCGCACACTTGCCGGCGGTACCTTAACCTCAACGGCCAGACTCATACGCCGCAGGACAGTGGCGTCAAGCAGATCAGCGTCGTTAATAACCCACAGAGTTGGAACGGGATTTTTCTCAAACAGGCGATTGGTAAATACTTTGGAAGGCATGCTGGCACGTCCTCCAAACAAGCGCGCCAACCCCTGGCCTTCAAAAAGATCATCCATTTCATCGAAAAGCAAGAGACTGTGATTCTGATAGCGCAGAAGGTTCTGTGCCAGTTGCAGGGCAGATATGCGTTCTCTGCGCGTCGGCTCTCCACCCTCGTCATCCTCCTCTCCTATAGAATACAAGCGTACATCGAGATGCCGAGCCAGGGTTTTACACAGCTCTGTTTTACCGGTTCCGGGTGGGCCCCATAGAAGAACATTTACTCCGCCTATCTTTTGTTCTACCGCGGCACGGAGGAAAGCACCTAAACGCTCGAGGTTTTCCCCCAGGTGTTCGAAGTCGTCCCACTCCAGGGTTGCGTGTTCCGGTTCGCCTAAAATACAGGTGCGGATATCTTCATTGCTTCCACATGCTTTTTGCAGAGCATTGCGCACACTATCGGGGATATCAAAATAATCATCCAGATCGCTGCCATTACGAATCCCCACGCGCAACACTCCGGTTGAAAGAAGCGGCGCGTCATGGTGGAGGCGTTCATTTACCCGAGAACGCTCAGCACTGATAGCCAGGCTGCAGATTTCCAGTGGGGCGATATTGTGGGATACCATGCTATCGAGGAAGGATCTGAACTCGCAGTGGGTGAAATAGCGGATAAGGAAATTGAACAGATTGGTCTCCAGCGCATCAAAGCCGAGTTCCTGCCCCAGAATACCGAGGTTGTGTTCCAGGCTTGAAGGTTCGGGGCGATTAAAGCTGCGCTGGTGATCATGCAGGAGACTGAATACCCTCTCTGATATAGAGCGCACTTCAGTGCGTTTTACTGAATGATCGCTGAGGGTATCTTGAAATCCGTTGACTTCCTCAATCAAGTCATCCACACCTTCACTGATTCCCAGAAAGGTGTAGTTGCGTTCTATAAACTGGCATACTTCGCACACAGCTTTTGCATTGAGACGGCTGTATTCAAGAAGGCAACGTAAGTATCCAACAATCTTCCACTGCTCATAACCATCCAGCATAAGCCCTCCAGTAATCTGATAGCGTGATCTATCAATTCTGCTCTTTATTAATCGGTCGATGGGATTCATGCTCAACAATATACATAGGCAGTGCGACAGTTGACGTCGCTAAGAGAAGGGCTTTTGTCTCGGCACAAAGCGACATAATCTGTCACTTGATCCTGATAAGATCACTTCAGGTTGTTTTTCGCTTTCTGTCGGATATATGATGAGAGGATATTCTGACCAGACCCAATCCGATGGGCTGTGGAGAAATTTTACACTCTAGCGCAAGGCTCCGCTAAAGCTCATGGGGAAGAAGATATTGAACCGTCGGGATACGGGATGGGCTTTGAAATTTACAAAGCTTACTGCCATCTGTATGCCCAGAGTCATTATCTCGAAACCATAAACAACCCCACAACTTAAGTACAATGAGGCTGCTTTGAATTTATCTGCGCGTTACCGCGATGCAATGTTATTGGCTTTTGACCTGCATGAAAACGACTGCCGCAAAGGGAAAGATGTCCCTTACGTGAGCCACCTTTTGAGTGTTTCTGCTCTGGTTCTGGAAGATGGGGGAACTGAAGACGAAGCAATTGCTGCTCTTCTCCATGACGCATTGGAGGATCATCCGGACAAAATCACTTATACGGATCTGAAGGATCGCTTCGGCAAAAATGTAGCCGATATAGTGCGCGCCTGCTCAGATACGCCCGATGATTTCAAAGGCGGTGAGAAACCGCCCTGGAAAGAGCGCAAACAGAAGTACCTGGACCACCTGGGACATGCGCCTATAAGTGTTTTGCGGGTTACATTGGCCGACAAACTCCACAACTGCCGCGACCTACGCAACGATCTTCGGATGCACGGAAAAAAAGTCTGGAAGCGCTTCAATGCCCCGCGTAAGGAACAGATATGGTTTTACGATCGCTTTCTTCTCATCATCGCAGAGCGCATCAATTCACAATCGATGCTTCTGCAGTTTAAAGAGGTCATTACTGAAATAAAAAATTCTGAGTAGGTAACCTGGTGTTAGATATTTACTCTTAATACCACCTTCCAACGCACCTGCCAGCTATCTTAAACACTACTCAAAACCGGAGAGAAAACAATGATTCAAGCGATTTTGGATAATAAAACCAAGTTTCTGACCCAAGCATACAGAGAAGGAGTACATAAATTTGAAGATCCCTTAACTTCGATTATCTTCGAACCACTGAGATATATTCCACCGCATGAATCTTTTTCATTTTTCAGTCACTTCTTTGAAGAAACTGATCCTTTATTTACAGCGGAAAAGATAAATTTACACTTTTGGAAAAGGCTGGTACGGGGGGGCAATTGGGTAGAAAAGAAAAAATGGGATCACCTAAAAAAAACTACTGCATTAGAGCGATCCGTTGAACCTGATCTTGTCATTGAATACTCGAACCAAGCTGGGAAAAAGAAATATTACTTGATCGAGGTTAAATGGAACTCCACAGAAGGGAAAAAAGAACAACTACTAAAACAATGGGAAGTTCTAAGGAATGAAATTCAAAAAAGCACAATCCACATTTTCCTGGTCAAGCAAAAACCTTCCAGCTGTTCTCGTAAAGATGTCACCATCCGTTTATGGGATCGCTTTGTGGCAGAACTGAATAGCTTCCCCAAGGACAATATAGGTCAACATTTAAGCCCGCAATTTGAAAATTGGCAATGTCAGACTGTTCAATTCCTGCAAAAAGTAGATGAACAATGTCATCAATTTTCAGGCTTTTCAAACGTAGGCAAAGTGAATGTGATAAGCAACTGGAAATATATGAGTTTTGATAACTCAGTCATCCAATCGTTTTATAATTCTAAATGTAACCGGAGGTCCCCAATGGCATCAGAGAATGGAACCAACATTAAAAATGCTGCTGAAACAATCATCTCCGTGTATCAAGAGATTTACGCCCTTGAACGAGAGATAACCGCTATTCTTGAAGAATCAATGACGGAAAGCACGAAAATTGTATCTAGGGATTTCTGTACTGATGAGCCAGCAGACGCTGTTTATGTAAAATACCTTTGGCAATACGAGTTAACCAAAAAAGGAAAAAAAGGAAGAGGGAAGAATCTTTACTACGTAACCTACCTGCTGACCTTGCTTGAGGATCAGGAAGCATATCCGGGTATGGATGAACCCACCCTACATGTTGCTATTACAAAAGATGATGATGTTGAATTTGACTTTTTTGACTGGCAAGGAGATCCAGAAGTTGGCGAGGAAGGTGATTTTGAGCTTTGCTACGACAATAAAGTGCATATATGGGCCGACGGGTCGCTGTTTGCAACTCCACTCACAGCGATCGAAAATCGCAAAGACATCGAGAATCAGTTGGTTAACCCTGCTGTTGATTTGATTAAAAACTATTGGGATAAGATTGAAGAAAGCTGCGTCAAAGACACCTTTGCCAAGTCAGATCAACTTTATACGTTTGAAAAATTCAAAAATGGGGTTAGGAAAAAAGGTTGATAATCGGGATCCGAATATTCCACTTCCCGAATGTGGAGGTACAGTAACTATGAAACTGACTGGGCAGCAGCAACCCATAGTTATCACCCTGAATGGAGAGGCCAAGGCGGGAGTTCAGGACATTGCCAGCTATAAACAAGCACAACAAAGCATAGCTTTGCTTAAAATTCTGGCGTTGGGCAATCAGCAGATTTCAAAAGGTGATGTACAATCGGCTGCCTCTGTTTTTGCTGACTTACGCGACAAACAAGGCAAAGGACCATGCCATGCAAAATAAGCATGACCCAGGAACGATGCCTATGAAAGCAAACAAAATGCGCCTGATAGCTATTGGAGACATTCACGGTCAGGCAGACATGCTTTACAGATTACTCAATGTGGTTTCACCACGACCGGAAGATCAATTTGTTTTTCTGGGGGACTACATCGACAGGGGAAAAGACAGCTGCGGAGTAATCGAGCAACTGATTCAGTTCAAGAAGGACTTCCCCAAGATTGTTTTCATTCGCGGCAATCATGATCAGTTGCTCCTTGATGCCCTGGCTGAATTAAAAGTCAGGCATGACCTGCGTACGCGGGATATTTCTCGGGAGTATGCGAATTACTCGCTTGTGTCTGATCTGGACATGTTTCTGAATAATGGAGGAAGCGAAACGCTACGCAGCTACCACCTCAGGGATATGAGTGAGTTTCCAAGAGAGCATATAACATTTCTGGAAGAAACAGAGCTGGTTTGGAAGTATGAGAACTTTATCTTTGTTCATGCCGGTATTGAGCCGGATACTCCCCTCGAGAAGCAGGATCCGTATACCCTGCTGTGGGAGCGCCACGCCCCTCCGGGCAAGAATGGTGTAATCCACGTGGTCGGGCATCAACCTACTGCCGGCAGTCCTTACTTTGAAGCTGGCCGCTACTATCTGGATACCGGCGCGGTGTACGGGCAAACACTTACAGCGTGTAATGTTTTAACTCAGGAGGTGTGGCAGGTGTCCTAAGAGTTTTCCTTGCACAGCGAGCTGCTGGCAACTGAACGTTTATTTACTTTTCCGCATAAAGGTTCGTGATAGGCGCTAGATTGCCGATGCTGATGACCAGCGTAGTTTCCCCAAAATCTCACAAACATATTTCTCCTCAGTCCGGTTGATTAGTTTGCTAGAGTGTGCCATTATGTACTGAATTGCAGTACAACTCAGGAGGGACCTATGGATACTGTTAGCGTAAACCAGTTTCGCTCAAACATGAAAAACTTTATTGAACAAGCAGCCAGTGAACATGTGCCACTTAAAGTAACCCGCCGTAGTGGGGGCGACTTTGTTGTTATTAGCGCAGAAGATTGGGAGCGCGACCAGGAGACTCTTTACATTCTCCAAAATTCCAGTTTGATGAAGCAAATTTCCGAATCTGCTCGCACACACGTTGATCGTTCCGGTTACACACCAAAGGATGGAGAAATGAATGAGATCCTTGGTGTTTGAAGGTAGTACTTGGGCTATTTACGAAGAACTCAGAACAAAAGACAAACGTTTACATAGATCCCTTTGTTCAATTTTAAAAGAAATGCTTAGGGGAGACCCTACAACTGGCACAGGCAAACCCGAAGCACTTCGACACAACCTTTCCGGCTTCTGGTCACGAAGATTAAGCCAAAAGGACCGCGTCATTTACAAGTTCGACGCCAATTACATTTATATTTTTGCAATTGGCGGACATTACGATCAATTCTAAGACATAATTCTACAGATATCGGGGGCGGTGAGAAGCAAGCTGTTCAGTGTCAAAGACTCATATCGCCCCAAACAAACGACCCTTAAAGCGCTTTTTCGGAATCGGAGTTAGTTTTAGCAAGTGCTTTCTATTTCTGCCTCGAATTGGCTTAATATGTCGCTTATGTGGTCATGATAACCCCATCCAATATTTATAGCTGTGGAAACAACATTTTCTAAACGCGTAAAATATTTTTTCTGGATGTCAGTCGGCTGTTTCCTCAAGATATCAAGGATCTTTTCAAACATTAATTCAAGACTAGAATAAAATTGTTCGTCTATATCACCAAAATCAGCCGTGAACTGATTTCCCATCTCAAGGTAATGAACCATCAATTCAAGCTTACCTGCTTCATTTTTGGTGGCCTTGAAGTAATCCGATATTGCCTTTTTCCCTTTAGCCAGGCTTATTGGTTTATTTCTGTACACATCCGGGTAAAGTGATTCAGATATAATGCTTCTATATGGTTCAAGTGTCTGCCCACCCACAGAAAACCTTGCGTTGATAAATGATCTGTTTTCCGCACTGGATGAATACAGATCTGCTATCAGTTTGAGTAATTCTGACTTTTCCTTTTCAACCAGAATTGATTTCACATCTTTCCAGGTTGGTTTCTTATTCCTTGCCATTGATATCCACAACCTCCTTTCGCACAGTCTATCAGCAATAATACATGCTCAATCCGGTGCTAACCAACAGGCCAATCCGATTTTTATCTAATTCAAGGATACAGCCTTGATTTTCTAGTTGCAATCAGACATATTGTTACCACTTATGAATAAGTAGAGTCTATTTGTCTGGAGCCGGGAATGCAGAAAAAACCAGAAGATATTTTCCGCTCATGTGGTGGCCAACTACGGATGAGCGAGGCTATTAAGTGCGGGATAAGCCGTTACATGCTCTATGCCCTTAGGGATAAAGGGGTGATAGAGCAAGTCAGCAGGGGAGTGTACCGCCTGGTAGACCTTCCTCCCATCAGCAACCCTGACCTGGTAACGGTCGGACTGCGTTTCCCGAATGCAGTCATCTGCCTTGTATCGGCACTGGCATATCATGAAATCACTACACAGATTCCGCACAGTGTTTCCGTAGCTGTGCCAAGGGAATCACGGAAACCGTTTCTGAATTATCCACCACTCAGTGCTCACCGGTTCTCTGACCTGGCATTCCGTTCAGGTATCGAAGAGCACCAAATCGATGGCGTATACGTCAAAATCTACAGTCCGGAAAAAACGCTTGCCGACTGTTTCAAGTTTCGGAACAAGATCGGCATGGATGTGGTATTGGAGGCACTGAAACTCTACAAAGCACGCAAGCAATTCAATCTCGAGGCACTGCTCAAATATGCGAAAGTCTGCCGTGTTGAAAAAGTGATGCGTCCCTACCTAGAGGCGAGCATATGAAATACCCGAAGAATATCCCTGCATCTATCCGTCAACGACTTTTAAATCGCGCCAAAAACGATAAAAGGCCATTCAACGAACTTCTTCAATACTATGCCATGGAACGGTTTCTGTTTCGCCTGTCCCAGTCAAAGCATGCAGACCGTTTCATACTCAAGGGCGCTTTGATGTTGAGGGTTTGGCGCTCGCCGGAATTCCGGCCAACTATGGATATAGATATGCTGGGAAGAACCAGCAACGAAGAAGCCAATATTGTCGCTCAGATTCGGGAAGTCATGGCTGTAGATGTGGAGCCCGATGGGCTCACTTTTGATCCCGAATCGATCCAGCCCGAACCGATTACAGAGGACGTCGATTACGAAGGGACCAGGGTTCGATTTCGTGGAACCCTGGACTCAGCAAGGGTCAATATCCCCGAATCCTTCAAGGATGTCGTATCTGTAGTGGAGAATTTCCTTGCACCACTCTCAACCCTGCTATCACAAGACAATCCTAAACCTCTAGTCTGGCCTGCTTCAGGCCCATGGGCCTGAAGCAGGTGCAAAGCCTCTCCCCCCTGCTCTTTTAAGATTCAACCGGATCCAGCCCCAGCCGCTGCGCCACATCTACATAATCAGGTGCACTCGCATAGAGCTTCTCCCATTCCTGGCGCGCACGGCTTTTCCTGCCCAGTTCCAGATATGTCAAAGAGCGCGCATAGCGTAGCGCGTTCAGAAGTTCTGCAGGACGATCTTTGCGGCGGCGCAGGGCCTTGGTGAAGGTATCGCGTGCGGCTACGTGTAATTCCATATTCTGCAGGGCTCTGCCTTTATACAAGAGCAAAGCGGCATGATAGGCGGAGTCGTTTTCTACCCCTTCGCCCAGCCTTACTACCTCTTGCCACTCTGGCTGATCCGCACCATCACCTTCCATGATTATTTCCGCAAGCGAGAGTCTTACCACGATGTCTTCAGGCTGATGGGTATGGAGTTGCTCCAGTGCCTCTCGGGCTTTGTTCATATCCCCCATCTGCTGTCTTACTTCTGCGAGACCAAGTAAAGCGCTACGCAGATCTGCATCCACATGCACATCCAGTTCTGGAGTCAGGGGCATACTCATAAAAACCTGCACCTGATAGCGCTGTAGCGTCTGACCTATTTCGGAGCTGTGTTCTACAGCGTGTTCGAGAAGGCGCTGCGCCTGTGGGAGTTTCTGGTGCTTGAAAGCCAGGAAGCCACTGATGAAGGCGGCATCGGTAAATTGAGTGGCTTTACGCAGATGGTGCATGGCCGTGGTCTCGTTTCCTTCCACCAACTCACGCAACCCATCAATAAGATCCTGCTCTTCGGCTGAGATAAAGAGGCGCTTGAAAAAACCTGGATTGAGCCGATCCTTACTGCGTACCGCAACGCCATGCTGCCCGGAACTACTTCCAGCCCTTCCCTGTTTTTTAGCGCTATCCAGTTTTGAGGTGTAAAACAATCCGGTACCCGGCAATCCGGCGGTTACTCTTTTGCCGCTGGTTCCCATGGTGAATTTGGCCCCACGCGGTCCCATGGAAAGGGACGCCCCGGTTTTGCTTAAGTTCAGGGTAAGACCTTTACCCAGGCGTACTCTGCGAAAGAAGCGCAGCCCCATAGAGTAGCTCCTTTTCTATATTTCCCCCCGCATCCGAAATCTAAAAAACAACAAAATTACCTTGCTCCGAAAATTTTTTGAAATTTTTCGCCGAAAAAAGGAAGCCTCGTCAGATGTAGTAAGTAGAAACAGTTGCGCCTAGGCTCGGGCAGCCTTCGCCATTAACAACCCCAGAGGCAGGAGCAGGAAATGCAAAACATTGAACTCGCACGCATCAAACCACACAAAGAATACGCCAAGTATGTATCTACATTGGATCAAATAGCCTATCAGCTACTTGATCCTAACATACTCACTGTACACGCGATACCCTTGTTATTGCAAACATCCCCCATCATTGCGGTAACAGCTGGCGGCAATAAGCACTATCGATACATCAGCGGCCACCGTACCTACACCCTTGCCTGTTTACTGCTTAACCCAGGCACGAAAGTCCCCGTCGCGATTATAGATCGTAAAAAAATCAAAAAACACAGGATTAACCAGTACATCATGATGGACCTATTTATTCTTCCGATTACCCATACATATAAATTCAAAAGCAACTTCGGCGTTATTCTGGAACAAGCAGTTAAGTTGGAGAAACATATTTTTGCATCACTTTTTAACGCGAAATCCCAGCATCAATTTGCTGCAGCACTCGGATGCGCAAAAAACACCATATTTCGCCCTAATGGGAGTAAAAAATGAATAGAAACGAATTGGTACAGATGGTGGCAAATGCCTGTAGCGAGGAAATTGCAAAATCGGATATTGAAAGCTTTTTTGATTTCATTGATATGCCAGATGATGCCTCTGGCATTGCATCAGTGAGGCAAATAGTTTCAAGGCTATACAGGGTATACGCTTCTGTTTCGCGCTTTTATCCTAGAGCGAGCATAAATTCCCAATGGGGTGAGATTGCCACAGAATTAAAGGCGTTATCCCTAAAACAGGATGATACCAGGAATGCACGCAACGGAGACGATGTGTGGGGCCTGTATGAAAAACACCCAGTTTACGTTGCACTGCACAAATGCCCCAAACGCGGTGAAATAGCGGATATCTATCTTGGCCTACTCATCCAATTTATTCTTGCATCTCAGCTGTATAGACATAAAAAAGCATACAAAAACATATGCATCACTGCGCCACAATGTATTCGCAAAGCGATGGAAAAACCATACCAGGCACGAATAGAAAGAATAGATCCCGTTTGTTATCCGATGGAGCTGTCATCTCAGATTATCCAGGCAGATTTGGAGGAAACATTAAGTCCCCTCATCACCTCCATGGAATACTACACGGCAAAAAAATCAGCCCCAATTCGGATTAGTACCTTACCACGCTTCTCCACCGGCCAAACTCTCCCAGTGCTCCACGATCTTAAAGTAGATACCGAGAGCCCCGAAGAAGACGAAGTAATATCGCAGATAACACTTATAGAACAAAAACTGCAGAGCAGCAAAAAAGACGCAGAAACTAAGGATTTAGCGCCGAACGAGATACCCCCTCTACCACCCATGGTGCAAATCAATTACAACCTAGCCGTTAACAGGATGATCACGCTCGCGCAAAGTACCAATAAATCACGCAGTTTATCGCGCTCAGCTATACAGATGCACAATCAATGCTTGCCGTATGAGTGGTCCACCTTATCAGCTTACGAGGTCAGCCTACTATGGGAGTCGATAACTGATAAATCTGCTTCCCCCGCACAATATAAAGTCAATGCAATAATTGCATTGATACTCCTATGTGGGCAACCGATGGAAAAAATATTACGCTTTGCATTTTATACAAATACACATTTGCCGGAAAACCCCAGGCCGGGGCTGCAATTTAGTTCGGAGACTATTTATTGGATTGTTCCGGGGTGCAGAAAAGCAAAAAAGCATGAAAAATACAGGACATACACTGTTAATACCGACAAGTATTTCAGAGTAGAACTCCCGCATTTTGCCGATAGACTTTTGCGTCGATTTACTTATGGGCCCAGAGATAATCTACTCTACAATAATTTGCAAATTCAAGAAGTAGAACCCTACCTTGAAAGCCTATGCCACGATCTAAGCAAACACCACAAAGCCCGTATCACTCCGAAGCGGATCGAAAACTATCTGTTTGCCAAACTGCAGCAGCAAGAAGGTGCAGACATCACCAGCGCTGCATTTCTTACTGGCAAAGATGCCTATCTTGCTACCACAGTCCGGCACTATACTGCTCAACGCAGCAGCAAACTTGCGCAGCAATATCATGCAGTTTGGGCCGAGACCTTTCCCGAACTCGCCAATGAGAACAAGTCGCAATCAAATCAAAATGTAGAGCATATTATCGGCTCCGCAAATGTGCCCCTATCCACGACTCTGGGTACGCTAATCCATGAGCTTAAAACCAATGCCTGTGAGCGTAAAGCGCAAGCTGAAAACACTCCAAGCATCGCCAACATGATCCGTCTGCATAACTCGCTTACACGATATACATGCATGTTAGTTGCCTATGCAACCGGGGTAAGAGCTGTGCACAGCCCTATGCCTAGGTTTGAAGATGTCGATTTTGAGTCAGGCTTTTGCGTCCTGAGCGATAAAGACAACGCGGATGGCTATCACACCCGCTTAACCTGGCTGGCACCTATATGCCTTGAGCAACTTGCCGCGTACAGAA
>JBNGCY010000057.1:0-16556 GCA_049975505.1 Desulfuromonadaceae bacterium | reverse complement strand
ATACTTTCAACAACATCACGGAGGTCTGTTTATGGCGGCAACACTGATTGACGGTAAAGCCCTGGCTGCAAGCATGCGTGAAAATCTGGCGCAGGATGTGGCTGCGTTAAAAGAGAAAGGTGTTGTGCCCGGCCTCGCCGTGGTGCTGGTGGGTGATGATCCCGCCAGTCGGGTGTATGTTTCCATGAAGGAAAAGGCATGTGCCAAAGCGGGGATTTATTCCGATGAGCATCGCCTTCCTGCCGAGACTTCGCAGGAGGAGCTTCTGGCGCTGGTGGAACAACTCAACAACGATGCACGCATTGACGGCATCCTGGTGCAGTTGCCATTGCCGGAGCATATCGATGAGGATGCGGTTATCACCGCTATTGATCCTAAAAAAGATGTGGATGGTTTTCACCCCGAGAGTGTCGGACGTCTGGTTACCGGCAATCCCACCTTCCGCTCCTGTACTCCATACGGGGTGATGAAGATGTTCGAATCCATCAACTGCGACCTGAATGGCAAAGAGGTGGTTGTCGTGGGGCGCTCCAATATTGTGGGCAAGCCTGTAGCCCTTATGTGTCTGGCGGAAAACGCCACAGTGACCGTATGCCATTCGCGTACCCGGGATCTGCCTGGACACGTAAAGCGGGCGGATGTGGTGATTGCTGCGGTAGGACGCACCGAGATGGTCAAAGGGGAGTGGATCAAGGAAGGCGCCGTGGTGATTGATGTGGGTATCAACCGTCAGGAGGATGGCAAGCTCCTCGGTGATGTGGAGTTCGAGGCCGCGAAAGAGAAGGCGTCTTATATTACCCCCGTGCCTGGCGGGGTGGGGCCCATGACCATCACCATGCTTTTGGAGAATACGGTCCAGAGTTCACGCCGACGCCTCGGTTAGGCAGGGGCCGGAAACCGGATCTGAACGCAGAGCAAAAGATGGATCAACCCAGGGTCGCCGAGGCACATCGGCGACCTTTCTTATTTGCCGAAAATATCGAGAGGTTTGTCTCTGCCTCCAAGCTGGTAGTGAAAATACGCCTTGATGCGCAGTTGCTCTTCCGGCCAGCTCTCCGGGAGTTTGCCGAACGGAGCCGCCTTGAATACCGCAGCAATCGCTTCACGATTCAGGCGCTCATATTCGCTGCCGTTGAGGAGATTGACATCTTCAATACTGCCATCGCGGTTGACTATGATCTCCAGCAGGGCAGTACCCTGTTCGCCGCGTTGTGCTGATTCATGGGGGTAGTTCCATACGCCGTAGATCCCCTTTCGAAAGCGCGAGAAAAATGAAAACAGCAGGTCATGCTTCATGTTGAGCCATACCGCTTCACCACGCGCTACATCGGGGCGGTGCTTTATCCGGGTTTCGCGCGCGATATTCGCAGCGGCATGATTGCTTGATTGGAGCAAATCCCTGAGCCTGGGGACGGACTCAGTGATTGGTTTCGGCTGTGGTTCCCTGGCTTTATCCTCTTTCTTTGGGGGGGCTGCCTCTTCCTCCGGCTCAGGTAGCGGTTCTGTTTCCTCTGGCCGTGCTTGCTTCTCTGGCTGCTTCTGTGCCTCTTTTGGCCTGGTTTTTTCGGGTTCCGGCTCTTCCTGAGCTGCTATCTGCGGCATACTCGGAGCGCTGTCCTCCATATGGTATCCTTCAGGAGCCTGCTCTTTCTTCACCTTCTGATCTGCTTCGCCCAGACGGTGGGTTTTCACCTCCTCTGTGGTTTTTTTGCGCACCTTTACTGTTTCGCGCACCTCTTCCATGGGTTGGATTTCTATATATGTCGGTTCTTCGGTCTGCTTTTGCTCTGTGCGCATGGATTCAGGTCCGAACACAAGCAGTAACAGATGCAGCCCCAGAGAGAGAAGGATGAACAGAAGAAGCAAACTTATATTTGAGTCGCGCTGAGGTCGGGTCATTGCCACAGTCAGGAATGTGCAATCTGCATAAGTGCAGTGCGGAGATGGCTCTCCGGCGTCAGGGAGTAGCGACCCCGGAAGAATTTATATGGTAGAATTTCAGAGTGCAAGTGTGGATTCATGAAATATCTAGTAGTTGTCAGTAGATTGGAAATCAGCTAAAGTCTGCTTTAATAATTTTTTAAGGATAAACCCTTGAAGCCAAGAGGATCTAACCATGAAAGTTATTCTTCCCGTAGCCGGACGCGGTACCCGTCTGCGTCCCCACACCCACGCCAAAGCTAAATCGCTGGTGCGGGTCGCAGGTAAAACTGTACTTGAGCATATCATTACCAGACTCGAAGCGATAGAGGTTGAAGAGTATATCTTTATCGTAGATGATAACGGCACCCAGATTGAAGATTTTATGCGTGAGCATTTCCCCGCTCTCAAATGCACCTATATCCCGCAGCATGAGAAGCTCGGCCCCGCTCATGCGGTGTATCTGGGCGCAGAACGGATAAATCCAGGCGATGATGTGCTGGTGGTGTTCAACGATACCATTTTTATCACCGACCTCACGCGGATTGATGAACTGTGTCGCGACTGTGATGGTCTCATATATTCGCATGAAGTTGAAGACTATCAGCGTTTCGGGGTCAATGTAGTACGCGATGGTTACATTGTGGATATGGTGGAAAAACCGGATCAGCCCATTTCCCGTCTTGCCCAGGTGGGGTTGTACTATCTCAAGGATGCCTGCGACTTCATGGAATATCTGGCCCGGAGTATCGAAGCCGGGGAAAAGGAAAGGGGGGAGTTCTATCTTCCGGCGGTGTTCATGCGCATGATCAACGCCGGGAAGAAACTGCGTGCCCCGAGTATTGAGGCCTGGCTTGACTGCGGCAAACCGGAAAACCTGCTGGAAACCAATCGCTATCTGCTGCGGGAGAACAACCGCTGTGAAGGGGAGTTGCACAACTCTGTGATTATTGAACCCGTATTTATCGGACATGGCGCCAGGGTGAGCAACAGTGTTATCGGTCCCGATGTTTCAGTGGCGCGCGGTTCGGTGGTGGAGCAGGCGGTAATCAGCGACACCATCATCAATGCCGACAGTGAAGTCAAGAACGTGGTTCTGCGCCACAGCATTCTCGGTGATGCGGTGCGTCTGGTGGGATCTGCTCAGAGTATGAACATGGGCGATCACTCTGAAGTGGAAACCCGATCCTGATATCCGAGGAGAGAAGATGCAGGTTCTGGTAAGCGGCGGCGCCGGATACATCGGGAGTCACACCATGGTGGAACTCCTGGAGCAGGGGCATGAGGTCGTCTGTGTGGATAATCTAGCCAATTCATCCCGTAAAGCGCTAGAGCGGGTGGAGAGGATAAGCGGGAAAAAGGTGGAGTTCTACCCCTTTGATGTGCGCGATAGCGAGCGCCTCAGACAGGTGTTCGCCGCGCATGCAGTGGATGCGGTGATTCACTTTGCCGGACATAAAGCTGTGGGCGAATCAGTGGAGCAGCCGCTCAAGTATTACGCCAACAATATTGATTCCACCCTGGTGCTGTGCGAGGTGATGGCGGAACATGCCTGTACCAATCTGGTGTTCAGTTCTTCCGCCACGGTATATGGTGATCCGGACAAAGTCCCTATCCCTGAGAGTGCGCCTGTGGGCCCTACGAACCCATACGGGCGCACCAAACTGATGATTGAGCAGATCTTAAGGGACGTGCATCTCTCCGCTCCGGAGTGGAACATCGTCCTGTTGCGCTATTTCAACCCGGTGGGGGCGCATCCGTCCGGACTTATCGGGGAGGATCCGCGCGGGATTCCCAACAATCTGCTTCCATTTGTAGCCCAGGTGGCTGTAGGACGGCGTGAGCATCTGAATGTGTTTGGCGCCGACTATCCCACTCCCGATGGCACCGGGGTGCGCGACTATGTGCATGTGGTGGATCTGGCACGCGGACATCTGTGTGCCCTGGAAAAGGGCGTGGATGAAGCACACCGCAGCAACAGGGTTCTGACTCTGAATCTCGGTACCGGGCGCGGCTATTCAGTGCTTGAAGTAGTACGCGCCTTTGAGGTCGCCAGTGGTACTCCTGTTCCCTATCAGACTGTGGCGCGCCGTCCGGGTGATATTGCCACCTGCTATGCCGACTCCACCCTTGCGCGAGATATTCTGGGCTGGGAAGCACATTTCGATCTTGAGCAGATGTGTCGTGACGCATGGAACTGGCAGAAGAGTAATCCTGAAGGCTACGGCGCGTGAGTAGTAGCACCCCGGTTTTGTCCCAGGCAACGGTGAAAGCCCGGCCTTAACAAATAATCACTTGCGCCTTCAGATAATATGCTCCTCCACGCGCAGGGGCTGCCCGCTTGCACTCAGATAGAAAAACACGTGAATATCGCCGGATCTGATGTCGTCCGTTCCCCTTTCAGGTTCAGGAATTTTCTCTCCCTCCCGCAGCGCCGGCAGATATGCAGCGAAGTGCTGGAGTTTCACCCCTTTGCCCCTGATGCGCTCCAGTTTCTCTTTAACCAGGTGTTTCACCGCCTGCTGTTCGCTTTGCTTGAGCCCTGCGCTATGGAATGTCGGCACTTTTGCTGGGGTGATCGGCTCGCGCAGAGCCAGATCACGCAACAGGGTCTGATGGAGCAGATCGACAACCTCAGGTCTGGAGCTGAACATAGAAGCAACAGCGTTGCCCAGGTGTTCAAATATCTCCCGCTGCCCCAGGGGGAAACGCAGCAGATCATTTTGGCTCCAGTATCTCTCCATTTCCGCCAGGGCGGTGCCCGGACTCCGATAGTGCCGTGCGAGCTCGAGAATAAATCTGTGTGCCCGACCGCAGTTCCAGGTCATATCGAGAAGACGACTCATGCCACGGATGCGCTCCAGGGCGAAAAAATCCAGTTTGTCTGAATTCATTACCGTATACGGTGGGTTGGGCTCGTAGTTCAGACCCAGAGCTGCTGCATCGCGGCGCAGGGGTGCGCCGGGCAGAAGTTTCAGGGCTTCAATCTGAAGATGATGCGGACGCAGTTGCATAAGACGGTCTATCCCGCTTACAATCCGGGCGAAATCATCCCCGGGCAGGCCCGCAATCAGGTCGAGGTGGATATGAACATGTGTATGGCGCAGAAGGTGATCCACGTTGGCCAGGAGGGTTTCAAGTGGAGCGTGGCGTTGAATGTTTTTCAGGGTGTCATCAAAAGTGGACTGCACCCCGATCTCGAACTGAAACATATCTTCCGGCACCTGTTCGAGCAGTTTCATGGTTGCGTGGTCGAGCAGGTGGGCACCGATCTCAAAGTGAAAATGGCTGCTGCGGTTATGCTCCAGGATAAAGGTGAAGATTTCACGCGCACGTTCCGGGTTGTAGTTGAAGGTACGATCCACAAATTTTATTTTTGGCACCTTGTGGCGCATGAGCAGCAGGAGATCATCCCTGATGCGCTGCATGGAAAAACTGCGCACCCGGGTATCGAGGGCGCTCATGCAGAAAGCACAGGAGTAGGGGCAGCCGCGGCTGCTTTCGTAGTAGACAAAACCCTTGTTACAGGCGATCAGATTCCGCACATACGGCGAAGGCAGTTCGTCCAGATCCTCCAAAAGCAGGTGTTCGGGGTTTGAATCTATCCCTTCCGGAGTGCGGACACTCAGGCCGGGAGTCTGCGGCGGTGGCTGTATTCCCGCCTCCCATGCACTCAGAATGGTATGCAGGGGGCGTTCCCCCTCGCCATGGATGATCGCACTGATGCCCGGATGTCTCTTCCAGATGTCGGCTTCCGGGTAACTGATCTCCGGGCCGCCGAGGATGATGCGGATCTGGGGCCGGGCCACATGGATAGCATCTACGAGCGCCAGGATTTCGGTGCGGTTCCAGATGTAAACCGAGAATCCCACGACATCCGGACGCTCTTTGAGTAGAGCGGCGAGGACATTTTCGCGCGGCTCATGCACGGTGAACTCGCGGATGCAAAGCGTTCCGCAGCTGCTGGCACAGTAGGCGGCAAGGCAGGGGAGTGCGAGGCTCGGATGGATGAATTTGCTGTGTAGAGTAGTCAGAATGGTCTTCATGTGCCACAGCATAAGCCAAAAGCGGATGCGGGTTAAGTGAAAAGTAACCCGAAGCCCGGCGGGCACAGGACGGTGTTTAAACAGCTCATATTGCACTTGTTTATCTGCACATACTTGCTGTAGCATTGCACTCTGGTTTATACCTGCAGTCACAGATTTAAATGCACAGCTGAAGGCTTAAGGGAAAGCAAATGACTTTTTATGCCGTGGTGGCAACCCTGGACGGAGAGATCTTTGAACATCCGGAATACCGGATGGCCGGCATGAGCGCCGACACCATCTGTGTCCCCGATTCAGCCGAGATGATTCCTCTCCCTGAAGGAAGTCGCCTCTTTACCATGCCCGATTTAAAACCGGTAGGTGTCAACCCGCGCACCGGGAGAACCGAGACTATTCACTCTCTGCCCCGCTCCATGGGGGGAGAGCCCGTTCAGGCTGTGTGTGCCTTCATGACCCCGGCCTATATGCGCACCTATCTGCCGGCAGTGGAATATCCCTCCCGGCGTCAGACCCTGCCTCTGTGGGCGTATACCGCCCTGGCGTGGTCTCCGGAGGATGAGCGTTTCTACGTCCCCGCTCTCAAGGTGGATCGCAACCCGCAGTGGTTGCCGGAGCATTTTGACGACCGTGAAGTGGCTCCGGGGGTGGATGAACTGCTGGGTCGCTATCCGGATAATCGCCTGCTGGTACAGCTGGCGCGCTGTGCCCTTGACTATCACTGTTTTGCAGCCAAAAACCTGTTTCTGAAACGCTGGGAAGCGCCACTCCCCACTTCGCCTACATGCAATTCCAACTGTCTGGGCTGTCTCTCATACCAGGCGGCAGAAAACGAATGCTGCCCGTCAAGTCAGGAACGTATCGATTTTGTCCCCACGGTTGAAGAGTTGCATCAGGTTGCGGTACCCCATCTGCAACAGGCTCAAAATGCCATCGTCTCCTTTGGTCAGGGGTGTGAAGGTGATCCTATTATGCAGGCGGATCTGATCTGCTCTGCGATTAAATCGATGCGCAGCGCGACAACGCGGGGGACGATCAATTTCAATTCCAATGCGTCCCTGCCCGATAAAGTTGAAGCCCTGGCGGAAGCGGGATTGGATTCGATCAGGGTATCGCTTAATTCAGTGCGTGAGCCCGTGTACAATGCCTACTATCGCCCGCGCGCGTATTCATTTGCCGATGTGCTCGAATCGGTGCGGCGTGCCAAACAGCGAGGACTGTTTGTGATGTTCAACTATCTGGTATTTCCGGGTATTACCGATCAGCGCGCTGAGATGGATGAGCTTATACGGATTATTGAAGAGTACGGGGTGGATATGCTGCAACTGCGCAACCTCGCTATTGATCCGCACATGTATGTACAGGCCATGCCACCGGCTCATGACTGTGTGGGGATGGCGTATATGTTCAATTATATAAAAACCCGCATTCCGCGGATCCAGTACGGGTATTTCAATCGTACCAAAGAGAGCTTCTACCCCCCTGGTTTTGAACAAGACTGGCCACTGGAGTGAACTCAGGTTAAACCATCCAGGAGAACGTTATGAAGAGATACTGTGCAACTTTTGTCATTATCAGTGTGTTGCTCCTCGCCGTGTGTGCCGGGCCGGGAGCCGCAGATACACGCTATGTGGCCGATCAGCTGGTTATAACTCTCCGTGAGGGCGCGGGGAATGAATACCGGGTTCTGCGCACGCTGAGGACAGATACACCCATGGAGGTGCTTAAAGAGCAGGGGCGTTATCTGCGTGTACGTCTGGATGACGGCATGGAAGGTTATGTTCTGAAGCAGTATATCTCTCCCAGGCGGCCTAAAAGTGAACGGATCAAAGAGCTTCAGGCTGAAATTGAGCGCCTTAGCACCCGTGCCTCCGAGCAGGCGGAAATAATAGAAGAAGCGGAACAGGCCCGGGCCGAAGCAGAGCGCCTCCGCGAGGAACTGCGTATTAAAGAAGAGGAGTTGCATGAAATTCGTGAACTCTCGGACGATGCTCTGATGCTGGATAAAGAGCGCAAGCGTCTTCAGGCTGAACTGGATGCAGCCCTGGAGGAATTGAGTAAGCTGCAGGAGGAAAACCGCACCATGCTCAGTTCCGCAAGTGTGAAATGGTTTCTTGCCGGAGGTGGAACCCTCTTTGTCGGTTGGATTATGGGAAAACTATCCCGGCGTAAAAAACGCCGTGATTTCAGTCATTTTTAAGTAAAGTCTATGCTGTAAAACCACACAAACCAAGGATGTATATTCATGAATTTTCCTGACATAGCTCTCCAGGTTCCGCGCATCCTTCTGCCTGCAGAGGGGACTGATATGCAGAAATGGGCGGTCATTGCCTGCGATCAGTATACTTCAGATCCCGGCTATTGGGAAAAGCTGGCCGCTTTTATCGGTGATGAGCCATCGACCCTTAAAATGACCCTGCCCGAGGTATATCTGGAGGATAAGGATGTAGAGGAGCGCATACGCCGGATCAACGCCACCATGCAGACCTATATGGAGAATGGGACCCTGGTGGAACAGGAACCCGCCTTTGTTCTCGTGGAGCGCAGCACCCCCATGGTGCCGCAGCGCAACGGGCTGATGGTGGCCCTGGATCTGGAGTGTTACGACTACAGCAAGGGTGCTCATTCACGCATACGCGCGACTGAGGGCACCATCATGGAACGCCTGCCGCCGCGGATCAAAGTCCGCCGCAATGCTCCGCTGGAACTGCCCCACATCATGGTTCTGATTGATGATCCGCATAAAACCGTAATTGAACCCCTGTTCAGGGAGAATCTGAACCGAATCTATGATTTTGATCTGTATGCCGAAAGCGGGCATCTGAATGGCTATCTGGTGGATGAGCCGCGTCTGCAGCAGCAGGTGGCACGTGCTCTGCAGCAGCTTGCCGACCCTGAAGTATATCAACGCAAATACCCGGGTCACGAAGATGTGATGCTGTATGCCATGGGGGATGGCAACCACTCCTTTGCCACTGCCAAAGCCCTGTGGGAAGAGATAAAGCAGCAGTCTTCCGATGAGGATGAGATCATGCGGCATCCGGCGCGGTATGCTCTGGTGGAGCTGGTGAATATTCACGATCCGGGGCTGGAGTTTGAAGCGATTCATCGGGTGCTTTTCAATGTCGACGTAGAGCACCTACGCCAGGCGATGGAGGCGTTTTTCCGCGCGGCGCAGATGGAGTGTGTCCTCGAAGCGCAGCCGGACGCGGATGCATGTCTGACGGCTATGGCGGCAGCGGAAGATGGCGACGAGCACTGCATCGGATGTGTCCTGAGCGGGGAATACTATCTGGTGCGTATTGCGCAGCCACGCAAAACCCTGGCGGTGGGTTCGCTGCAGGATTTTCTCGACTCATACCTTGAAGAGCAGGAAGATGTCCGTATCGACTATATTCATGGAGCTGATAGCGTCACCACTATAGGTTCGCGTCCGGTATGTGCCGGATTCTACCTGCCTGCAATTTCCAAACACGATTTCTTCCGCACTATTGTGCAGGATGGGGCTCTGCCGCGTAAAACCTTTTCCATGGGCAAAGCGGATGAAAAGCGCTTTTATCTCGAAGGGCGTGCCATACGCACAGAGGGACAGCTTTAACGTTCAGCGTTTCAGGTTGCAGGATGCCATGGAGATGAGGCTTTATGGCGTTCTTTTTCAATCCACGCCAGAGTCTCGGGGATAAACCTTAGGCAGTCCTGTTCCAGCGCAGCGTAATTCAGTTCCAACTGGGCAAGAGCACCATTCAGCGGATGCCGGGCGCTGGCGCGCTGGCTGATGGAGTTAAGGGCGCGTTCTATGCCGGTAGGGCAGGAATAGGCCATGAGCCAGTTATGTTCCACCATGCGTGGCACAATAGCGGCAAAGGCGGGAACCAGATCCGGATGCGTCTTCAGGGTTGCGTAAATCTCCGGGGCGAATTCAGTTAGTGCCTGGGGATGGAAGCGTTTCCAGCGGAGGGCGGCGAAGTGGTCGTAGAACAGATCAACCATAATGCCGCGGTAGAGACCATAGTTCGGATCAAGGCGCTGATAGCTTCTCCTGAAAATGGCGGAGCGCTGGGCATGGGAGTCAATCAGTCGGTGTTGCTGCAGACCGCGCAGAACACCGGGGCTGAATTTATCCCGCTGCGTTTCCAGACGTCCTTTGACAAAATCGCCCATCAGATTGCCGATATAGCAATCAGGCTCGGGGGCGGAAAACAGCAGGTGCAGCAGATAATTCACAGGGCGGGCGGTGTGGAGGAATCGTCATTTAGCGTTGCTACGGTGCTACTGATGGATGCCTGAATCTGTTCCGTTTTCAGTTTGAGACGTTCACGCAGCATGGCAACGGTTTCGGCAAATTCATCCTTGTTGTGAGGTGCGATAGGCTCTGCCGGAGTTGATTTTATCTTCAGGGGGTTAATCGGTTTTCCGTTGTGAAAGATACGGAAATCCAGATGCGGCCCGGTGGCAAGGCCGGTACTCCCGACATAGCCGATGATATCTCCCTGTTTTACCTTTGTCCCTTTTTTAATTCCACGCCCGAATCTGCTCAGATGAATGTATGTTGATTCATACGCATTGGGATGGCGCAGACGGATGAGATTGCCATTGTTGCGATCGTAACTTTTACGGATTACGGTACCATCGGCAATGGCCTTAACCGGGGTTCCGGTGGGCGCGGCATAGTCTACGGCAAGATGCGGGCGCCACTGGTTGAGAATCGGGTGATAACGCCGGTTGGTGTATCCTGAAGAGATGCGGGTATACGAAAGTGGCGCTTTGAGAAACGCTTTGCGCAGACTCTGGCCGTGCTCATCGTAATAGCCGCCGGAACCGCCGTTGGCAAAGTAGTAAGCGTAATAATCCTTCCCCTGATTATTTAAATGGGCTGCGAGTACATTTCCGTAACCTTCGAGTTTGCCGTTGCGATAGCGTTTCTCCACAATGGCACTGAAATAGTCGCCCGCGCGGATATCGCGGATAAAGTCTATGTCCCACGCAAAGATATCCATGATGGTTATGGCAAGTTGCGAGCTTTCGCCAATGTCGGCAACACTCTCGAAAAGGCTTGAGTCTATGGTTGTTCCTATGCTTTCAATTTCGACATCGTAGTGAATGGGCTCGCGTCTGATGCTGATTTCCCCGTCTTTTTTCTCGATGACAAGCTGTTCTTCTGTATCAATATCGTAGCGAAATGAAATAAAGGTCTCATCCTCAAGTTCTATACTGTACTCATGTCCGGCGCATAGTTTATGCAGAGGGAAAACTGGTTTGGCTTTTTGTGCGATCTGAAGGATTTCCGCAGCTGAGAAGTAATGCCCCAGAATGTTGGTGATGGTCTCACCTGATTCTACGGCACAGCTGATGGTCTCGCGCCTGGTTTCGATGATTACCTCGGGCAGAGGGTCGTCAAATACTGCGGGTTGAATAATTTCCGGGTCTGCAGGTTGGCTTGAGCCTGTTTCAAACAGGCTGTTGTCCTGGGTAAAGAAGTATATAACAGCCCCGATGCCGAGCAAGAGCAGAAATAACGCCATACTCTGACGCCGCCGCGCGGCTTTGCGTTTACGGGTGGAGGGAAGCTCGTACTGATTTCTTCCCTGGGTTTTTCGATTGTTTTGCTGGTGGCGTTGCGATGTCATGGTTTATGCTGAATCACCTTTATTGTGATATTTCTGATTGCGGATGGACTTTTTTTGAATTTTTATACTAGATGCACGATATTAGCAGAGGTCTGTTCAGACTGTCCACTTCTTCTATGTTTTCGTAATTACAAATAGTGAGAATCCAATGATCGATACTTCAAGACTTTGCAGAGAATTCGAAACCCTTGCAGCGATTGACAGTCCATCGTTTCACGAAGGGGAAATAGCTGCATATCTGCAGAGGCGGCTCAAAGCCCTCGGTGCCAGGGTTGAACTCGATGCCTCCGCCTCAGCTACCGGGAGCGAGAGCGGTAATATCATTGCATATGCCCCGGCCAACAGGCATGAAGGTGCGCCCTTGCTGCTCTCGGCTCATATGGATACTGTTTCACCCGCACATGGAGTGAAACCGGTACTCAGGGATGGGGTCTTTACCAGTGACGGGGATACGGTACTCGGAGCGGACGATAAATCGGGGATAGCTCAGATCCTCGAGGTTGTGCAGGTGCTGCGTGAACATGATCTGCCCCATCCTCCTCTGGAACTGGTGTTCACCGTGTGCGAAGAAGTGGGATTGCTGGGGGCTAAACATCTCGATTTCTCCAGACTTAAGGCGCGCCACGGCATGGTGCTGGACACTTCCGGGGTGGGAACTGTAGCGCGTATGGCTCCATGTGCGAATAAACTCAGGTTTCGTATCCACGGGCGCGCCTCTCATGCCGGGCTTGACCCCGAACACGGGATCAGCGCCATCCGTATCGCTGCTCATGGTATTGAACAGATGCAGCTCGGGCGTATTGATCCGGATACCACTGCCAATATCGGAATAATCCACGGAGGAGAGGCTATCAACATTGTCCCGGCCACGGCGGATGTTTTTGGCGAGGTGCGCAGTTTTTGTGCGGGGAGATTGAAACGGCAGACGGAGCACATGTGCGCGTGTATGCGGGCCGGAGTGGAGCGCTTTCGCGATAACCCGGATTCAGAAAAGATCGGCGTCGAGTGTGAAATCATGTCCGATTATCCCCTTATGCATGTGCCCGAAGATGCTCCGGTTTTGTTGGCACTGCAGGAAGCTGCGATATCCCTGGGGCAGCGACTTGAAGTGGGGCGCTCCGGCGGAGGGAGCGATGCGAATATTTTCAACTCCAGGGGGATAGTCACCCTTAATCTGGCCACGGGGATGAACCGGGTTCACGCCACGGATGAATATATCCGCGTCGTCGACCTTGAATCGGTAGCGGCTCTTGTGCTCGAATGGGTACGTACTGTTTGCACTGCGGGTAAACCACAACGTCACGGAGGTTAATAGATGATAAATGTCACCCCACGTCTGCAACAGGTTGCCGCTCCGCCGATTTCCCGGGTGAAACGCTGGGTAGCCAAACGCACCTTTTCACCCGGACGACCACTGGTGGATATGTGTCAGGCCGTTCCGGATTACCCTCCGGCTTATGGGCTGATCCAGTATCTGCAGAAAATTGTGGCGCATCCCGAGGTGGCCGCCTATTCAGCGGATGAAGGGCTCGAAGAGGTGCGCAGCGAGGTTGCGACCTGGTACGCCCGCCGTTATGGGGGTGCACCCCGGGCGCAGAATATCTGCCTGAGTATCGGAGCGAGCCAGGCTTTCTGGCTTGCGATTCTCCTTGTCGCCGCAGCCGGAGATGAGGTGATTGTGCAGGTTCCGGCGTATTTCGACCATCCCATGGCTCTCGACGCCCTCGGGATAAAGCCTGTTTTTGTCCCTGCAAGTGCTGACGGGGGCACGGATGTCGAACTCCTGTCCCGGCATGTGACACCCCGTACCCGTGCCATAGTGGTTGTTACCCCGAGTAATCCCACCGGCAGAGTGCTCAGTGCTGCGCAGATTGACACCCTCTATGCCTGCGCGCGCTCCTATAATCTGGCCCTGGTGCTGGATGAAACCTACAACGCTTTTTTGCCTGCGGATACACAACCGCATCGTCTCTTCAGTAAACCAGACTGGGAAGATAATTTTATCCATCTGGCCTCTTTCGGTAAGACCTTTGCCCTCACCGGATATCGCGCCGGGGCTTTAATAGCCGGGGAGGAGATGATCCGTCAGGCCCTTAAAATCCAGGACAGTATGGTGGTGTGTCAGTCCCGTATCACCCAGATGGCGGTGGCCTGGGGTTGCCGCCATCTCGATTCCTGGGTAGCGGGGAATGCACAGCGCATGCAGGAGCGCCATGACACCTTCCGCGCCCTGTTTGAAACGGCGGATCACGAATTTGAGCTCAGCGCGAGTGGAGCCTTTTTTGCCTGGGTTAAACATCCGTGGAAGGAGCTTGACTCATGGCAGGCAGCACGCCTGCTCGCGGACGAGGCCAACCTGATCTGCCTGCCCGGAGACGCCTTCGGACCCGGACAACAGCGCTATCTGCGTCTGGCGTTCGGGAATCTGGAGTGTGAAGATATGCCGGAGGCGGTGGAGCGTTTTGTAGAGATTTCCTCCTCCGAAGGTTGACAATGGTACAGGGCGTGATTATCTTCGCGCCAGTGATGACGGGGCGGCTTGTACCCTTGCCGCCAGGATGTGACCGCTTAACTTTCAACAGGAGGTAGTCTTAACCATGAGCGCAGCAAAACATGCATTCAAGGCCGAGGTGAACAAAATTCTCGACCTGATGGTGCACTCACTGTATTCGAATAAAGAAATATTTCTCCGTGAGCTGATCTCCAACGCCTCGGATGCGATTGACAAAGCCCGCTACGCAGCGCTGACCGATTCAAATATTGCCGAAGGCGGGGATGAATGGCAGATTGAATTGATCCCGGATAAGGATGCCGGCACCCTGACCGTCCGCGACAACGGTATCGGCATGACTCAGGATGAAGCGGTAGAAGCACTCGGGACCATTGCCCATTCCGGCACCAAGGAGTTCATCAAGCTCCTCGAAAGCCGCGAAGTTGAGAATAACCCGGAGTTGATCGGGCAGTTCGGCGTCGGGTTCTATTCCGCCTTCATGGTTGCAGATAAGGTTACGGTAATATCGCGCAAGGCTGGAGAGAGCGCGGACAGCGCCGTGGTGTGGGAATCTGAATCGGACGGTACCTATACCATCGACTCCACCACCAAGGAAGGGAAGGGAACCGATGTGATCCTGACCCTGAAAGAGGATGAGAAGCAGTTTCTCGAAGAGTATCAGCTGCGCCAGGTGGTGAAACAGTATTCCGATTTTATCGAGTATCCCATTGTCATGGAAGTAACCCGCTCCAAGCCGGATCCGGACGATGAAGAGAAAACCATCAGCGAAACCGCGCCCGAGACATTAAATTCGCAGAAGGCGATCTGGCTCAAGAGTAAGGATGAAATCAGTGAGGAGGAGTACAATGAGTTCTACAAGCACATCTCTCACGATTTCACCGATCCCGCCAAGGTGATCCACTACCGCGCCGAAGGCACTACGGAGTTTTCCGCCCTCTTGTATCTGCCCAAAAAACGGCCCTATGATATCTTCTATCAGGATTACAAGATCGGCCCCACCCTGTATGTGCGCCGGGTCCAGATCATGGATCACTGTGAGGAGATGCTCCCTTCCTATCTGCGTTTTGTTAAAGGGGTTGTGGAATCTTCAGATCTGCCCCTGAACGTGAGTCGGGAGATCCTGCAGCACAATAAAGCGGTGAATGTGATTAAGAAGAACATCACCAAAAAGGTGCTCGATACCCTGGCACAGATGAAACAGGATGAGCCGGATGCGTATAAAGAGTTCTATGCCGAGTTCGGCCGGGTTCTCAAGGAAGGGGTGCATCACGACTTCGAACGCCGCGAAACCATTGCCGATCTTCTTCTGTTTGAATCCACTAAAACCAATCCCGGTGAGACCACCACCCTGGCCGAATATGTGGAGCGCATGCCCGAGGATCAGAAAGAGATCTACTACATAACCGGCAGCGATCGTGCGAGTGCCGAATCCTCCCCATACCTTGAGGTGTTCAAGGAAAAGGGGCTTGAAGTCCTCATCATGACCGATGATTTTGATGATATTATCATCTCCGGTCTCGGGGCCTATAAAGAAAAACAGTTCCAGTCGGCGATCAAGGGCGATCTTGATCTGGGCGAAGGCGACAAGGAAGAGAAGAAGAAAGAGTTCGGCGATCTGCTCGAAATGATGAAGGAGGAACTGAAGGATCAGGTAGAGGATGTGCGCATCTCCGGGCGCCTGAAAAACTCAGCGGTGTGCCTGGTTGCAGGCGAACACGATCTGGACCCCAAAATGGCGAAGATGTTTGAAGCCATGGGGCAGGATGTGCCCAAAGGACAGCGCGTTCTCGAAGTAAATCCGGGGCATGACCTCATCGCCCGGATGAAAAAGGTGTTTGCCGCGGATAAGGATAACCCCAGACTTAAGGAGTATATCGGCCTGCTCTACGATCAGGCTCTGCTCCTTGAAGGCGACAAGCCCCGCGATCCGGTGGCGTTTTCTGAGTCTATAGCGCGCCTGATGGCTGAAGGAGCGGAAAAGTAGGTTTGTAACCTAACCATTTACTACAAGGGTGGAAAGAACCATGGCTCTATAACCTGAGATTGTTTCTGCTAGGGGCGAAAATTTTCGCCCCTGCAGTTTTCCGGCAATTCCCGTCAGGCAATTCAATCCGGAGGCAGAACCTTCTTCCATGCCTGAATCTGCACTTCGCGGAACAACCCTCCTTTGGCGTACGGATCGTTGGCGGCAAAATCCTCCGCTTCGCTTCTGTTTGCGCATTCAAGGATAATCACCGACCCGTTCATCTCTCCCGCCTCATTCAGGGTAGGTCCGGCACACCAGATGCGCGAGCCGAACCCCTTCAGATAATCAACATGTTCAGGGCGGATCTGCTGGCGCAAGTGCACATGGTCATGTTTATCGAAACAGTGGATAACGTACAGCATCGTTTTCACCTTGTGTTGATGGCTAGCCCAAGTTTAACACCCATAAAAAAATAAGTTTGTAAATCA
>JBNGCY010000056.1:12801-17225 GCA_049975505.1 Desulfuromonadaceae bacterium | reverse complement strand
GCATGACTGAGACTTTGCATCCCATCCCATTATACCAAGGGTTGCAAGTAAATTCTTTGTTGTTAGACTTGCTTTTAACAATGGAAGGATTGAAAATATTTATTTTTACAGAGGTTTTCTATGCATAAGGCAAGAAATATTCTCTCTCGGCGGCGATTTATTCAACTATGCGGTGCCGGTCTGTTTGTTACCGGCCTGCAGGCGACCTTTCCACTCCCTCTGTGGGCACGCACCGAACGCTGGGGGCTTGAGGGCCTGCCGACATCCCGGAGCTGTTATGATCTGAACATTAGTTATACTCCTCTGAAGATCGATGGACGCAGAAGTATGGCTACCGGCATCAATGGCACTGTTCCGGGGCCGCTCGTGCGTCTGCGTGAAGGGGATGAGGTCACCCTCAGGGTCACCAACTCCATGGTGGATACCACACATTCCTCCATTCACTGGCACGGAATACTGGTACCGTTCCCCATGGATGGAGTACCGGGAGTTAATTTCCCCGGGATTGCTCCTGGGGAAACATTTGAATATCGCTACAAGGTTGTTCAGGCCGGAACCTACTGGTATCACAGCCACTCCTTTCTGCAGGAGCAATCCGGTGCCTACGGTCCTCTGATTATCGATCCCAAGGGTGGGGAACCGTTCCATTTTGACCGCGACTACGCAGTTGTTCTTTCCGACTGGTCGTTTGAAAAACCTGAGGACATTTTCCGTAATATCAACCTCCTGGGGCATTACTACAACTATCAGCAACGCACCCTGGGGGATTTCTTTGCAGATGTGGAGGATAGAGGTCTTAAGTCCACCCTTAAGGAACGTATGGCATGGGGGAAGATGCGTATGAGCCCCGTGGATCTGGCTGATGTTACCGGGGCCACCTACACCTATCTTATGAACGGCAATTCCCCGGATATGAACTGGACCGCCCTGTTTAACCCGGGAGAGACCATTCGCCTGCGCTTTATCAATGCCGCAGCCATGAGCAATTTTGATGTGCGTATCCCCGGTCTGGATATGCAGGTGGTAATGGTTGACGGAAAAGCGGTACGCCCCGTGCCGGTGCATGAATTCCGCATCGGGGTGGCGGAGACATATGATGTGCTCGTGCGTCCGCAACAGGATAAGCCCTTTACCCTGTTTGCCGAATCCCTGGATCGCAGCGGCTATGCGCGTGGTACCCTTGCGCCGGAACCCGGCCTTGAGGCTGCGGTTCCAAAGATGCGCGTCCGTCCGGTGCGCAGACTTGAGGATATAGGCATGGGCATGATGATGAATGGCGGTCATGGCAAGCATGACGGACAGATGGGGATGGATCATGGCTCCATGGAAAATAAAATGGCTGCACAGCACGGCAAAAAAGCCATTGAACCCGATTCTCGCATCCCCGGTCCTAATGGGCCGGAACCCTTTCTGCCCGACAAGCAGCACAGTTCCAGTGTAGCTATGGTTGTCCGTAACCCATCATATCGTCTCCATGAGCCGGGGATAGGTCTTGGGGATGATGGCTGGCGGGTACTTACTTATGAAGATCTGGAAAGCGCAGAACCGCAGGTTTACGCGGACCAGCCCGAACGCGAAATGACCATCAACATCACGGCGAATATGGAACGCTACATGTTCTCCTTTGATGGCATGAAGTTCACCGAACATCCCGGACCGTATCTGTTCCGTTACAACGAACGTCTGCGCCTCTTTCTGGTTAACCACACCATGATGGAGCACCCCATCCATCTGCACGGGATGTGGATGCAACTGGAAAACGGCGCGGACAGGCTCCCGTATAAACACACCCTGCTGGTAAAGCCCGGAGAGGTTATGTCTGTTCTGATAACCCCTATAGAAAAGGGAGATTGGGCCTTTCACTGCCACTTGCTTTACCACATGGAAGCGGGGATGTTTCAGGTTGTGAGGGTAGCATGATGATATACAGAGCGATTCCAGTGGTGGTTTGCTGCATTATGCTTGCGACTTTTTCCGGTAACGGACTCTGCTCGGATACTTCCACCAGGAGTTACTTCCCGTCTGACTACAAGGAAGTACATACAACTCCTGAAGCAGGAGAGGGGATCCAAAAGTACGTGCAGGATGACCAGGAAGGGACACAGCGCAACTTTGGGGTTCAGGCTGTGCACGATAATATGAATTTTGCCACCTTCAAGGCTCACCGCCTTGAGTATCTGTGGAGCACAGAAGGGGAGGATGAAGCGCTGGTGTGGGATGTAGCCGCCTGGGCCGGTAACGACTTCAACAAGATATATCTCAAAAGTGAGGGAGAGGCACTGATGCAGCCTGAAAATGAGGTTGAAGAATTTAACCTTGAGCTGCTCTACAGCCACAATATCCACCGCTTCTGGGATGTGCAGATCGGAGTGCGGCATGACTTTGACCCGTCGCCTGCGAGAAGTTTTGCGGCTATCGGCCTTCAGGGTCTTGCACCTCATTGGATAGAGACCGATTTGACTGCTTATGTAAGTGAGGATGGCGACGTATCCGCGGCATTAGAACTCGAGTATGAGATGTTGATCACCCAGAGACTGGTTCTGGTTCCCAGGCTCGAGGCCGGTTTATCCTTCAACGATGTGCCTGAGTATGAACAGTGGCAGGGTCTCACCGATATCGAACTCGGGATGCGCCTCATGTACCACCTGAAACGTAAATTTGCCCCGTATTTGGGGGTTGGCTGGCACAATCTTGTGGGCAAGACCGCCAACCGGGTTGAGTCCCTGGGAGGTGATCCCGACGATTTCAAGGTTTTAACGGGAGTGCATTTCTGGTTTTGATTTGTTAGAGAGAATGCTTCTGGCGCGCGCAAATGTTTAAATAAAAGGACGTGCGCCTGCAACCATCCGGAAAGGAGATTTAGAATATGGAACTGCAGAATAAAAAAATCGCAATTCTGGCTGAGAATACCTATGAAGATCTCGAACTCTGGTATCCGCTCCTGCGCTTTAAGGAGGCCGGTGCCGCGGTGAGCGTCATCGGTCCGCAACGGGGAAGCTATGAATCCAAACACGGCTATCCGGTAAAGGCCGATCTCGCAGCAGACGAAGTTAAGGCGGCTGACTTTAATGCCTTTATCATTCCTGGCGGGTACGCCCCGGACAACATGCGCCGCAGTGCTACAATGATCGACCTCATCCGCACCGCTAACCAGGAAGGAATCATTATAGCGGCTATCTGTCACGCGGGCTGGGTGCTTGCCTCCGCCGATGCCATTCACGGCAAGGAGGTAACCGGATTCGTTTCCATCAAGGATGACCTGCAGAATGCCGGGGGTAAGTTTGTGGATCGTGAAGTCGTGCGTGACGGTAATATTATTACTTCTCGAACCCCGGTTGATCTGCCCGCGTTCTGCCGCGAGATCATAGCTGCTCTGAAATAGAAGAGTATATAACTTCAACCTGGCAGGAGACATGACCATGGATGTATTTGAGTTCGGCAAGAAAATGGAGCTGGATGGCAAGGAATTTTATGAGCAGCAGGCAAAAAAAATCGGGGTTCCCGGTCTGCGGAATATTTTCCGGCGTCTGGCTGAAGATGAACAGAAACACTACGATGTTCTGGTGCGGATGCAAGAGGAACAATCTGACAATTCCATGCCTGACAGCGACATTCTTGATGAAGCGAAAAATGTGTTTGAAGATATTATCGCCAGCGGGGATAAACTTTCCAGCGTTGAGGGCGGGGATCTGGAAGGGTATCGCCGCGCCATGAAGATTGAGGCAGACAGTTTCCGCCTGTACGAAAAAGCTGCGGCGGAAGAACAGGATGAAAAGGTGCGCGATCTGCTTTTGCGCATTGCGCGCGAGGAACACCGCCATTTCAACATTCTGGAAAGTGTCTACACCTTCGTCAACGCCCCCAATGAGTATCTGGCGTGGGGGGAGTTCAGCAATCTGGATGAGTTCCGCAACTTCGGGCGCGATGTGGATATCCCGGAAGGTAAGGCGTGAATTTGTCTTGTGCAAATGATATGCAAAAGTAGGGCGGAAATAGCGGAGGCGGCTGATGTCTGAGAGCGGGAAGAATGTCCTCACCCCTGCAGGGATGAGCGCCTCCGTGTTTCCCCACTTGGGTGCTGTTATCCGCAGTGCCGAGTCCATGGTAATAACCGCCGGGGCAGGGATGGGGGTGGATTCCGGCCTCCCCGACTTCAGGGGCGATAAAGGCTTCTGGAATGCCTACCCCATGTATGCCCGCCTCGGCCTCAGCTTTGTCCAGGCCGCCAACCCCGCCCATTTTGAGCGTGATCCCCACTTTGCGTGGGGCTTTTACGGGCATCGCACCAACCTGTACCGCAAAACCACGCCACACCAAGGCTTTGCCATCCTGTTAGAGTGGATCAAACGCTTCAACTTGGAGCATTTCGTTGTCACCTCCAACGTTGACGGCCACTTTCAGAGTGCTGGCTTTGACCCCGACCA
>JBNGCY010000056.1:0-12701 GCA_049975505.1 Desulfuromonadaceae bacterium | reverse complement strand
TTGTCACCTCCAACGTTGACGGCCACTTTCAGAGTGCTGGCTTTGACCCCGACCATGTATGGGAGATCCACGGCTCCATACACCACCTGCAGTGCACCGCGTGCTGCAGCGACACCATCCGGCCCAATCAACACACCTTTGAAATCAATGAAACCACCATGCGCGCCGCCACGGTTCCGCACTGCCCGTGCTGCAAACGCGTCGCCCGCCCCAACATCCTGATGTTCAAAGACTACGCCTGGCTCTACCAACGCAGCCGCGCGCAGGAAGAACGCTTCGAAACTTTCCTGCAGCGGAACTGCAATCACCCGATGGTAATCATAGAACTCGGTGCCGGCACCGCCATTCCTACCATCCGCAACCTGAGCGAAAAACTCGGCCAACATCCCAACGCCACAGTAATCCGTATCAATCCGTGGGAGGCGCATATCCCTACCCCGCATCATTCGATATCTCTTGGAGCGCTGGAAGCGCTGCAGAAAATGGATATGTTTATGAATTAATTTTACTGTTTCAGCTCGCTAGTACAAAACTATGGACTTTAGTCCAAGTCTTTCAGATGCTACTCATGTTTTGACGTCATTCCCGCATAGGCGGGAATCTAGGTCACGCCCAACCGACAAAAACCTCTGGATCCCCGCCTGCGCGGGAATGACGATTGAATAAGGGTTTTTAACGGGACTTTCAGTCCCCGCCGAACCTATGCACTTTCAGTGCATAGTGATTCAGTTCAATAGTTTAAATAATGATGTGGGGCTTAGTAGTATGCGTGGATGAGGGTTGGGCTTGCGGATGTTGCGAAGTAAGGGCTGTCGGCATTCTGGGCCAAAAAGTAAAAGTATTGGGGACATTCTATGTTGCCCCCTCCCGTACAGGGATGTCCCATCAAAGAGTTTTTTTCAAATTCCGATAGAAATTTTCGTGCGGTGCAACTAGCAGGAGTGTCAGGCTGACATCATCAAATTGATACGCAATCAGAAAAAGCTGGTTGGTTATTTTGCATTTGTACACATAAACCCCTTGAAGATCACCTTTTTTAGGTTCTCCGGATTCAGGGTTCTTTAGAATTTCTCGTATTGCAGCATCAAGCTCTTTTATCTGATTCTTGTGTAACCTCTTTTTGTTTCTGGCAAAAGTGCGGGTTTGTAGAACTTGCAAAATTAATCTCCTTCGCCAAAAACATATTCCTCAACCAATCCGGCATCTGCTTCTGCCTTTGCTATTATCATTTTGTGCAGAAGCGAAAAGGGCAAATCCGGATTTGCTTCTGCTGTGCGTCCGATGATAGCCCAGTATTCAACCTGACCGGCTAGAGAGCGCCGCTCCGCAGCGGCAACGGCTTTTGCCGAAGTCACGAGATCATCATTTATTTTTATTGCTTGTGGCATAATAGAAACCCTCCCTTGTATTATTCAAATTGTACGACTAAAAGTTTTGATATGCAACTTTAAGTTAGAAGGGGGGGCGCTGTTTATCTGGGAGAGGAGCTGTTCGACAACTTCATGCGCCTTAAAATGGCAGAGTGGGAATATCACCGTACTACGATAACCGATATTGAACACCACCGGTATTTGAGCATCTGATCCTGACGACTGGTTATTCGTCCTGTGCTATAAAGCGACTTTATATCTATCCTGAAACTGCAAAAGCTCCTGCTTTAATTTATCTGCCGCAGGCTGCGCCTGTTTAAGGATTTGCTTCAGACGGTTGAAGTGGAGGAGGCGAATCTTGCTGATATCCGGTTTTATGTAAACATCTGGTTTCTGGTGACTCATTCGGACTGAAATAATGGATTGCTGCATGATCTCAAAGGTATTGAAATACACCTTTGTTAATTCCACCTCTGTCTTATCCGCAGATGCGCGCGAGCCGGTCACGTCGATCGCTATGCTCAGATCGTGGCTGTCACTGAGTAAATTATACGGCAGCGGGTTGGATGTCCCACCATCGATGAGCAGGTGATTGTCGTGCGCAACCGGCGAAAAGAGGCCTGGAACTGCAATGCTTGCCTTAATGGCAGTAAACAGGTCGCCTTTGTTCAACACTATTGTTTCTCCGCTCCAGTAATCGGTCGCAACTACTTGCATAGGAATTGTAAGATCCTCGAATGTTCGTGCTTTTATCTTACCCGCAAGAAAATCCAGGAAAGCACTGGAGTCAATCAATCCTCCGTTGTCTATATCAACATCAAAAAAATCACTAAGATTCAGCCCGTTGTCTGAGAGTGCGAGACGGGAAAGGGCATCCAGGCTGGATCCGCCAAATTGATCAAATATTTCTTCAATCTCTGTGGCATTGAGCCCTGCAGCATAGAGTACCCCGATCACGGCACCGATGCTGGTACCGACAATCTCGTCTGGTCTCAACTTCAGATCATCAAAGACCTGCAACATGGAAATATGCGCCAACCCTCCCGCACCTCCAGAACCTAACGCCAGACCAATGGAGGGAGCGGTGGGCGCTTGTTGAGCGCTTTTTGCCGCACCAGCTAAGGGGGACAGCAATATAAAAGCGCTCAGCAGTATGGAAAGTATGCGTTTCATTGATTGTCTCATATGCTGATAAGTAAATTTTTTCTGCCTGTGTTTATTGATATCCCTGATTTTGGGCAACGCCATCAAGTTGGATAGCCGGGAAACACAGGAGTCCGGATATGTATTAGAGCAGAATATTCAGCCCCAGGAAAATCTGCACGATAAAAAGAAGAATAATCACAATACCTGTGCCAAAGTGCAGGGTTCGCCAGTTTGAGCTGGTTCCTTTGATGTTTTTAGACACCAGCCAAGTCGAAATAACCGCGCCAACCAGGAGGGCTCCTGTCCCCAGATGGAGCGGGTGTTCCCCTATGGCACCTTTATCAAGAAATGTGATTATCAACCCCGCAAGGAAACCAAGAGGTAGAAGGGCGGCAATGACCGGGCCCAGTTTTCGGTGGCGTCTTATTTCTGCCGCCTTTGGTGTCCCCGCAGACAAGCGCTTTTTACGCATTTTCCAGCCAATGGTTGCCTGGTAGATAAAAGCAAAGAACAGGCAGATGTTGAAAAGAGCGTGACCTGCTGCCATATAGGAAATAAGGACTTTCGGAAACTCCATCGTCTATCCTCCTTTTAAAGTTATTCTCGGACTTCCAGCGTTCCCTTCATCCCTTTGTCTCTGTGGCTTTCAAATATGAGAAGCTTTTTGGTGCAATAAAACGGGTATTTACCTGCTTTGGTAGGGGTGAAGGTAACGCTTTTGGGGTCATCCGAAATATCAAATTTGAATTTGATACCTGCTTCGGGAGAATCCATGGCGACATCGTGGGGAACCATTCCTGGTTCCTTGGTAAATATCAGCTCAACGGGCACATCTTTTTTAACGATGATGTAGTTGGGATCAAAAAAATGACTGCCGCCAATGATCTCTACCTTTTGTATCCCCTGACTGTTGATTTCCGGGGTGAATCTTTTTATCTCCGAATCACCTGCGGCGCTTGCTGAAGCAGTTGAAATAAAGGAAAAAATTACGCCCAAAACCATATACCTGAGTGCGTTTTTCATTGTGTTCTCCTTTAGAAAACCTCTCACCCTTTACGGGCCTGTTTGGCAGCGTGATGTGCCACCGCAAAAGCTTTGCTCTCGTCGCCGGCGTATTCCTTGTACGCATTGTTGAATGCTTCAAGAAATGCCTTCTTCTGGTGGGGAGTATACTTTCTGACCTGCTCCCGGGGTAGATCGCTAATCGATTTATATGGCACCGTCTGAGACCTCCTTATCAATTGATTCCGGGAAGCCGGGGGACAACGCGGCGCTTTTGTGTCGCGCTGTTCTGTAAGCCTGAAACAACATAACCAACTTTAGTGCAATGCTGTGAAATCGCAAGGGTATGTTGTTCATATTTTGGCAAGATAAGGGCATATAAAGGCGGAATAAGATAGAAGGTCCGCGGTTTTGCGTTGTTGCTTTATGGCTATTCCGTGCTAACCTCAGAATATTGTCTGACTGTGTACAACTCCATCATTTTTGACTTATTGATTTTAAGGGAGCACCTTGAAAAATCTCGCCGAACAATTCAGGGACAGCTGCGGTTTTGGCTTGATCGCGCAGCTTAATAACCGACCGGATCATGAGATTCTGCAGGATGCAATGCAGGCTCTCAGCAGGATGATGCATCGTGGCGCGGTTGCCGCCGATGGTAAAAGCGGAGACGGAAGCGGGCTGCTCTGTTCCATACCACAGCGCTTTATGCACGCGGTTGCAGAAGAGGCCGGGATTTCACTGCCGGAACAGTATGCTGTTGCGACCCTTTTTTTAAGCGATGAGGACGCGCAGCTTAAGGTCTTCGACGAATTTTGCACGACGAATGATCTCAGAGTGCTCTTTGTGCGCGAAGTCCCTCTCCGGACAGATGTTCTGGGCGCTTACGCCCTGCAAAAGTTGCCGAAGATTATCCAGGCTTTTGTGGTTCCTGATGCCCTGATTGCAACCAAGCGTTTTGATGCTCTTATTTACCTGACGCGCAAAGAGGTCGAGAAGGCACTTGCGGACGCGCCGGATTTTTACATCTCCAGTTTCAGCCGCACCCTGGTATCCTACAAGGGCCTGGTGATGCCCACCTATCTCGCCCATCTGTTCCCCGATCTGGAGGATGAGCGTTTCGAGATCTCTTTTGCTCTGTTTCATCAGCGTTTTTCCACCAACACCCTGCCGCAGTGGAGGCTTGCCCAGCCATTGCGCCAGATCGCCCACAATGGTGAAATAAACTCGATCCGAGGCAACCGCATGAAAGCGCAGAGTAAGTTTATCGGAGCCCAAAGCCCGGTTTTCAGCGCCGCAGAACTGGAGCGGATTCTGCCATTTCTCGAAGAGGGAGTCAGCGACAGCGCCAACCTCGACAATATGTTCGAATTCATGCTTGCCAATGGGATGGATTTTTTCAAGGCGGTGCGTTCTTTAATTCCGCCGGCGCGTCATAACGTGGCCAATATGCCGGCGAAATTGCGCTCTTTCTACGAATACACTTCGGGAGCCTATGAACCCTGGGATGGCCCGGCCGCAGTCAGTGTCACCGATGGGCGCTATGTCGGTTGCGTTCTGGATCGCAATGGTCTGCGCCCGGCCAAGTATGTGGTCACCACGGATGACCGTCTGCTGGTTTCGAGTGAATACGGCGTGCTGGAAACCCCACCGGAAATGGTGCGCGAACGTGGACGCCTGCAGAGCGGTCAGATGATCGCTGCCGATCTTGAACACGGGCAGATTTTTTATACCCGCGATATTGATCGCTATATGATGAATTCCCAGCCCTACAGTCAGTGGCTTACGGAACATACCCATTATCTGCAGGAGTTTATCGAACACCAGTTTGAGGATCTCTCCGACTACCGCTATCCCGAGCTGGAGCGTCTGCAGCGCTACCATAATATCACCAGCGAGGTGGTTGATCTGGTGATCCGCCCCATGATGGAGCAGGGCAAAGAGCCCGTGGGCTCTATGGGAGATGATACTCCGCTGGCCTGCTTTTCAAAAAGTCAGCGCAATTTCTGCGATTTTTTCAAGCAGAAATTCGCCCAGGTCACCAATCCACCCATCGATCCGCTGCGTGAAAAAGCAGTGATGTCGACCACCATCGGCCTGGGGGAAATCGGCAATCCCCTGATTGAAGAAAAGAGGCGCGCCCGGCGTCTGAAGAGTATCTCCCCCATTCTGTCGCGGGATATCTTTGATGCTCTGCTCTCCTTTGGCGATCCCGAGCGTCCACGTTATGAGGCATGTTATCGCTACGCCACCTTTTCCACCGGGTTTTCCGGCAATATGCGCGAAGCATTGGAGAATCTGGCTCAAAAGGTGGTTGCGGCAGTCAGAGATGAGCATGTCCGGATCGTAATCCTGGATGATCGCTGCCTGAGCAAACAGCAGCCCCTGATCCCCATGGCAATGGCGATCGGGTATATCAACCAGCGCTTGCACACAACGGGTCTGCGTCAGCATGTTTCTCTGGTGGCCTGTACTGCCGAGGTGTTTGAACCCCATTCGGCTTGCGTGCTTCTGGGGTACGGCACCATGGCCATTTATCCCTGGCTTCTCTACGCCACGGGTCTGCAGCTGTGCGAGAAACACCAGATGAGCGCCAAGGAGATCCGCCTGGCTCTGCAGAACATCTACAACGCTCTGAGCAAAGGGATTTTAAAGGTAATGTCAAAGATGGGGATCAGTACCGTCTCCAGTTACCGCAACGCCGCACTTTTCGATCTGATCGGCCTTGACCGCCAGGTGGCGCAAGAGTGTTTTCACAGCTCAGCGGTGTTGCTCCCCGGGCTGGGATACGCCGATATAGAAGAGCGGATTCGCTGTGTGCATGAGAAGGAATTTAAGCGTGCATATATGAAGCGCTTCTATCCTCTCGAGATCGGCGGTTTTTACCGCGATAATGCAGGTTTCGAGTACCACGATTTCGGAACCCGCCTTGTCACCCGGATGCACCGTTTCGCCGAGGTGCAGACCCGGGAGGAATATCTGCGTTTTCGTGACATGGTCAACGGGCGCGGGCTGCAGTTCATCCGCGATGCCTTCGATTTTAAAAGAGCACGGCGCAAATTACCCCTTGCCGAAGTGGAATCGGTCGAAGATATCACCCGACGCTTCGACTCGGCGGCGATGTCTCTCGGGGCGTTGTCGCCGGAGGCGCACATGGCTCTGGCTGAAGCCATGAATAAATTAGGCGGCTCTTCCAACTGTGGTGAAGGGGGAGAGGAAGCCGCTCGCTTTAAAACCCGGCGCAACAGCAAGATCAAACAGATCGCTTCGGGACGCTTCGGGGTTACCCCGGAATATCTGCGTAGCGCCCATGAGATTCAGATTAAACTCGCGCAGGGAGCCAAGCCGGGCGAGGGGGGACAGCTGCCTGGGGACAAAGTAACCCCGATGATTGCGACCTTACGCTTTACCGTTCCCGGAGTAACCCTGATCTCGCCGCCGCCACATCACGACATCTACTCCATAGAAGACCTGGCCCAGTTGATATTTGACCTCAAGCAGATCAATCCCGAAGCTATTATCAGTGTTAAACTGGTGTCGAGTGAGGGGGTCGGAACCATTGCCGCAGGGGTCGCTAAGGCCTACGCGGACAAGATAGTGATCTCCGGTGCTGATGGCGGAACCGGTGCCGCGCCCTTCAGCTCGATAAAGTCGGCGGGAAACCCCTGGGAACTCGGGCTTGCCGAGGCCCACAACAGCTTGAAGGCCAACAGCCTGCGCGAGCTGGTGCGTCTCCAGACCGATGGCGGGCTCAAGACCGGACGTGACGTGGTCAAGGCGGCTTTGCTCGGAGCTGAAAGTTACGGCTTTGGAACCCCGCTGCTGGTGATTCTGGGATGCAAGCTGCTGCGTGTTTGTCATCTGAATCGCTGTACGGTGGGTATTGCCACCCAGGATGACCAATTGCGCGCCCATTACAAGGGGACAGTGGAGAAAGTTATCGCCTATCTGCGCAACGTTGCTGAAGATGTACGCGAAATACTTGCTGAACTCGGATACAGATCGCTGCAGGAGGTTATCGGGCGCAGTGATCTGCTGGAGCTTATCGACAGTCCTGAGGTGGGCAGGTTTGATTTCTCCCAGGTGTTGATGCGCATCGATGGTGTGGATACGTGGCAGCGTCCGAATCCTCCTTTTGACGACAACAGCTTTGAAAAAGATGTTCTCAACGAGGTACTGCCGGTAATCCGTGATCCGCAGAAGGAGATTGTGGTTGAGCGGGAAATATGCAATACCAATCGCAGCTTCGGTGCTCTGATCAGTGGCCAGATCGCGCGCTACTACGGCGATGCAGGGTTGCCCAAAGATGCCGTAACCATCAAGCTCACCGGGGTTGCAGGGCAATCCCTCGGCGCCTTTCTCTCTCACGGGATGAGCCTGTTCCTTAACGGAGTAGCCAACGATTACGTGGGCAAGGGGATGCACGACGGGCGTATCATTATCACCCCACGCATCTATCAGGAAGGTTCTTCAGCGGTTGGAAATACCTGTATCTACGGGGCCACCGGGGGCAAGCTCTTTGTCGCAGGGAAAGCAGGAGAGCGCTTCGGTGTGCGGAATTCAGGGGCGCTCGCAGTGGTTGAGGGCACTGGTGATCATGCCTGTGAATACATGACCGGGGGCACGGTTGTGGTCCTCGGCGAAACCGGTATCAATTTCGGTGCGGGGATGACCGGCGGAGTTGCGTTTGTTTACGATCGCGAAAAACGCTTTTTTGATCGTCTCAATCAGGATCTGGTTTCCGCGCGGCGTATTGATATCGATGAGGACAACGAAGGCAGGCTCTATCTAAAGAAGATTCTCAACAGTTACTTCAACCGCACACGCAGCCCGAAAGCGAAACGCATTCTTGACAATTTCCGCGAGCAGCTGGCTTATTTCTGGATGGTGACCCCCAAGCAGATGAAGGTTCCGCTGAACCCCAAAGAGGGGGATTGATGTGATTTTCTCCGGAGACGAATTTCTTATAAATGCTGTGTGCAAAACAGGAATAATTGAATATGCAAACCTTTACCGAAACCCAAAGGCAGGAGCCGGAAAAAGCGGAAGTTCCTGAGCGTCTTAACAATTTTGAAGAGGTTTACCGCTTCTTCGATAACGAGCATGTGCGCCGTCAGGCCGAACGCTGCGTGCAGTGTGGTGATCCGTTCTGCAGCGTTATCGGCTGCCCGCTGCATAACTATATTCCCCAGTGGCTCGAAGCGATTTCAGCGCGGGATCTGGAGCGCGCCTTCCTACTCTCGAATGAAAGCTCTCCTTTTCCTGAAATCCTCGGGCGTATCTGCCCCCAGAGCCATCTGTGTGAGGGGGCCTGTACCCTTAATGACGGCTATGGTGCGATCACCATCGGGGCCATAGAAGCTTCAATAACCGACCTTGCCTTTGGCGCCGGGATGGAACTTGAATTCCCCGGAGTGCGGCATGATAAACGGGTCGCAGTGATCGGTTCCGGCCCGGCGGGTTTTTCCTGTGCCCACTTTCTGCTGCGTGCGGGTATCGGGGTGGATATGTATGAACGCGCTGACCGTCCCGGCGGGCTGCTGACCTATGGAATCCCCGGTTTCAAGCTCGACAAGAAGATCGTGGAGAATCGTTTCAGTATCCTGGGCAAAGCGGGGTTGACTCTCTACTTAAACCAGGAGTTGGGTGAACAGGTGGCATTGAAAAACCTCGCACAGGACTACGCTGCAGTTTTTCTTGGAGTCGGAGCTACCCGCGGTAAATATCCGCACATAGAAAACCAGGATCATCCCCAGGTTCATCTGGCAATGGAATTTCTTACCCAGCAGCAGCGGCGTATATTCGGTTCCGAGTGGGATGCGCGCTACGATGTTAGCGGCAAGCGGGTGGTTGTGATCGGTGGCGGTGATACCGCGATGGATTGTGTGCGCACGGCCGTGCGCGACGGGGCGCGGGAGGTAACTTGCCTCTACCGGCGTGATCAGGCCAATATGCCGGGCAGCGAAAAGGAATTTCATAACGCCATGGAAGAGGGGGTGGAATTCCTCTTCAATGAGAGTCCGCTCCGGATTGAGGTGGACGCTACAGGTGAACTGGTGGGTATTGAGATGGTCAGAACCCGCCTCGGGAAGCCGGATGCGGATGGACGTCAGCGGGTCGAGCTTATCGAGGGCAGTGAGCACTGTGTCGCTGCCGAGGTCGCTATAATGGCGCTGGGTTTTGATATGGAATCTATGCCATGCCTCCAGGAGGCCGGGGTAAAGACCGGAGATTGGGGTCAGATCCTGATCGATCCTCAAAGTTGCAGAACCAGTCAGGGCAATATCTACGCAGGCGGTGATTGCCAGCGAGGGGCTGACCTGGCGGTTACAGCGGCAGCTGATGGACGACGCGCGGCCTTCGCCATCATGGAGAAGCTGCTTGGTTGATTCGCGAAAAAATACACCCGAATAATAACCTAAAGCGATGCTATTGAAATTGTCTTTTATTCCCCAGTTTCAATCATATAGATTACATCTGCGCCACTCGCCTCGTTTGCAGATTCGGTTATGAACTTCCAGTGTTTGCTGATGGTATAATGCAACTGTAGGGTGGTTGTCTGATTGAATAATCCCAATCCGTAACTGACATACAGTTTTGGGGATAAATATTTGCCAATCACAAATGAGGCATTTTCCGGACTGGAGTCTGATCCGGCTTCACCGGGGTCAAGACCGAACTGGTCGAAGCCCAAACTGCCACCGATTTTTTCTGCTACCACATTGCCTCCCTTTAAACCCAGCGCCAGGGAGGCACGGCTCAGTGCCGAGCCCTCGCTGCCCGACGTCCCGCTCAAGGGGCGTCCGAGTACGAGATACGAAAGCTGATTGCCCTGTGTCATGCTTGGATCAGAAAACAAATTAAAGTCGGGTTTTCTGATACTACCTCTAACTTGTACACCTACAGTAATTCCTTCTCTGGGGCGACGTACAGCTCGCACATTGAGGCCGGGCTGGTCTATGGGACCACCGGGGAAGAGAATACGTCCCGTTTCTATAACCAGCCCTTGACCGTAGGCGCGATATTCTCCATCTACAATGCTCAGTTCACCACTGCCCGTAGTAGGCTCTCCAGGTCTGTCAATAACCAATAGTTCCCCTTGAATGCGCCCGGTAAGCCCGAATCCCTCAAAGTGGACATTATCACCCAGAACGGTACGAACCCGTGCATGGATTTCACGCTCATTCAATGCTGATTCTTCGACCTTATCCTCCGACTTGATAATTACCTGATCTTCCGAAACCTTGACAGCTGATTCAGGTAATTCCTTAAGGGTGATCCGGGCCTTGGGGATCACCAGTTCACCTCCTATATCTATCCTGCTTTGGCTCATGGCGATAGACAGGTCCGGAGAAGCATCGATCTGCGTTTCGAGGGTGTTGATTACTCTAAAATCCTTCCCCTTTACGTTAAAATCTGCGTTACCGCGTAAATCAGAATTGCCCACAATATTCAACTCGCCCTCTGCGGAAACAGCATGGGCATTGACCCGCACCCCATTAATTCCATCACCGTTCAATTGCACTTGAATATCCTTCAGATTTAATCCCGGACGTTCCAGTTCAGCTGAGCCCTCGAACAGTGCCAATTCTCCATGGAGTACAGGCGCTTCCAGGCTTCCTGTAATAGACATATTGCCATTCAGGATGCCGGTAAGGTTCTGCACTTCGGGAGATAAATCGGCGATAAAATCAAGGTTGTTAATGTTCATGCTGAGCTCTCCCCTTAAAGCTCGCTGTATTAATGACCCTTTTCCCTGAGATATATTTCCATTGAAGGAAATTTTATCTCCTGAGGACAAAGGTAATTCTGCCTGAGCTTCAACACCGCCATTCTCCATATACACAAGAAAATCAGCAGGCTGGAACTCAATTATTAAATCGTCTTTTTCCTGTTCTGGTGTGTGCGTAGCATGCGTTAGCAGGCGGATTACGGAGGACTTGAGAGTAACGTTTGCGTCAGGATGATTTTCTCCGGACCGGGTGAATATCCCGTGCCCACTCAGGCTGCCCTCTATCTCAAGATCGGGCGGGAGATAGGGGGATAGATACGAAAAGGGCATATCCGACAAGGTGAAGTTGGCTTCTACGTTGTTTGCAGCGCGTTTGCCTTCCAGGCACAGCAACGCTTCTCCGGATCCCCAGCAATTCTTTGATAGCAAAGCCTCTCCGGCAGAAATTTGTCCCGCTGCAGGATTTTTCAGGACCCAGGCATCGAGACCGGGGTAGCTGAGTTGAGCCCGATTCAAGCTGAAGTTCCAGAGCATGTCCTGCTGCCATGGATTGTTCAAAGCACCCTGTAGGGCAATATCTGCTGCTCCTTTCGAGGTGTCTGCTTCCAGGGCAAGTGTATGTGCTTCCGGGGTTCCGGAGGCGTTAAAGACTAATTTTTGAAGTTCAACTCCTGCCACGTAGGCGTTATCTGCATGGAGCAAAACCCTTGATTGAGTATTGCCTGCCACATCAACATCTGCATCGAGGTTCAAAGTATTCAGGCGATAGTTTTGATAGCTTAATCCATCAGCATTCAGAGTAACTGTTATTCTTGGTTGTTTCAGGGGTCCGTTCAGGCTCCCTTTGCCACTGAGACTTCCTTTTGCGCTTGGAAGCATGGAATCAAGATCGTTACTCTGAATTTTCCAGTCGATATCAAGGATGTCGCTCAGGGTGCCGTTGACTTCAAGCTGAGAGACACCGGAAGACAACTCAAAGTGTTTCAAGGTAGCGGTGTTGTCCGCATATGAGCCGGCTGCATTAAGAGCTACCTCATAACCGCGCAGTTCCCCCTGGGCTGAAAGGTGCTCTAATTGCAGATGGGGATGGCCGTCATCCATGCTTGCCTGCGCCTGCAATGAAAATCCAAGATTACCCGGCCAGTCCTGCAGGATTCTTTGCGGATTCAACTTTTGCCCGGAAAAGTGAATATTGCCTTGCAGTTCAGACGCCCAGTCAATTGCGGCTTCCCCTATGACATTCCCATCAAGCGTATTTATATCTATATTTGATAGGCGCATGCCTTTGCGGTTTCCCTGACCCTCGAACAGTACTCTGGACTCCGTCTGTTGCGGCGCTTCAACATCTGCCTCTGCCATGAACGTATATGCATCTATTTTACCCCCCAGAGTAAAATGTCCTGTGGAACTTTTTACTCTGGGCTGCTGTAGGGGCCACTGCAGATCATGCCAAA
>JBNGCY010000055.1:0-17433 GCA_049975505.1 Desulfuromonadaceae bacterium | reverse complement strand
GTATCTGCTTCCCAGTCACCTATACGGCCTCGTTGATTGGCTACTTCCGGGCGATTGTCAATATCAATACGATTGGGAATACCTGAGCGATTACGAGGATATCCATAACGTTTGCGGTACGTTTTATTCTGATGTCTTAAATGTTTGAATAAACTACCGCCAGCGCGCTTGTCGGCGAGAATATACTGGTAAATTGTTTCGTGATGGAGACTAACTTCTCCTTCAAGATTTAAGCGCCCAGCTATCTGCTCAGGGCTCCATTCCTGCCTTATAAGTGAGCCAATCTGCTCCTTGACATCCCTGGTCATCTTAATCAGTTTGGGTTTCATGGCATGGCGTTTTCGGGCTAAATTCATTGCCTGCTTGTGACGGTATCCTCTTTGCCCGGTGTTACGAGCCAATTCTCGCGACAGGGTGCTTTGAGAACGACCCATATCTTTAGAAATCTGAGTTAATGTTTTGCCTGTTTTTTTTGCTGTTTCAAGGTAATATCGTTCTTCAAGGCTCAGGTGTTTGTAGCTCATGGCTAACCTCCGCAAATAGTGTGGTAACTGCTTGCGTAGTTTACACCTGGGCCTTGTTTTTGTCCCATACGTAATAGCCTGCATTTACCCGATGCGGAGCTATGCACTTATTGTACGAATTCAGGTGAAGTTCTGCCCGGGGAATTCCATAATTATAAAATATTGTACCACAACACCGAAACGATTGCGCCTATGAGTCCGGCAAGCAGGGCCCAGACTCCGTTGCGGATCAGGGCATATTTGCGCGTCAGGCGGTGTTTGCCCAGGTAGTACAACTCATGCAGATAGGCGTCGTAGAGTTTGTCGCGTTCACTGATAACTTCGAGAAACTCACGCTTGAATTCCTCTTCACTCAGTTTGGCGTACGAGCGAAAGTAGAACAGATTGGTCGCTCCACTCGCATGCAGGGGCGGGATGATGGCGAAAATGGAAAAAACCAGCGCCAGGATGCCCGCCCCCGCGAGAAGCATCACGGTGCTGAGTTGCATGTGTTTGTACTGGGTCAGGGTGATGGTGATAATAAGCGAGGCGGCAGTGATGATCATGGACGCTTTGGAATCCGCCATGCGGTTCAGGGTCATGTGCTTTTCCAGGTTTGCGCGCAGGGCATTGCTTGCGAGCAGGCGGGGCAGGATGGCTTCCTCCCTTTTGGGAGCGGAATCCGCGGCGTCGTGGATATCGGGTGAGATTTCCATGGGCTTAACCTTCTATATTTGGCGGTCAGGAGTAATGAAAGTACTGCCGATCGAAGTCAAGGAAGTACAGTTTCCTGAACCTGACGGTACTGTAAGGGCCTGTTCACCTGAGACAAAACGGAGTGAATGGCATCGATCCCAGAGTTATTTCCGGCGCTTATCCTTCCGATCCCATTTTTTGCTTTTCCCTTTCGGGGCCGCTGCCGGGCGCTGGTTTTCGCTGTTGCGTCGTTCGGCCGGGGAGTTACTTTCGGGTCTGAGCCCGATGTGGTTGTGGCGTATCTGTAACTTGGCCAGCTTGGCTATTGCCTTGGGAGGCAGATTGCTGGATAGTTCGATATAGCTGCTCTGTGCTTCGATTTTGATACGCCCGATGGCGCGAATCGGCAACTGCGCCTCGTTGGTGAAGGCTCCCACAATATCCCGCGGGGTGATCTGCTGCTCGCGTCCCACGCTGATACGATAACCGCTCATGGATCCACCTCCTGCTCCGCTGCCTGGCCCGGAGCGGTGTTCTTTTCCGCCAGGGCGCACCTTTGGACGTGAACTGGGAGGATCGAGGGGCTTGAGCTTCGGATGCAGCGGTTTGTGTTGCTGAAGTTGCCACGCCAGCGCAGCTGCCAGATCTTCCACTTCAATATTATCCCGCGCCGCCATTTCTTCCACCAGGGTACGCATCTCACCGAGATCCCGGGTGGTGAGGGTTTTATGCAGGGTATCGATGAAAGCGTTGATGCGGCACGTGCTGATCTGTTTTTCATCCGGTACCGGCATCAGGGGAATCTGCTGTCTGGTAACCTGCTCAATGCCGCGTAACAGGCGGCGTTCATTCGGAGATACAAACAGAATCGCCCTGCCGGTGCGTCCGGCACGCCCGGTGCGGCCGATGCGGTGGATATACGCTTCGGTGTCAAAAGGAATATCGTAGTTGAACACATGGCTGATGCGTTCCACATCCAGCCCGCGTGCAGCTACATCTGTAGCGACCACGATATCGATATGTCCCTGTTTGAGGCGCTGGACACACAGTTCGCGCATCTGCTGGCTCAGATCGCCGTTGAGAGCCGCGGCTTTGAAACCGGCACTCTCGAGCTGGGCGGCTATTTCGGTTGTGGCATCCTTGGTGCGCACAAATACCATGGCGGCGTTGATATCTTCCACCTCCAGCAGGCGTTTTAGCGCCTCAATCTTCTGTCCTCCGTGCAACAGCAGGTGAAATTGCTCAATCTGATCCAGGGTCGTGGTGGGGCTGGATATCTGTACATGCCTGGCATCGCCGAGATAGGTGTCGGCCACGCGCCGGATTTGCGGGGGCATGGTGGCGGAGAACAGGGCACGCTGGCATGCGGGCGGCGCTGATCCCAGAATGGTTTCCACATCGTCGATAAAGCCCATGCGCAACATCTCATCCGCTTCATCCAGGACTATCGCCTCAATCGAACTCAGGTCAAGACTTCTGCGCTGAATATGGTCAATCAGGCGCCCGGGGGTGCCTACAACCACATCCACGCCCGAACTTAAACGTTTAAGCTGAGGCCCCATGGGGCTACCTCCGTAAACCGGCAGAATTCTGCACTTCAGATTGCGCGCAAAACCTTCTATCGCCTGCGCTACCTGGATAGCCAGCTCCCGCGTCGGGGTGAGCACCAGAACCTGCGGGCGTTTGTCTTTGCGGGGTTGGAGGCGTTGCAGTAACGGCAGGGCATAGGCTGCGGTTTTGCCCGTACCGGTTTGTGCCGTGCCGAGCAGGTTGTTTCCTTCAAGGAGCAGAGGGATGCTCTGTTCCTGAATTGCGGAAGGGTGTTGATACTCAAGATCGTACAGGGCGGCCAATAGTTCCGGGGCAATGCCCAGAGCACTGAATTCAGGGGAGAACATGTTTTCGTGAACCTTGTTGCTTAGAGGAGAGCCGGATGAGCCAGAGGCGGGGTTGCGGCAGATGATATTGAATTGTGCAGTATGCCTGCATTTAATAATAAAAACCAGGGATATTTAGCCGGAAAGCGTTTTTCTCCATTATCGTTTAATGTCTGGTTGGGAGGCAGGCTGCGTCATTGCGGGCTTTGACCCGCAATCTACCGTTTGAAGAGATCCCGGATCAAGTCCGGGATGACTGATATGGTTTGCCGCTGGTTTATTCCGAAACCGCTTAATTACAGCAGTATCCCTCGCGATCAGCCGTTATAGATCTCGCCGCTGATGCTCAAATAGTACTTCAACATAGCTGCGGCTTCATCCCGGCACACATCACGCTGCACCTGGATACCGCGTTTCTCCAGGTTTTTCACCCACTGCTCCGGCTTGTCTCCTTCGTCAAAACCAATGGCGCGTGCATCGGCATCGCGGGCGCCGCACACCAGGCGTTTCAGCCCGGCCCAGGGGATGGCACCCAGGCACATGGCGCAGGGTTCGGTGGAGGTTACCAGTTCATAACCCGAGCCCGCTTCGGGAGCAAGGGTGAAACAGCCTATGTGCTGCTGCGCCAGCATGATTGCGGTTATTTCCGCGTGTAGAACCGAGCAGTTGCACGCCATTACCCGGTTCACCCCCGGGGCGAGAAGGGTGCCGCTATCTATATCAAAAATTGCTGCGGCGAAAGGCCCTCCACCGTCCTGGATGTTGCGCTCACCCAGCTTCAATACCCAGGCCATTTTCTCCTCAGCACAGGAGAATTTTCGTCCTTTTGCCTCTGCCGTCATCTGCTGCGCCCATGGCGGCAGGGTGAAGCAGAACTTTGCCGCCAAGGGTGTCGGGTTGTTATTCATCCCGCCCCTCCGGGGCGAGCATATGCGCCGGATCGAGGAGGCGATCCAGGGTGTCAGGATCCACTCCATCGCGCAGGGCGAGTTCCCGCAGGGTGGCCCCGGTTTTGTGGGCTTCCTTGGCCAGATTCGCGGCATGGTCGTAACCGATCTCCGGCACCAGAGCGGTGACCAGGGCCAGGCTCTGCTCGAGGAGGTGCGCGCAGCGTTCCTTGTCCGCTTCGAGACCCTCGAGACATTTGTCTGTGAAGGCTGTAACTCCACTGCCAAGCAGTTCCATACTCTGCAGGGTGTTAAATGCCATCACCGGCATCATCACATTGAGTTCAAAGTTGCCGCTCAGGCCACAGATATTTACCGTGGCATCATTGCCCTGCACCTGGGCGCACACCTGCATGAGGGATTCGGCCATCACGGGGTTGATTTTGCCCGGCATGATGGAACTCCCCGGCTGTACCGCAGGAAGGATCAACTCACCAATGCCACAGCGCGGTCCGCTGGCGAGAAAGCGGATGTCGTTGGCAATCTTGAACAGGCTCACGCTTAAGGTTCTAAGGGTGGCGCTGAAATTCACCACACCATCTTTGGCGCCCTGAGCTTCAAAGTGGTTGGTTGCTTCACAAAAGGGCAGTCCGGTTTCTGTGGCAATGGCGTCGATGGTGCGTGGGGCGAATTCCACATGGGTGTTGAGCCCGGTACCTACCGCGGTGCCTCCGAGGGGAAGTTCATGCAGTCCTGTGCCTGCGTGTTCAATGCGCTCGATTCCAAGCTCCACCTGGCGGGCATAGCCCGAGAATACCTGTCCCAGTGTAACCGGAGTGGCGTCCTGGAGATGGGTCCTGCCGATCTTGATAATATTTTTAAAGTCTTTTTGTTTCCGCTCCAGGGCTTCATGCATGTGCTTCAGGGCGGGAAGCAGGGTTGCATGAAGCTGTTCCGCACAAGCGATGTGGATGGCACTCGGGAACACATCGTTGCTCGACTGCCCCATATTCACATGGTCATTGGGGTGAACGTGCACATCCTCACCTTTGGCTTGCAGGAGTTCGGTGGCGCGGTGAGCGATCACTTCGTTGGCGTTCATGTTGCTGCTGGTGCCGGAACCGGTCTGGAAGATGTCCACGGGAAACTGGCTGTCGAGATCGCCGCGGATCACCTCCGTTGCGGCCTGTTGAATGGCTTCGCCCATGGAGGGCTCCAGGAGTTCCAGGGAGGTATTGGTGGCGGCGGCGTGTTTTTTTACCAGTCCCAGGGCGCGGAGCATGGGGCGGGGCAGGGTGATTCCGGAAACGGGGAAGTTCTCCACCGCTCTGGCGGTCTGAGCGGAGTACATGGCTGCGGCGGGAACTTCCATCTCTCCCAGGGAATCGGACTCAATGCGTGTTTTGCTCATAGCTGGTTCTCCTCAGATATTTATAGTTAGCGGTTAGCTCCAGTGCTGTTCATGTATGATAATCGTAGGGGTAGACCGATGTATCTGCCCCTGTTGCTTGCATGACAATTTATTTTATTTAAAGTAAAAACAGGTCCGGGCAAGCTTAACCTTTTTGTTCTCTTAACGGTGTAGATAAAAAATTTCACGACATAAGTTGCTGACTCTAAAGGGTTTGTTCTGTACATTCGCATAGCAGCCAATTCAGGCGTGATTTTCAAAGGTGTAAATATATTTTATTTGCGCTAAAGTCAGGTCTATGGAAACTGTAGCTTTAGCCTTTATTGTTCTATCCGCCGTTATGCACGCGTTGTGGAACCTGCTTGTCAAGCAGAGCCACGACAAAACCGTGTTTATCTGGTGGATGTTTGTCAATTCCTCTGCGCTTATGGTTCCGGTTCTGATTGTGCGCGGCCAGCCGCTTCCTCTCGACTCTGATCTTCTCTGGGTCAGCGGAACTGCAGCGGTGTGTTTTGTATTGTACCACTGGCTGGGGGGATATGCATACCGTACAGGAGATCTTTCGGTAACCTATCCCCTGGCGCAGACTTCCATGGTGTATGTGCCTGTATGGGGAGTGCTTCTTCTGGGTGAGGAACTCAGTTCACCCGGAATACTCGGGATAACCCTCATTATCATGGGAGCATACGGTATTCAGATGCGGCGCCTGAGCTGGCGCGATGCCCTCTACCCTCTGACCTGTATGCAGGATCGATCCGTGCGTGCGGCGCTTCTGGCCGGGTTTGTGTACTCCATTGGGACAGTGTTGGATAAAACCGGAGTGAGCCACTATTCCCCCATTGATTTCACCTTTATCCTTGTGCTCTTCATGCTGGGGTTTATGTCCCTCAATCTTCTGCGTCCGTGTTACCGGGGGCGAATTATGGCCGAGTGGCGCCGTCATCCGCGTCTGATCCTCGTGGCCGGGCCGGTTATGATGGCCTCATTCCTGAGTTTCCGCTTCGGTCTTAGTCTTGCGCCTGTGAGTTATGCGGTCCCGGTGCGCCAGCTGAGCCTGCTCATCGGGGTGGGGATTGGAGTGCTGTTTCTCGGGGAAACCTGCGCGCGTATCCGTTTCGGGTTTGCGGCTCTGATCCTTGCCGGGGTGTTCTGTATCTGGCATGGGTGAAAAAGAATAATACCCTCACAGACACACTAGTGGGGTGTCCTTACACCTGCAAATATCCGTCAACATCTGATTTGTCTTCAAGGATAAAGGACTCCATTCTCTGATGCAGCCTTTCCGCCTGTTGCTGGAGTTTCTGCGCGGATTCGGCACTCTGGCTTGCGGCGGTGCTGGTCTGTGCAGTTATATTGCCGATCTGTTCCAGGCTGTTATTGATCTGTTCCACCTGCTCGGACTGGGTGTTGGACGAGGAGGTTATACGCCCCACATACGAGGTTACCTGCTCAACCTCTGAGACAATTTCATCCAGAACCTCCCGGGTATCGTGCGCGGTTGGCCGATATTCCCTTTTCTGATTGATCCCTCGATAAGCTCCGAGGTTTCCGCCGCAGCGCGGGCGCTGCGGCTCGCCAGATTGCGCACCTCTTCGGCCACTACTGCAAAACCTTTGCCGTGCTGGCCTGCGCGCGTGGCCTCAACCGCGGCATTGAGGGCGAGGAGATTGGTCTGAAACGCGATCTCGTCGATAACTGTTATAATCTTCTGCACATTCTGTCCGGCGCTGTTGATCTCCTCCATGGCGTTTACCATGTCCTGAATTCTGGTGTAGCCGCGTTTGACGCTCGTATTCGCACGTTGTGACAGATCCATGGTTTCGCGGGTGTTTTCCAGATTGTGCCTGATCTCGGCAGTGAGGCTTTCCATAGAGGCGGAGATGTGCCCGAGTTCGCTGTTCTGCTGAAACGAGCCTGCGGAGAGTTCTTCGCTTGCAGCAGCAAGGAGGGTTGCTTCATGGTTCAGATCGTTCCCCATGGAACGGATGTTGGCGATCAGGGTGCTCAGAGCCTCATTCGCCCTCTGCAGAGGAGAACTTATGATCCCTCTGGCTTTAAAGGTGAAGTCTCCGGTGGCAAGTTTTTTAAATGCATGCAGAATGTCATGTTCAAGGTGGTCGGCGAAAGAATCGAGCAGAGTTGCCATCTTTCCGATTTCATCTTTGCGCTGCATATGGAGGCGTCTGCCCAGATTGCCGGCATCGAGTTGTTGAATCATCTCCACGCTCTGATGTAAAGGTCCGACAATGGAGCGGATCAGAGCCCAGCCTCCGCCCAGTCCCGCTATGAGTATGGCCAGCCCGAGAATCACAGCCGCGTACTGGATCTGACCTATCAGAGCCGCGGTCTCCATCTGTGAACGGGCAACAGCGCTGGAACCTTCCTCGGCTAATGCTCCTCTGGATTCCATCGCGGCGTTCAGGGCCGTGCCTATATCACTGAGGGCTTGGGTTGCGTCATGTGCCTGAGGGACAAGGCGCTCATTGAGAATCGCCACCGCCTGGGTCTGGCTACGCAGAATATAGGTTTCGATCTGGAGTACGGTGTCGATATCCACAGAGATCGACTTAACCAAAGGTGGAACTTTATCCCGATACAGAATTCTGGCCTTCTCCCACTCGGCCCGCATCATGAGATCGTTGAGCTGATGCGAAGCCTGCCACAGCTCTTTATTGCTCTGCGCTGCCGCATCGATTCTGGTGCGCAGGATATCAAATTCCGGTGCATGTCGCGCGAAGATATCACTCTTTCTGAATTGCTCCAGAGGAGTGTCGGCAAGATTTTCTTCCACCAGCTCGGTTATGGAACTCTGGACAAAGAGCATATTCGCAACCTTCAGAGCCCAGTATATCTGGGTCCGCTTCAGGTCATTAAGAGCTTTTTCCAGGCCTTCGTGGCGGGCATGCCAGGTTTCCTTTATTTCAGTGGCTGTCACCTGCAGGGTTTCATGTTGTTTCTCCAGACGGGAAAAGAGATCTTTTAACTCCGGTATCTCCGCTTCAAGGCGGGTACGTTCAGGGTGTTTGAGCAGTCTGCTCAGAGCAGAACCGGGCTTTATCTTCTCCATCTCTTCAGGAGTTTTGTTCTGAAGCAGGGCCTGGGCGAGAAGACGCAGATCTTCATCGTGCACCGACCGGGTTTTGTTCAGCAGATTCATCCACGTTGTGGTTTCCGTGGCCTGTTTCCGGGTGGCAGTGGAATGGGCAAGGTTTTCTTTAACTTCGCGATTGGCAGCTTCTATTCTGGCCGTGCCCCAGTAGGTGAAAGCAGCAAGAATCACTACCAGCGCCATGATGGCACAACACCCCAGAATGAGGCGGGCTCGGATGGAAATTCGCAGACGTGCAATAGGGCCCGGATTGCATTTTGACATGACATAGCTCTCCATGGAGAAAGATGGAATATAACCTGGGCGCAAGGTAACCGGGTTTTGTTAATCTTCAGCTAGGCAGGTATTAAAGCGATGTTCAGAAGAGAGTGCTGGGCGGAAAGGGATAATTTTAATGAAGTTCTAACTCCTGCTTAACAAAGCTATGGTTATTTCAGGAATTACACAGAGGCGGAACGGATTACTATTGATCCCCTCTACCCGAGGGCAATGGAATCAGAGAAAATTGCTTTTTCAGGAGATCACCATGGCTGTATTGCAACAGGTGCAGGAAGAGGAAGTGGAATCTGCAGTCGGTTTACATCGCGTCGAAAGCGGAGGTGTAAATGCCGAACGTTATACTGCCGAGTTGGAACGGATTATTTCCGGGCGCGAACTGACGCCTCTGTTCCAGCCCATTGTGGATTTCAGCACTGGGGATATCTTTGGCTACGAAGCCCTGGTGCGTGGACCGTCAGATTCTCCTCTGCATTCACCGGGTAATCTGTTCAATGCCGCAAAAGAGTGCAACCGCCTTACCGAACTCGAGATCCTGTGCCGCGACGTCAATATCGAAGGCTATGCGCGCCTGAACCTGCCGGGGAAGCTGTTTCTCAACGTCAGCCCCAAAGCCCTGCTCGAGCCGGGTTTCCCTACCGGTTTCACCCACAGCAGCCTTGCGCGCTATGCTATTGATCCACGCAATGTGGTTATCGAGTTGACCGAGAACTTTCCCATCCTCGATGTTTCCACTATCCGTAATGCCCTGGAACACTACAGTTCCGCCGGCTTTATGGTCGCCCTGGATGACCTGGGTTCAGCATATGCCGGACTGCGTCTGTGGAGTGAGCTCAAGCCGGATTATGTAAAGTTCGACAAGTATTTTATTCAGTCCATCAATAAAGACAGTCACAAGAAAAAGCTAGTGCAATCTCTGCAAGAGATTGCCCTGAGCAGCGGATGTCGCACCATTGCCGAGGGGATAGAAACCCTGGAGGAGTACTATACGGTACAGTCTCTGGGGGTGAATTTCGGGCAGGGCTACTATTTCGCGCGTCCAGCTGCGGCGCCTACCTTGGAACTCTCTGGAGATTTGCTGCATGCAAAAGGTAGCGAAGAAAACAGCGGTACGATGCTTAAGTGGCGTTCTGAAACCGCGTCCAGTCTTGCGACCCTGGTGCCCACGACCAGCCCTGATACCACTCTGAATGTTCTGGGAGACCTGTTTGCTCAGATGCCAGAACTCCAGGCGGTTCCAATTGTTGAAGATACAAAGGTTCTGGGACTTTTACATCGGTATGAAGTGATGAATATCCTTGCAAGCCGTTTTGGGCGCGACCTGCAGGGGGATAAGCCAGTGCGTGATATAATGCAGACTAATCCGCTTTGCATTGATAAAGAGATGCCGATTGAACGCCTCAGTCAGCTGATTACCAATGATACCTGGGAGCAGCAGGGCAATCACTTCATCATTACAGAAAAAGATTCATACGTCGGGATGGGAATGATTACCGATCTGCTCAAACTTATCACAGAGCTGCAGATTCGCAATGCCAGATACGCCAACCCCTTGACCCTGCTACCCGGCAATGTCCCCATTAATGAACATATCGAGTACCTGATCACCGCGCAGAAAGCGTTCAGCGCGTGTTATTTCGATCTGGATAATTTCAAGCCCTTTAACGATCTCTACGGTTATAGTCGCGGTGATATGGTTATCCGCCTGGTGAGTGAAGTGCTGCAGAGCTACTGTAACCCGGATTGCGACTTTATCGGACATATAGGCGGGGATGATTTTATGGTGGTGTTCCGCAGCAGTGACTGGGAACAGCGTTGCTCACATATCCTGGATACCTTTGCAGAGCGGGTACCGGAACTGTATGACGAGGAACATCGTACACAGGGAGGGATAAGCGCCCAGGATAGGCGCGGCAACGAGACCTTTTATCCCCTGATAAGTTTGTCTGTGGGGGCAACGCGTTTTGATGCAAAAAACTGCAAATGCACCCAGCACGATATCTCCATTCTGGCGACAGAGGCAAAAAAACAGGCAAAAAAAATCAGTGGGAATGCCCTGTTTATCAACCGGCGCAAGTGCTGTCATTTGTGATATTTATTTATCTCAATCCAGCGCGGTTTCCTGCAGGGCTTTGGCAAATGCCTGCTCCAGTGACATGGGGTGGATGTGGGGGAAATATACCGCCGCATTGTCATTGGTGGCCACGGTTTCTGATTTGAGGCCTTCGATCAGTGCGGACGCGATGCTGAACGGCACCTGGGTGATGAAAACGAGCCAGTATGAAGAAAGGTGCGGGCTGAAGAAAGGCAGGGGAATGATGCGGCGTTTCAGCCCCATGCTGGTGGCGGCCTGGTACATCAGGCCGCGAAAGTCGGTAGCACTGGTGCCGATATCCACCTTGATGTTCTCCTGCAGATCCAGGTCGATGGATGCTTCCAGATAGTTGATAACATCATCCACTGCGATGGGTTGGGTGCGGGTGGTGACCCACTTCGGGGTTATCATCACCGGAAGCTTACGGGTCAGATCGCGGATGATGCGGAAACTGGCACTCCCGGCGCCGATGATCACCCCGGCGCGCAGCCATAGGGTGTGGGTGATGTCGTTTTGGGTGGCACTGAGAATTTCACCGGTTTCGATGCGGCTCAGCAGGTGTTCGCTGGCGCTCTCCTTTTCTCCCAGACCACCCAGGTAGACTATTTTTTTTACTCCGGCATTTTCACATGCACGTCGAAAGTTCTCGGCACTGATGCGGTCTATGCGGGCATAGTCACTTCCGCTGCCCATGGAGTGGATGAGGTAGAAGGCGGTATCGATCCCGGCGGCGGCATTATCGAGGCTGTCGGTATCAAAGGTGTCGCCTTTGACAACGCTGCATTCCTGGCGGGCAGCAGCACTCAGACGCGCCGGATCACGCACCAGCAGGCGCAGACTGAGGTCGTTGTGCTCCATAAGGCGCAGTTTGAGCTTGCGCCCGATATAACCGGTGGCTCCGGCTATGAGGATCTCCTTTTTCGCCGTCTGGTTCAGTTGCATAAAACCTCCCCCCTGCCCTGGTGTGCATTTTTCAAACATGGTTCAGCAGTTTCAATTCCTTAGGATGAGGTCTGAGGTACACTTGCTGACCCAGATAATCCTGCTCGTATTTGCGTACAAAGTGGTTTAACAGAGTTACCGGCACAATCAGGGGCACCAGCTCCTGTCTGTAGTTAGCGATGAGTTCCACCGCTTCCTGTTTTTCATCTTTGCTTAAATCGCGCTTGAAATATCCCAGAATGTGATGAAGTACATTCGTGTGCTTGCTGGCTGTCGCTTTCAGGCGCAGCCCTTTCAGAAGCAGGGTGCGATATTCCTGCAGAAATTGGTTAAAGTCGAGCTCCTTGCCCTGTGCCACCAGGCGTCCCATTTCGCGGTAGGTCTCCACACTGTGAGCCATCATCAGAAGCTTGTGGCGGGTGTGAAAATCCACTACGTCGCCGTAGCCCGGGTTTTGTTCCAGCATGTGGCGGAAGCGCTGCAGGGTAAAGATGCGGGTGATGAAGTTCTCGCGCAGGGCCGCATCATTCAGACGTCCCTCCTCTTCCACGGGCAGGAGGGGAAAATGTTCCATGAACGCGGCGGCGAACACGCCCACCCCATCCTTGCGTGGCATCCCTTTTCCCGACGGGTATACTTTGACCCGCTCCATGCCGCTGCTGGGGGAGTTGGCTTTGAACACAAAACCGTCGAGATTCTCAGATTCCAGCTCTATGATGCGTTTCTGCGCCCACTGCTGCATGCGTTCAGTTATGTCCTCACCCGTTTTGGAGAACACCAGGCGTACTTTGCCGTCGCCGGCATCAACCTGGCGCAGAGCCGGGCGCGGGATGGTCAGGCCGATTTCAACCTCCGGGCACACCGGGACATATTCGACATAGGGGGCCAGGGTGTCGTGCAGATAGCGGTTCATCTTGTGCCCACCGTCAAAGCGTACATTGTGCCCCAGCAGGCATGAACTGATACCGAGGCGAATTTTATCCTGCATATTTTGTCTTCCTTTGGTCTCTGTTGCAGTTTTGTAACTATTCACCACCACTACCGGTGAGGGCTTGTGGTACCCATGGAAAGGGCGTCTGTCGCCACGGACGGCGACAGTCGAACGGCCATGGACGGCGCAAAGTGTCCCTTGGAATGGGTGCCACAAGCCCTTGCAGAACAGCTACCGCAGTTTTTTTATAAAAGATTTTGGATCAGTGGTTAATTGTAACTTATCCGGACAAATTTGCCATAGAGGGTTTGGCAGAATTGAATTATTTGTTTCATTTTCAGGACGGTGTATGCTGCAGGTTCGGTGGTAAAAAGAACCCGCATGTAAAAAGTATTGATCCCGGAGAAAAATTTATGGTCTGGATAGCTTATCTGTTTACCGGAGCTTTTGTAGGCGTGCTCGCCGGTTTGTTCGGCGTCGGTGGTGGAGTGGTGATTGTACCTTTGCTGGCGCTGCTGTTTTCCCTGCAGCAGTTTCCCGAGAGCTACATCCTCCACATGGCAGTGGGAACATCCCTTGCCACCATTGCGTTCACCTCGGTTTCCAGTTTTCGCTCCCACCATGCGCGCGGGGCGGTACTGTGGCCGGTGGTGCGTTCTGTTGTTCCGGGGATTCTATGCGGGACTTTTCTGGGAGCGTGGATTGCGGCGCAGCTCAGCAGCCGGATCCTGAGTGTGTTTTTTATGCTGTTTATCTTCTACGTGGCCGGGCGGATGTTTCTGAATGTTAAGCCGAAACCAAAACATTCTCTGCCCGGGCGTGCAGGTCTGATAGGGGTGGGCGCTGTAATCGGGAGTATCTCAAGCCTGGTAGGAATTGGCGGGGGCGGACTTTCGGTACCGTTTCTGGTGCGCTGCAATCAGCCTATCCATACCGCGGTCGGGACCTCTGCGGCGATCGGGTTCCCCATAGCGGTTGCAGGAGCGTGCGGATATATCCTCAATGGAACTCAGGTTTCGGGTCTGCCGCAATTGAGCCTCGGGTTTGTCTATCTTCCCGCCCTGGTTGGGATAGCCCTGGCGAGTGTGTTTACTGCGCCGCTGGGGGTGCGTCTCGCACACAGTCTGCCTGTGGAGCGGCTGAAAAGGATGTTCGCCGTATTTCTCCTCATTGTCGGGATACGAATGCTGGTGAGCTTTCTGTAGGAGAACTCCGGCGTGCCCTATCCGCTATGTTTTATCTGTTCCGCTACTTCTGTCTCCACTCCGAGTTTCCGGGCGCGTTCCTGCCACAGGCGCCGCGCCACGGCACGCATATCCTGTTCAGTGTCGCTTTCATCCATGATCTCTATCCCCATTAATGTTTCCACCAGATCCTCAAGGGTAACCAGGCCTTCGGTGCCGCCGTATTCATCCACTACCAGGGCGATGTGGTGGCGCTCTTTGAGCAGGTTCTCCAAAAGCATGGAGAGTGAAACGCTTTCCGGTACGGTAAGCATATCCCGGGCGATATCTTTTATTTGCGTGCTGTCACGTCCCTGGGCCATTTCGAGCATGATGTCGGTTTTCAGCACAAATCCGCTGATATCATCCATATCGACCTGATACACGGGCAGACGGGAAAACGGTTGCCTGACCACAAAGTCAAACACTTCGGCCACACTCATGTTGCCGTTGATGGCCACCATAACCGTGCGTGGAGTCATGATGTCATGGACGCGGAAGTTATCGAAGCGAAAGAGGTTGCGAATAATGCGACTTTCCTTGTCGTTGATCTGACCACTGCGTTCCCCCATGCGCGTCATGGCGAGAAATTCATCCCGGCTGAACACGTGCAGTGTTTTACCGTGGGAGATGATGCGGGTGAGACGCTCAGAGATCCACACCAGCGGATACAGGGTCCGGATCAGGAACTGGATGAAGAGCGCGGCAGGCCACGCGAGTTTGCACCAGTACAGGGCGCCGATGGTTTTGGGGACGATTTCAGAGAGAAACAGAATGGCGAGAGTGAGAACCATGGAGAACAGACCGAACCAGGCACTGCCGAAGATTGCGGAGGCCTTGGCACCGGCGCCGATGGCGCCAACGGTGTGGGCGATGGTGTTAAGGGTCAGGATCGCGGCCAGCGATTGGTCGATGTTATCCTGTTTAACCTGCTTCAGGAGTTTCGCCTGGCGGGGATGCGTACCCTTGTGACCCTCAATAAAGGAAGGGGTGATGCTCAGGAGTACGGCTTCAGCCACGGAGCACATGAAAGAAAATCCAAGGGCCAGGGCGACATATACGACAAGAAGGATCACATCAAATTGTGTTGCCGGAGAAGACTCCCCCGATGGAAGCGCGGCGCCGAATGCCGGGCCAATATCTGCTGTCAGAGTGAATATGCCAGCGGCACATGTGCTCACCAGATATGGCGGAAACAGGCGTGGTGGCCGGCTGTAGAGCTGTGGAAAATTTCCGGGTGATATGCTTTCACGGGGACAGGGGGCGTGGCGATCCATAGTGTCGTCCGATCTGTGCTCCAAATGAATTTTATGATGTTCCAGGCCGGATGGTTTTGCGACCATGTTTGTCAGAAGAACTGCGCCCGCTCCAGAAAGGACACAATGGCATTCAGGGTTGCAGTACGTTTATGAATAGTAACATGATTGTAGGGAAGCTGTACAACCGCATCTGCATCCGGGGGTAAAGCAGATGAGAGGGGAACCATGCCGTCGTTAACGTCTGAGATAAAAAATCTTCCCGGAAGGATGAAGGCCCGGGTTGCGGCGATGGCTCCCACCTTGAGATCCGTATGTATGCTGGAGTTCTCAGATGGATGTAAAAGCGCTGCAGCCCACGAACCCTGTGGCGTGATGCGTAGATCGTACAGAGCCCTGAAAAACCGGCCGACGCCGGGGATATGCAGAGCCAGATCGGCAAGAGGTGTGCCCCGGTGCGGAGTGCCAATAAATACACAGTGGCTGATATCCAAAGGTGTGGCGCTGGGGTTCTGAAGCTTTTGTGCTATGAGTGTGCGCACCACGAGCCCGCCCATGCTGTGAGCTACAAAGGCAATTCTTTCGCCCTGGAGCTGCTCCTGATCAAGTTGCAGATCCAGCGCCGCAACTCCGTCTGCGATGGTGCCGCAGGTGATGGGAAGTTCCACGCTTATGGCCCGGTAGCCGTGGCGCTCCAAGCCACGCTGCAGAAATGCCATATCGCGCCGGGTACGAAAAAAGCCATGGACCAGGATGACGGTACATTTATTCTGCGTTTGTGTTGACGGGCTTGATTCCACCGCGGGTGTTGAAGGTGTAGATTGCAGATCCAAGGTATAAATCCGTTCAATTTGATATTACGTGTTTTTGCGATGAACAATGCCCTGAATGTTTGTGTCTATGTTAGCCTTGCGCCATTTGCGTTGCCACTGGCTTTGATATTTTGTGTGAAAGTACCATTAAATGAACAATGTGAATATACGCATACCGTCTCCGCATGAAAACCCCTTTCTTCCTGCCGCCATATTGCGCGATATCAAGAATCTTGCCGTCAGTGGCTGGGTTGTTCTGACTTTAGCCGGGCTTATACTCGGCTGGGGCTGGGGCTGGAGTGCGGCATTGCAATGGGTATTGCAGGCTGCTGTGCTCTGGATGCTGGTACTGTACGAGACCAGCCGACACCTGCCCCTGAACTGCGCTCCCTCAGGAACCTCCATGTATCCGCGTCTGGGGCTGGCGAATAGATTAACCATAATACGCGGCTGGCTCATTGCGTGTACGGGAGGATTTTTATTTCAGGAGCAGCCTCCCGGCGCTGTAGCCTTTGTTCCTGGGGCTTTTTATACACTCTCCGCCATAATAGATCGACTCGATGGTTATGCAGTGCGCAAATCCGGACAGGTTAGCCGCATGGGGGCACAGCTGGATACGCTGTTCGATGCGCTGGGCCTTGCGATTGCACCACTCCTTGCCTTCTGGTATGGCAGGATTCACTGGACTTACCTTGGTGTCAGTTGTGCATACTACGTGTTCCAGCTCGGAGTGAGATATCGGCGTGCAGCAGGTCTGCCGCTGTTCGAACTCAGGCCCAAACGCTCCCGCCGCGCCATAGCGGGTTTTCAGATGGGCTTTATCGCTGTGGTGTTATTTCCCGTATTTGAGCCACCCGCAACCCATGTAGGCGGATTTGTGTTTATGCTCCCGCTTTTAGGCGGATTTATCCTCGACTGGCTGAGCGTCAGCGGCCGGATTTCAGAGTCTTCCCGCTTAAACCACTTTGTGCTGAAACGCGGGGAAAATCTCATGGGCGTTGTTGTCCAGCCCTGCGTGCGTGTCGTTCTTGCAGCAACGCTCATGCTGTGGATGTTCTGGTCTCCGCTGAGCTTTGCATCCCCCCTGCCTGCGCATCCTTTTACCCTGTATGGCATGCTGGCCTGTGGCGCGTTGCTCTTGTTCGGAATACTGGGACGCGTATCTGCCCTGCTGCTGGTTCTGCTCCTGGGTTGGCACTACACCATATATATGCCTGGTGTGCTTGACTATATTTTACTCTCAGCCACATTGTGGCTTCTGGTATTGGGGCCGGGACGTTTCAATTTGTACTCATGGGATGAAGAATGGGTGAATCGCTATGATGGGGCGGAATAATTATTTGGATTCTATTGCTGGCGGGGGCTTGTGGCACCCATGGAAAGGGCGTCTGTCGCCACGGACGGCGACAGTCGAA
>JBNGCY010000054.1:0-18516 GCA_049975505.1 Desulfuromonadaceae bacterium | reverse complement strand
AAATTAACACTTAGGGCACTATATATTGTGGGTGAACTTCAGTAAACGGCTGTCAGATCACCCACACAAAATAGAATAGAACCTTATTTCGCTGCTTCGACGTACGTAAGTACGCCTCATTGCTTGACAATCACGCGCCTTGCATTTGGCGCTTTTTGCTTAGCCATCTGATTTTTTACTTTCTGCGAAAACATCAATCCTCATACTTGAGAACATAGCTTCCCGCACCGTAGGCCGCGTTCTTCCCCAGATTAAACAGACTGCCCAGCTGAAGCATAGAAAGCAAGGGGGGCGCTATATCCCCCTCCAGGATCAGGCTGCCATATACTCCTCCCACAGGAATCTTCTCTCCATGTTCCCGGTGCAAATGACGCCAGTCGTGCCAGTGGAGGGTGTTTTCTGCCTCGTTCAGCTCTATGACCTCAAAATCCACCCCCAGATGCCGGGGATCCAATTCTGTATCGCAGTGGATATAGAGCATCGAAGTCACCCGGCGCAGGACAAAAGGAAACAGGTGCGCAAAATCCGGATGAAACATGGGGCGCCCGCGCGTGAGAAGCCGGGCCGGGGTGCTGAATTCTAGTTTCACCCTAGAACAAGCCTGAGGTTGCCCCCCCAGCCACCAGCCCAGATCAAGCTGAGGTATATTGTGCCCATCTCCGCCCTGCATTGCCTGCCAGACCGGGATAAAATGCCCCCCTGCATCAGCGGCGCATACCCGTTCCAGCTTGTATTTCCCCGCGTCCAGGCGCAGGCCCGCCTTTCCCAGAGCTGCGAAACCTTCAATGAGGCCGGAAGCCAGAACCGCAACATCTCCAAACAGATATATTTCAAAGCTGCAGATGTCACCCGCAGAATAGTGACCCGGCTCCACAGTTTCAGGGGCTATCACAAATGCCGGTGCCCCTTTCTGATAACGCCGAAGCGCGACCGGATCGGTGCTCAGAAGCGGTTCAAATATACGCCTGAACATCTGATGCAACACCTCCTGTGCTACGGAGCGCAGGCGGCGGCGCAGACGCAGCACAGTGAACAAATCCAGATCGATATCTTCCTGCATGCAACATTCGAAACGCAGGCGCGCAAACTCAGCAGCGGCGAGCTGTGAGGTCAGATCGTCACGTTGAATTATCATCTTGGTAATCCTGACGGATTATGTGCAGAACACAGTGAGCAGATTGCTTTATTCATACCCTTTTGCTACTGTGCTGCTGTTATGAGCGGACTTCGGGATTTCACTTCCAAACGCCTCATTCGCCCCGTTATCTATCCATAAAACAGGATATATCCTATCATGTTCAAGTTCGATCTGATACACACCGACAAACACACCCGCGCCAGACGTGGGCGTTTTCACACCCCTCATGGAGTAATAGAGACTCCTATTTTCATGCCTGTCGGCACCCACGGAGCTCTCAAAGCCATGACCCCGGATCAGGTGGAAAACGCCGGAGCACAGATTATTCTCTCCAACACCTACCACCTTCATCTTAAACCGGGAGAAGGGCTGATCAAAAAAGCCGGGGGACTGCATACATTCATGCACTGGAACAAGCCTATCCTGACCGACAGCGGCGGGTTTCAGGTTTTTTCCCTGCCGAAGAAAAAAATTACCGATACCGGTGTATATTTCAAACATGAAATCAGCGGCAAGGATGTATTCCTCGGTCCGCAGGAGGCAATGCACATTCAGAACGACTTAGGCGCCGATATTATCATGGCTTTCGATGAGTGCATACCCTACCCGTCCAGTCATGAGTATGCAAAAAAGTCGATCCACAAAACCCTGCGCTGGGCGCAGGAGTGCGGCAAAGCACATGCACGCCCGGATCAGGCACTGTTTCCTATTGTACAGGGGAGCATCTACCCTGATTTGCGGCACGAATGTGCGGAGCAGCTCACGGGGATGGATATGCCCGGATACGCCGTGGGTGGCGTAAGTGTGGGTGAGGGGCTGGAACTGCTCAAAAGCGTGGTGGACTACACCGAACCTTTTCTTCCAGCGCATAAGCCGCGCTATCTCATGGGGGTCGGGTTGCCGGAAGATATCCTCGAGAGTATAGAACGCGGCATGGATATGTTTGACTGCGTTATCCCCACACGTTACGCCCGGAGTGCGACCCTGTTCACCTCGCACGGGAAGCTGCGCCTCACCAACAGGCGTTACCGGCGCGATTTCTTCCCTGTGGATCCGGCATGTGATTGCTACTGCTGCCGCAACTTCAGCCGCGCATATCTGCATCATCTGTACAATGCTAACGAGATTCTGTCAGCCACCCTGGCAGCTATCCACAATGTACATTTTTATTTAAACATGGTGTCTCAGGCACGCACCGCAATTGAAAACGACGATTATCCGGCATTCAAGCAGGACTTTCTGGGTAATTACGGTTTCTTTGATTCCAAGTCCTGACTGCTAATGAAGCCAAAGCCACAAAAGTAGAGCCTCCATGGGATGGAGGCTCGAGGACATAAAAGGTGATCCGGATGGGTTCAACGGAAGAGTTAAAGCTGGAACATGCCGCGCTTCTGAAGCGTGCCCTTACCTGCTCAGCTGCGGAACTGCATCGCGTGCTCAGCACTGACGAAGCCGAGGTTATCCATGCGGCACTGAGAAATATCAGTCTCGAAGAAGAACACCTGCAGTATCTGCTCCAGCGCCGCGATCTTGACAGCACCATACTCACACATATCTGCAGGCACAAGTTAGGCCGCACACGCGCGGTGGCAATCCAGCTTCTCGCGCATCCGCACATCAATCCGCAGCAGATCAAAATCGTCCTTGAACGTCTCCATCTACTGGAACTGCTCAACATTGCTATTCTGCCGGGTCAGGCGGCTGATGTGCGGATCGCTGCTGAACACCATCTGTGCAGGCGTCTGCCCACGGCACCGCTGGGAAACAAGATCACCCTGGCGCGCCGCGCCACCTATCCGGTACTTGAAGCCCTGATGCTTGATGGGCATCCGCGGCTGATTGAACCCTGTCTGAATAACCCGCGCATGAAAGAAGCAGCCATCTACCGTTTTCTCCACGGCCAGAATGTGGCGACAGAGAGCATTATTGCCATCGCCAGGCACCCGCGCTGGAATAAGCGTCCCAACATTCGCCACGCCATCCTGCGCAACCGCCACACCCCGAAAGCGCTGTTTATGCGTTTTCTTCCTTCAATACCACAGCAGCAGGCACGCCAGCTTCTGTTCAGCAAACATCTGAAGGCGGTACAAAAGGAATGGATCAGGGAGATTCTGGGGCACGGGTAAAAACGTATGTTGCTATTCACAACCTCTATCGGTATGGGCTTGTGGTGCCCATGGAAAGGGCGTCTGTCGCCACGGACGGCGACAGTCGAACGGCCATGGACGGCGCAAAGTGTCCCTTGGAATGGGTGCCACAAGTCTTTACTGAACACCTGTGAAAGTATTACCAAAACAGTTTCAGTCAAGCGCGACCACAAAGCCTGCGCCAAAGCCATCCGCCTGCATCCGGATGCGGGCCTGTTCGGCATGTTCAAGGGAATTGAATTTTCCGGCACGGACGCGAAAATACTCCTGGCCGTTTACCACTGCGGGTTGGATGTCTACATATATATAATAACGTCTGAGGCGTTCGCTCAGGCGCTCAGCATTGGCTCTCACGGTAAACGCCCCTAGTTGTACTCCGAACGGCCCTTCAAGTATATCCTGGGGAAGATTGAAATAAGTATCGCCGTGGGGATCGGTCCTTTTATACCCCAGCGCTGTAACCCGAACCGGAGCCGTACCATTCTTCACCACATCCAGATTGCGAGCCGCAGTATAGGACAGATCAATGATCCGCCCCTTCACAAAAGGTCCCCGATCATTAATGCGCACCACTTCACTGCTGCCATTGGCGAGATTTTCCACCTTGACAAACACGCCCATAGGCAACGTCTTGTGCGCTGCAGTCAAAGCGTACATGTCGTATACTTCGCCGCTGCTGGTTCTGCGCCCATGAAATTTATCCCCGTACCAGCTGGCGATTCCCTCCTGGACAAACCCGGCATGGTTCAGCAGCGGAGTATAGCGCGTTCCATCGATTACATACGGTTTCTGCCATCCCTTGAGGCGTTCTCCCGCAGATGGCGCGGGTTTATGCACCGAGGGGACCGGCTCAGGCACGCGCGGGGCACTGCACCCCCCCAGCAAGGCGAGCATGAATGCCGCCGCCAGGAATGGAAATGTCAGTATGTGGAGTGCTACCATGCGGCACCTGTACCGCTTTTTGAACCCCAAAGACCTACTCCTCGGATTTACCTTCGGCGACAATGGTCATGGCGCGGAATTTCTCGTAGCGCTGTTCCACGAGCTGTTCTGCAGAGAGCTCTTTGAGCTCATCCAGATGGTGTTTAAGCTGCTCCTTGAGTTTTTCGCACGCCAGAGGCACGTCGTTGTGTGCGCCTCCCAGGGGCTCCGACACCACCCCATCGATAACACATCCCAATTCGTCGATATCCTTGGCCGTAAGCTTGAGAGCTTCTGCAGCCTGCGGACCTTTGGTACCATCATTCCAGAGGATGGCAGCACATCCTTCAGGTGAAATAACCGCATATACCGAATACTCCATCATCAGCACCCGGTTCCCCACAGCTATGGCAAGGGCACCTCCGGAGCCGCCCTCGCCGGTAATGGTGACAATAACCGGCACCTTGAGCGCTGCCATCTCGCGCAGATTTCTCGCTATCGCCTCGGCCTGCCCGCGCTCTTCCGCCCCGATCCCCGGATATGCCCCGGGGGTGTCGACAAAGGTGAAGATCGGCAGACCGAACTGCTCGGCCATTTTCATGATCCGCAATGCCTTGCGATACCCTTCCGGATTGGGCATTCCGAAGTTACGCACCACTTTTTCCTTGGTGTCGCGTCCCTTCTGATGGCCGATAACCGCACAGGGCTGCCCCTCAAAACGGGCAAAACCGCACACCAGAGCGGGGTCATCGGCAAAGGCGCGATCACCGTGGAGTTCAAACCAGTCGGTGAATATCCCGTTGATGTAGTCCATGGTAAAGGGGCGGCGCGGATGACGGGCAAGCTGGGTGCGTTGCCAGCGGGTCAGTTTGGAGAATATTTCTTCCCGCAATTTCTCAGCTTTTGCTTCGAGTTTTCGGAGTTCACTGCTGAAATCCACGTTCTCGGTGGAATACTCGCGCAGTTCGTAAATCTTCTTATCCAGGTCAACCAGGGGTTTTTCAAAATCCAAATATGCCAGCATTCTAAATCTCCTGTAATGCCGTTCAGTGTCACAATAACGCAGGATGAAAAGCCTTTATTCCTTCCATAAATATGCGCTCAGGACACGTTTTTTACCTATATTAAAAAACAATATTCTACCCAATCCGCCAGGTACGACATTTTATCCTCAATACAGTATGCGGATAAAGGGTCTACGCTGTTATTATTTCAGGCATACTATATAAATCATTCGAATGTGACAACGTTATATCCGAACAATTTTTCCACCGCCTGCACAAATTCATCACTTGCCGCCACACCCAGCTCCTGCGCGGTGGCAATACTGGTCTCGCTGCGATTGGGGATCACCACCTTTAATTCCACCTTGCAGGTTCCGCTATAGCGCATCATGGTGTGCTTCAACTGGCGCAGATGATCCTCGGTGAGCCCAGGGGTGCTGAGTCTGATCTTCACCTTGCTGGTCTGACGTTCTTTCACCATATCCAGAGGAACAATTTCATTGGCGAGAATCTTACTGTTCTCCTCCCCCGCATCCAGAGTGCCGTACACCATAAGGGGTTCGTCGGTATCCAGATATTCCGCCGCGGCCTGAAACGCCTCAGGGAACACCACCACCTCCACCGATCCGGCGAGATCCTCCAGGGTGACAAATGCCATGCGATCACCCTTTTTGGTCATGAGCTCCTTGGAACCGGCGACCATACCGCATATCCTGACCTCGGATTTATCCGCCAGATCCGCAAGTCCGGCGCTGTCGCAGGTGGCGAAGTTTTTGATATCCGCCGCATGGCGGGAGAGCGGATGCCCGGTAATATAGAATCCAAGTGCCTCTTTTTCACACTGCAACAGCTCTTTATCCGACCATTCCTCGACATCGGGCAGATCGGAGTAACCATTGCCGCCATGAGAAAGCATTTCGTCGATCTCGAACAGTGATTCCTGCCCCTGTTGCCGTTCGCGCTGGATCTTCTGTCCGATCTCCATGGCTCCTTCAAGGGCAAGCATATACTGAGAACGTTTACCCCCCAGGGAATCAAAAGCTCCGCAGCGGATCAGGGCCTCTAACACCTTTTTATTCACCTTGCCCAGATCCACACGCTCGCAGAAATCGTGCAGCGATTGAAAGGCTCCCCCCTCTTCGCGGACACGGATGATGGATTCAAGGGCGGCGCTGCCTACCCCTTTGACCGCGCCGAGGCCAAAACGGATCGCATTTTCATACACGGTAAAGGAACGGATGGAGGCGTTGATATCTGGAGGGAGGACATCGATCCCCATGGCGCGCACTTCGGCGATATTCTTGATCACCTTGTCGGTGTTTTCCATATCCTCGGTGAGCAGTGCCGCCATGAACTCCACCGGATAGTGGGCTTTAAGGTACGCTGTCTGATATGCGATGAGGGAATATGCCGCCGAATGCGATTTATTGAAACCATAGGCGGCAAATTTTGCCATGAGGTCAAATACCGCTTCCGCTTTTTTCTCATTCAGTTTGTTTTCCCGCACCCCGGCCATGAAGAGCTCTTTCTGCTTCTCCATCTCCTCGGCTTTTTTCTTCCCCATGGCGCGGCGCAGCAGATCCGCACCTCCGAGGGAGTAATTTGCGAGCACCTGGGCGATGAGCATGACCTGCTCCTGGTAGACAATAACCCCGTAGGTGTCATTGAGGATGGGTTCAAGCTGCTCAAAGTCGTACTCGATCTTTTTCTTGCCGTGCTTACGCAGGATAAAGTCATCCACCATGCCGGAACCCAACGGACCCGGCCGATACAGGGCGCACGCGGCAATGATGTCCTCAAAGCAGTTGGGCTTGAGCTTGATCAGCAGCTCCTTCATCCCCGAGGACTCAAGCTGGAACACCCCGGTGGTATCCCCATGGCTCAGGAGATCGTAGGTTTTGGGATCATCCATGACAATTTTATCCAGATCAAAATCCGGATTATTGGCGTTATGGATCAACTCCAGAGCCTTATCAATGACGGTGAGGGTTTTAAGTCCGAGAAAATCGAACTTCACCAGACCGATTTTCTCCACGTAACTCATGACGAACTGGGTCGCCTGACCACCAGATTTCGGGTCGGTGTACAGAGGAAGATAATCGGTGAGGGGTTCAGGGGTAACCACCAGCCCGGCGGCATGGGTGGAGGCATGGCGCGTAAGCCCCTCCAGGCGCAGGGCGATATTGATGAGCTCCTTGACGCGCACATCCTTTTTGGCGAGCTCCTGCAGGCGTGGCTCCTGCTTGAGGGCGTCATTCAGGGTGATATTGAGCACCGATGGCACCATCTTGGATATCTTGTCCACCTCACCGTAGGGCATGTTCAGGGCGCGGCCCACATCACGGATAACCCCTTTCGCCCCCAGGGTACCGAAGGTTATGATTTGCGCGACATTGGGCTCACCGTACTTCTGCTGCACAAAGCGAATCACTTCCTCGCGCCCGTAGATGCAGAAATCCACATCGATATCCGGCATGGAGATACGTTCCGGATTCAGGAAACGTTCAAAGAGCAGATCGTAGGGCATGGGGTCGATATCGGTAATGCGGATGGCATACGCGACCAGACTCCCGGCGGCACTCCCGCGCCCCGGTCCGACCGGGATGTTGTGATCCTTGGCCCAGTTGATAAAGTCGGCAACAATGAGGAAATACCCCGGGAACCCCATGTCGATAATGGTTTTGAGCTCGCGCTCAAGGCGGGTGCGGTAGTTCTCTTCATCTTCAGGACCGAAATCGGGATTGAGTTCTTTTATCGCCGCAATGCGCTCTTTCAATCCGGCGCGGGACATCTCCACCAGCACTTCGTCCAGGGTCTTGTCCGCAGGTTTTTCATACTGAGGAAAGTGGTAGGTATTGAAATCGAATTCCACATTGCAGCGCTGGGCGATTTCCACGGTGTTGCTGAGGGCCTCGGGCACATGGCTGAAAAGTTGGCGCATTTCATCGGCACTGCGGAGATAAAACCCGTCGTTGGGAAAGCGCATGCGCTTTTCATCGTCCATGGACTTACCGGTCTGGATGCACAGCAGCACTTCATGCGCATACGCATCTTCGCGCGTCAGGTAGTGGCAGTCATTGGTCGCCACCAGGGGCAGGCCCAGATCCTTCCCGAGATCAATGAGGCCGGCATTCGCGATCGCCTGCTCGGGGATGTTGTTCTCCTGCAGTTCCAGATAGAGGCGGTCGCGGTCAAAGATGTGGGCCATCTCCTCGGTACGTTTTCGCGCCTCATCCATACACCCGAGATTAATAAGGGTGGGGATCTCTCCTCCAAGACATGCGGTCATGGCGATGAGCCCTTCATTGTGATCTTTGAGCAGGTCCCAGTCGATGCGCGGCTTGTAGTAGAACCCCTCGCGATACGCGGCGGAAACGAGCTGACACAGATTCCGGTATCCCACCTGATTTTTGCACAGCAGAACCAGATGGTACGCCGCTTCCGATGAACCACGCGCATTCTTTTTATCAAACCGGCTTGAAGGCGCAACATACACCTCACATCCGATAATGGGCTTTATCCCGCCAGCAACCGCCTTGGTGTAGAATTCCACCGCGCCGAACATATTGCCGTGATCCGTAACCGCCACCGCCGGCATGTTGAGTTCTCTGACTTTGTCAATCAGCTCGGGGATACGGATAGCCCCATCGAGGAGGCTGTACTGACTGTGGAGATGAAGATGAACAAAATCAGCGTGCTTCATGAGATTTTTCCGTTATTGAATCAGGTAAGGTGAACTGGAGGGTTGCGGTTGAATACAGAAGCAGTTCTATCAAGGTGCTGACGGGAAATTTTCAGCCCAGAGGATCGACCCCGAACTCCTGCAGCATGGTGGTGAGTGCGATCAGTGGCAGTCCGATAAGGGCGGTATAGTCCGTGCCTGTCACCTGCTCCATCAGGGCGATACCCAGCCCTTCAACCTTGAAGGACCCGGCACAGTCGAAGGGGCGCTCGCGCTCGAGATAGCGTCGTATCTGAGCAGAACTCAACTCGCGCAGTACCACCGTGGAAGTCACACTCGAAACCCGGGTGTGCCCGGTGGCGGAATCGACCAGCGCCAGCCCGGTGTAGAAATGATGTTTTTTCCCCGCCATCCTCTCCAGCTGACGTTGGGCTCCAGACTGATCTCCGGGTTTACCCAGAATCCGCCCGGAGGCATCACAGAAAACCTGATCCGCACCGATGATCAACGCATCGGGGCAGGCCTTGACCAGACTGCGCGCTTTCCCCAAAGCGAGATGCTTCACCTGAAGCTCAGGCGCAACGCCGGGATCAATGGTTTCGGTAAATTCAGGTGCAAACGCGCTGAACTCAAGCCCCAGACGCGCAAGGAGTTCCCGGCGATAGGGGCTCGTTGATGCAAGAATCAGGGATCGCTGCATAGTTCAGAGCTCCACTCAGCTGCTCTGCCACTTTTCCAGCCAGTTGAGCAGTTCCTGGGTTTTTTCCTCCATCAGGGCCTTATCCGCCCGGCTTTCCACATTCAGGCGCACCACCGGCTCGGTATTGGAACTGCGCAGGTTGAAACGCCAGCTACCGAAATCCATGCTCAGGCCATCCACATGCTCAATGCTTTCAGCTGCGGGGGCGTATTCCTTCTCCAGTGCCTGGAGTGCCTCAGGGGCGTTTTTAACCTCGCGGTTGATCTCGCCACTCGCGGGATAGGCGGCAATGCGTTCCTCCACCAGCTGTGAGAGCGGCTTTTTGCTCTTCGCCATCAGCTCGAGCACCAGAAGCCATGGAATCATGCCGCTGTCGCAGTAGGAGAAATCACGGAAATAGTGGTGTGCGCTCATCTCTCCGCCGTAAATGGCATCCTCTTTGCGCATCCGCTCTTTAATAAATGCATGTCCCGATTTACTCTGTACCGCGATACCTCCTCCGGCTTTGACAATATCCAGGGTATTCCACACCAGACGCGGATCATGAATGATCTTCGCCCCCGGCTCCTTGTCGAGGAAAGCGGCGGCAAGCAGACCTACGATATAGTAACCCTCTATGAACTGCCCCTTTTCATCGAAGAGAAAGCAGCGATCGAAATCCCCGTCCCAGGCTATTCCCACATCAGCACCGTTTTCCAGCACCGCTTTTGTGGTTACTTCACGGTTCTCCAACAACAGCGGATTGGGAATCCCGTTGGGGAATCTGCCATCAGGCTCATGGTGGATCTTGATCATCCTGCATGGCAGATGGGGCTCGATAGCATCAAGGGTAGGACCGGCGCATCCGTTGCCGCTATTCACTACTATTTTGAATTCGGGGAGATCAAGGGTATCGAGATATGAAAGCAGATGTTTGACGTAGGCTTCACGCACATCCAACTCGTGCACAGTGCCGAAACGATCCGGATCCTCAAAGTCCGCATCTTCTGCGAGCTTGCGGATTTCCACCAGTCCGGTATCCGCGCTGATGGGGCGTGACTCCTCGCGCACCAGCTTCAGACCGTTGTAATCCCTGGGGTTATGACTCGCGGTAACCATGATGCCGCCATCCATTTTTTCGTGGAAGGTGGCAAAATACACCTCTTCAGTGCCACACAGACCGATATCGTACACATCCACACCGGATTCGGTAAGTCCGAGGCACAGGGCCTGGGCCAGAAGCGGACTGGTGAGGCGCACATCGTGTCCAACCACTACGCGCCGGGGGTTAAGATGCTGGGCATAAGCGCGCCCGATACGGTACACCACTTCTTCATCGAGTTCATCGGGTATTCTGCCGCGAATATCGTAGGCCTTAAAACAGGTCAGTTCCATTATTAATCCTTTGGGTTTACAAATATGTTCAGTTCAGGTGAGTTTAGCCGTCAATCTTAAGAGACAAGCGCAAGTGTACCCTGAGGCAGGTTCGGGGTCAAACAGGTAAAGGAGGGTTGTGCATTCTTTTTCTGCAACTATTTACTACTCGCTGCCCGAACTCTTTACCTCTCTTGCGCAAGAATATGCCGCGCTGCAGCGGGCAGGGCATCACATACACTGATGCGTGCCTCTTCGCGCCATTTCTGCACTTCAGGATTCTGCAGGGTTTCATCTCCGTAGCCGGTGCATACCAGCACGGGATGGCAGCCGGCACCGAAACCCGCTTCCAGGTCAGCTACTTTATCTCCCACCATATAGGATGCAGCGAGATCGATGTGCATATCCTGCGCTGCGGCGAGAAGCATCCCCGGCTCGCCCTTGCGGCACTTGCATTTTCCGGTGTAGGGGCCATCACCAGCGATGGGATGATGGGGACAGAGGTAAAAGGCATCAATTGATGCAGCATATTGCTGAAGCAGGTTCTGCATATGGGTATGCAGGCGGTTCACCTGGGCAACGCTGAAGTAGCCGCGCGCAATCCCCGACTGATTGGTAACCACCACTACCAGATAGCCGGCACGATTCAGAGCGCGAATCGCCTGCGGTGCCCCAGGTACAAAAGCAAGCTCGCGCGGATTGATAAGGTAGTCTTTCTCAACGTTGATAGTGCCGTCACGATCCAGAAATACGGCTTTTTGCTGCTTACATTCCATAGATACCTGCTCAATTCAGGACTCAGAAACTCGGGCGGATAAATCACTCCCACTCAATCGTCGCGGGCGGTTTACTGGAGATGTCGTAGGTTACGCGGTTGATCCCCTTCACCTCGTTGATGATGCGGTTGCTGATCCGCGCCAGATCAGCATACGGCATGGGATACCAGCCTGCGGTCATGAAGTCCTTGGTTTCCACCGCACGCAGCGCCACCACGTATTCGTAGCTGCGTCCGTCCCCCATCACGCCCACGCTTTTAACCGGCAGAAACACCGCAAAAGCCTGACTGATCTTGTCGTAGTGACCGCTGGTAACCAGCTCCTCAATGTAGATGGCATCCGCCTGGCGGAGAATGTCCGCATATTCCGGCTTCACCTCTCCGAGGATACGCACTCCAAGCCCGGGACCGGGGAACGGATGACGCCACACCATGCCCCGCGGCAGACCGAGCTCTTCGCCGATGGCGCGCACTTCGTCTTTAAACAGTTCGCGCAGCGGTTCGAGAAGTTTGAGCTTCATGTGCTCGGGCAGGCCACCTACATTGTGGTGGCTTTTGATGTTGTGCGCCTTACCGGTTTTGGCTCCGGCGGATTCAATGACATCAGGGTATATGGTGCCCTGGGCGAGCCATTTCACCTGAGGCAGATCGGCGGCATGTTCGTCAAACACATCGATAAACATCCCCCCGATGATTTTGCGCTTTTGCTCCGGATCGGCAACCCCCTTCAGGGCGTCCATGAAGCGCTCCTGCGCATCCACACGAATAACGTTCACCCCCAGATTTTCTGCGAAGGTCGCCATCACCTGATCCCCTTCATGAAGGCGGAGCAGACCGTTATCTACAAATACGCACGTGAGCTGATCGCCGATGGCACGGTGAATCAGGGCCGCGGCCACAGACGAATCGACCCCACCGGAAAGGCCGAGAACCACGTGTTCATCCCCGACCTGCTCCTGAATCCGTGCTACGGCATCATCAATAATGCGCCCCGGGGTCCATTTACCTGTGCAGGCGCAGATTTTACGCACAAAGGTATTGATCAGTTCCTCTCCGCGCGGGGTGTGGTTAACTTCGGGGTGAAACTGCACTCCGTAGAGGTTGCGCTCCACATTCTGCACCGCACATACAGGCGCATTCCCGGTCCCGGCAACGACTTCAAACCCGGGAGCAACTACATCCACATGGTCGCCATGGCTCATCCATACATGGCTGCTGCCATCCACAAAGAACTCATCAAACAGCGGCCCCGGCTCCCCTTTGGCATGGAGTTCAGCATGCCCATATTCGCGCTTGCCTGCAGAGACCACGTTGCCGCCAAAATGGCGCATCAGCAACTGCATCCCATAGCAGATCGCCAGTACCGGGACGCCGAGCTCAAACAGCGCCTCCTCCACAGCGGGAGCACCTTCCTCATACACTGATTTCGGTCCCCCGGAGAGGATGATCCCATTGGGATTGAACGCCTTGATACTCGCAAGATCCATATCGAATGGGTGCAACTCACAGTACACGTGCGCCTCTCTGACCCGGCGCGCGATCAACTGAGTATACTGGGAACCGAAATCCAGAATAAGGATCCGTTCACTGTGAAGATCAGCCATGATTACTCCTGATATTATTTAAAGACGCAGGGGCGATGCGTGAATTGCCCCTGAAACAGCCAAATCAAGCCGTAATTAAAGAAAAGAGGTAACTATTCAACATCACTTCCGGTGGGGGCTTGTGGTACCCATGGAAAGGGCGTCTGTCGCCACGGACGGCGACAGTCGAACGGCCATGGACGGCGCAAAGTGTCCCTTGGAATGGGTGCCACAAGGCCTTACTGAACAGTTACAAAAACATGTCCTCTAACCCGGCTGTCCGATACGGTAGTTGGGGGCCTCGTGGGTTATGTTGACATCGTGGACGTGGGACTCACGCAAACCGGCGTTGGTGATGCGCATAAAGCGTGCCTTTTGCTGCAGCTCTTTAATGTTCGCGCATCCGGTATAACCCATGCCGGCGCGCAGGCCACCCACCAGCTGGTGGATATTGGAAGAAAGGGTGCCGCGATACGGAACACGCCCCTCGATTCCTTCGGGAACCAGCTTCACATCACTATCCACATCACCCTGGAAGTAGCGATCCTTACTCCCGCGCTTCATCGCTCCCAGGCTTCCCATGCCACGATAGGCTTTGTAGGTTCGCCCCTGATAGAGGATGGTCTCACCGGGAGATTCATCCGTGCCCGCAAAGAGCGAACCAATCATAATCACGTCCGCACCGGCGGTGATCGCCTTGGGGATCTCGCCGGAAAACTTTATCCCCCCATCAGCGATTAGGGGGATACCAGCACGGCTGGTAACTTCGGCGACATCGGCGATGGCGGTAATCTGCGGCACCCCTACCCCGGCGACCACACGCGTGGTACAGATGGATCCGGGACCAATCCCCACTTTGACCGCATCGACACCCGCTTTGATCAGATCCGTCGCCGCATGGGCGGTGGCAATGTTCCCCGCGACAAGTTGCAGATCGGGATAACAGCGCTTGATCTCCACCACGCTCTCGATTACCCCGCGTGAATGTCCGTGTGCGGTATCCACCACAATGGCATCGACTCCGGCTTTAACCAGCAATTCGATGCGCTCCATACTGTCACCGCCAACCCCAACGGCAGCGGCAGCGCGCAGACGTCCGTACTCGTCCTTACACGCCAGGGGGTATTTGCGCACCTTCTCGATATCCTTGATGGTAATCAGCCCCTTCAGGGCAAAGTCGTCATCCACCACCAGGAGCTTTTCAATGCGGTGTTTATGCAGATGGAATTTTGCCTCTTCAAGAGTGGTCCCCGGCGGAACCGTGACGAGATTATCCTTGGTCATCACCTTTTCCACCGGCATATCCAGCTGCGGCTCAAAGCGCAGATCGCGGTTGGTTAAAATCCCCACCAGCACTCCGTTTTTGGTCACCGGAACCCCGGAGATGCGGTATTTCTCCATCAGCTCCAGCGCTTCGTAGATCTTCTGCTCCGGCTCTACCGTAACCGGATCCACGATCATGCCGCTCTCCGATTTTTTTACCTGATCCACCTCAAGCGCCTGCTCCTGTGGCGACATGTTCTTGTGAATCGTTCCTATTCCCCCTTCCCGCGCCATGCAGATGGCAGAACGCGCCTCGGTTACGGTATCCATCGCCGCCGACATGATGGGGATATTGAGCTTGATTTTTTCCGTCAGGTTTGTGGTCAGATCTGCTTCCCTCGGCATAATATCGGACTGCGCCGGAATCAACAGGACATCATCAAATGTGAGACCTTCACGTAGTTCAGAATCAAGCATGGTGTACTCCTTATGGATATGCTGGTACTGGTGGTTTAGTAGTGCTTTATAGTGCTGAGTGCTGAGTACCGGGTTCATTCCGCTTTCCACTCAGCACTTTCTACTTACGTCGAAACAGCGAGACAACTGCGCCTGTCTTTATACTGGCACAGCAGTTGGTGAGTTCTTGCGACACCATCGAACTATCTAGGTCGGAATAAACGATGTATCCGAATCAATGCGCAACACCACCTCGGTGAGCAATTCAATAGCTGCCTGAATATCATCGAGGGAGAGAACCTCCACCGGTGAGTGCATATAGCGCAGGGGTACGCTCAGAAGCGCTGCCGCAACCCCACCGCGGCTGAGCTGCATGGCGTTGGCGTCCGTGCCGGTGGCACGCGCATGCCCGCCGATCTGAATGGGGATCTGCTTATCCTGCGCGGTTGTACAAATAAGATCAAACAGCACCGGGTTGATATTCGCACCGCGGGCGATAAGGGGACCATCCCCCACCTTGAAATCGCCCACCTCGGCCTTGTCCTGGCCGGGGAAATCGGTGGCGAATCCCACATCCACCGCAATACCCGCATCGGGATTGACCCCGTACGTACTCGAAGTAGCTCCGCGCAGCCCAAGTTCCTCCTGCACGGTAGTCACGCTGAACAGATCCACCTTGTTGCCGCCGCGCGCACTCACTTCCTGCAACACGCGCATGACAATAAAGGCCCCCATTTTATCGTCAAACGCGCGTGAAGTGGCGAGTGAACCCTGGAGGCGTTCCAGACCGTGGACAAAGGTCATGGGGTCGCCGATGCTCACCAGCTCCAGAGCCGCATCGCGATCCTCCACCCCGATATCCACAAACTGGGCTTTGAATTTCACTACATTTTCGCGCTCCTTGGGGTCAATCTGATGGATGGGCTTTTTCCCCACCACCCCCAGAATCGGGCCGGTTTTAGTATGCACATGCACCCGCTGCCCCGGAACAATATGCGCATCCACCCCGCCGATAGGGGTGAAGAACAGAAATCCATGCTCATCAATGTAGTGGATCATAAACCCGATTTCATCACTGTGACCCGCAAGCATGACCCGAAGGGCGCGTTCCGTTGCGTAAGAGCCGGCTTCAGCGCGCTTACATGCAATTACGTTACCCATCACATCGGTATCCACCGAATCGGCATAGTTTTGAAGTTCACGCCGTACAATGCGCTGCAACGGCTGTTCAAACCCGGAAGGGCTGGGGGTGTTGGAAAATTCACGCAGTAAGGAAAAATGTTTATCGCTCATGGGTTGCATAATTTTCAGACCTGCCTTTCTGTGTCGGCATCCTTGATTGCTATAAATGCTACTTGGAATATTTAAATTTAAGTATTCAGATCAACTTGCGGCTTGGGCTTGCTACTCATTTACTCCTCACTTTTCAACTGCCCCAGATGAGAATTGTTAAGACTGCGCACAATCTCCACCTCAACCTCAGTGCCGATCAGCTCTGCCGGGGCATCAAAGTTCACAATCCGATTCCACAGATTGCGCCCGAACACCTGCCCCTCGCCGTGGCGGCTCTGCCCCTCCACCAGCACCTTCTGAATCGTGCCCACATCCTGACTCCAGATGCGGGTACTGATCTGCCTCTGGCGCTCCAGCAGGGTATCAAACCAGCGCTGTTTCTCCTCTTTGGGAACAGGATCAGCCAGAGACGCCGCTTTGGTCTCGGGGCGGGGCGAATACAGAAAGGTAAACGCATCGCTGAACTCCACCTCATCGAGGATGGAGAGGGTGTCCGCAAAATCGCTTTGGGTTTCACTGGGGAAACCCACAATAATATCGGTACTTAAACGGATCTTTGGGCAGCTGCGGCGCAGATCGTGGATGCGTTGCAGATATTCGGCGCGGGAGTAGCCCCGCTCCATCACATCCAGAATGCGGTCGGAACCGCTCTGGAGCGCCAGATGCATCTGCGGACACAGCTTGGGCAGCGTGGCAAAACACTCGATCAGTTCAGGGCTCAGATCCTTGGGGTGGGAAGAGGTGAAACGGATCCGCTCCAGGCCATCCACCCCATGCACGGCATGGAGCAGTTGGGGAAAATTCATCTCATCAGGATCAGTGAGCCCGTAGGAGTTGACGTTCTGCCCCAGAAGGGTGACTTCGCGTACCCCCTGCGCCACCAGCGCCTTTACCTCGGCGATGATCTCGGCACTGCTGCGACTCACCTCGCGCCCGCGCACATAGGGGACAATGCAGTAGGTGCAGAAATTGTCGCACCCCTGCATGATGGTGACAAACTTGCTCACCGCGTTCACATCACGGCGCACGGGGAAATCATCAAAGCGTGCGGCGCTGTGGTTGAATTCGGTTTCACAGCGCTTCCGGTGCGAGTGCTCCACATCCCGGACTATCTCAGCGAGCTTATGCACATTATGGGTGCCGAATACGATATCCAGAAAAGGAACCTGCTCAAGCAGACGTTCGCGCTCCTGCTGCGCCACACATCCGCCCACGGCAATAATCAGTTCCGGCTTTTTGTCCTTAAGGGGTTTGAAACTGCCGAGGTGACCGTAAACCTTACGCTGGGCCTTCTCGCGCACGGAGCAGGTATTGAGGATGATAAGATCGGCGTTTTCAGGGGTGTCTATCTGTTGATACCCAAGGTCGGCAAGCATGGTGGCAATCCACTCGGAATCCACCACATTCATCTGACAGCCAAAGGTTTCCAGATAAAGATTTTTATATGATTTACTGCTCATGCGCCCTCGCCTAATCCGGCTAAAACATTCGGTAAATCCCGTAAATAGACCAAAAGGGAGGCTAAAAGTCAACGCTTATTTTCACAACAATGTTCTGCTTTTTTCTTCCCTCTGCGCACCCCTGTGCATACCCCTGTGACGATGCAATTGCCGTGCTAAAATCATATATATTTTCGGTGCATCCTCCAGACATTCCAGGGTCACACGCTCAGTGCCAAATTGCACATGCACCCATCCCAATCCACTGGCACTCTTTTCATCGTGCAATTGCAGATGCACGTCCCGCAGGTGGGTATGCGGATAGCGCTGAAATTGCACCACTCTCCCCCGTTGAAGGATCAGGGCGGTATCACTCAGATGGTAGAAAATATGCTCCCATTCCAGACGGGCGCGCAGGAGGCGCCCAAAGCTCAATCCTGAAGCCACAAGCACAAACGGAGCAGGAACAAACACCAGCATCCACGGGCCATCCGGGGCACAGACACGCCACATCCATACCTGCCAGAGCAGGGCTAAAAACAGAACCACGCCCCAGCACAGCGCGCGGCGCCAATGGCGAAAGGTATAACAGCGCGGTGCCGGCCTGCCCTGCCAGATGATGTGTTCAGAACCGATATCGTCACTACAGCAGGAGTTATTCATTCAGAGCACGAGTCCAGAAGTATGCGCAAAAACGCACTAAATTGAGAAAAAGCAGTAGCCAGCGCCGCCGTGTTCGTGTATGGTGACGCGTTTTTCAAA
>JBNGCY010000053.1:14773-18848 GCA_049975505.1 Desulfuromonadaceae bacterium | reverse complement strand
ACTGGAAAAAGCTGGAAGAGACGGTAAACCTGGCAACTCGTTTTCTCGACAATGTCATTGACGTTAACAACTACCCCATCGATAAAATCCGTGAGATGTCCCTCGCAAACCGCAAAATCGGTTTGGGAATCATGGGTTGGGCCGATATGCTGATTCAACTCGGCATCCCCTACAACAGCCATGAAGCCATAAGCCTGGGAGAGAAGGTGATGGCCTTTATCAACGATAAAGCCCATGTGGCATCCCAGTGCCTCGCCAGAGAACGCGGAGTTTTCCCTAACTTCAAAGGGAGCACATACGATCTGCACGGCAAGGGAGAGATCCGCAATGCCACCTGTACCACCATTGCTCCTACCGGAACTATCTCCATCATTGCCAACAGCTCCAGTGGTATCGAACCTCTGTTTGCGGTATCGTATGTACGCCAGGTGATGGACAACGATATCCTGGTCGAGGTCAATCCCCTGTTTGAGCAGATTGCGCGCGAGCGCGGGTTCTACTCCCTCGAGCTGATGAAGTTGATAGCCGAAAAAGGAAGCATCAAGGATTTTGAGCAGATCCCCGAAGATGTACGCGAGGTATTTGTCACAGCCCACGACATAACCCCGGAAGACCACATCAAGATGCAGTCCGCATTTCAGCGCCACACGGACAACGCGGTCTCTAAAACGGTGAACTTCTGTAACTCCGCCACCCGCGATGATGTCGCAAGCGTGTACATGATGGCGTATGAAAACGGGTGCAAAGGGGTGACCATCTATCGCGATGGCTCACGCGACAATCAGGTGCTGTCGGTCAAGAAGGAGAGCAAGGATAACGTCAATGTTCCGGTGGAGAGCGGTAAGCAGAGCCGCAAACGTGACAGACCGCGTAAACTTGTCGGCGCCACCTATCAGATGGAAACCGGGTGCGGGCCCCTGTATGTCACCATTAACGAGGATCAGCACGGTCTGTTCGAGGTATTCACCACCATGGGCAAGGCAGGGGGGTGCGCCGCATCCCAGTGTGAAGCTCTGGGACGTCTGGTGTCTCTGGCGTGGCGCAGCGGCGTCCAGGCACGCCAGGCGGTAAAGCAGCTCATTGGCATTTCGTGCCATAAACATGCAGGGTTCGGTAACAACAAGATCACCTCATGCGCCGATGCTCTTGCCAAGGCGATTCAGCAGCATGTGCAGAGTGAAGAGGGCAAGGAGGGTGTCACCTCCCACGGAGGAGCATGCCCGGAGTGCGGTGGCCCTGTCGAGCACGAAGGCGGCTGTTGCGTATGCCATGCCTGCGGCTACTCTGAGTGCGCATAGATTGCTAAACACTAAATATAACTATTCACCACTACTAACGGTACGGGCTTGTGGTGCCCATGGAAAGGGCGTCTGTCGCCACGGACGGCGACAGTCGAACGGCCATGGACGGCGCAAAGTGTCCCTTGGAATGGGTGCCACAAGGCTCTACTGAACAGTTACCATGGAATATAATAATCTGCACCAGGTCTACCTTGACCAGAATAAACTCGAAGGGTTTCGCAATTTCATCAGTGCCTGGATCTACGCGGATGCAAACAGTGCATTTGTGGTTGATCCGGGCCCCCTTACGACCATCCCGGTTCTCCTCGAAGAACTGCACCGCCTTGGGGTCAGGAGGCTCGACTATGTTCTTCTGACCCATATACATATCGATCATGCGGGGGGAACCGGGGAATTGCTGCGCCATTTCCCCGAGGCTATGGTGGTCTGTCACCCGGCCGGGATCAGGCACATGTGTGAGCCAAAAGCTCTGTGGGAGGGTTCACTCAAGGTCCTCGGCCATGTTGCCCGGGCCTATGGCGAAATTATCCCGGTTCCTGTGGAAAAAATCATCTCCACATCCAGACTTGAAGATCTGCCAGTTGATGTCCTTCAGACCCCCGGACATGCAGCCCACCACCTGAGTTTTATATTTGACGATCTCCTTATTGCCGGAGAGGTGGCCGGGGTGTGCTGTAACACTCCAAAGGGAATCTATATGCGCCCTGCAACCCCGCCGCGCTTTGATCTTGATATTGCCCTTACCTCTTTAAGCAAGGTTATGCAGCGGCGCCCGCAACGCATGATATTCGCCCACAGTACCATGCAGGATGATGCCATGCGCCATCTTGAAGCAGCGCGCCAACAGCTGTATATGTGGGTGGGGGGAGAGGCGCACCTATTCCAGGAACACAAGGGGAGAGAAAAAGCGGAGACGCCACAGGAAGAGGAACTGAGGCAGTTCATGTATGCCTGGTTGCTCAGTCACGATCCGCTCTTTGCTCCGATCGAAAGCATGCCCGAAGATATCCATGCGCGCGAAATGTATTTTTTCGGCAACAGTATCAGGGGGATGAGTGAATATGTCGCGAATCTGGATCAGCCCCGCCGCGAAGAGCTGACAGCCCACGCCGGGGCTTAAGGTGTGAAGCGGGGCAAATATTCAGCCTAGCCTTTACTTTCCTCCGCCCACTGATTCAGCTTTTCCATCACCGCATCCCGGGTCTCGTAGGAGATATCGGGCAGGGTGCCACCAAACGCTTTTTCCGCCTCGGCAAAACCTTCTTCAATTCCCTGCATAATTGCATCCAGCCGCGACGGATCACCACCGGCAATACTTACAGCATTCTGAAATATACGCTCCGAAGTCTGCTCCACCCCGAAATAGCCATCCTCAGCCACCAGTTTCTGCGCCTCTTCCGGAGTAAGGCTCTCAATATCCACGCTGGTGTCACCCATGGATATCTTTGTCGCCAGACCCTGTTCTTCAAAGGTTTTGATTACCAGGCTGCGCAGCAGATCCAGTTGCGGTTCTTCACCTATTTTCATGTCAGCACGGTACAACCCGGCGGATTTGCCGGTTTCTCCCAGGGTGACATTGTCCTCGTAACCCCGCGGTGGCGTATTTTCCTGCTGAGAAATGCTGTCCTGGCGCTGGCGTGTATGCTGCATTAGACGCTGTGCTTCTGCGCGAAACTGTTCCAGATGGGCAGTGTTGATTGTCTGAGGCATGTCTGGGCTCCCTTCCATTAGTTGCTTGAGGCGTTTTCTCACTTACATCGCTCAGTATAGCAAATATTTCGACACTGAATTGGCAAAAGTTTATGCAATCTTGTACATTTGTTTTAACGCCCGAACCATTTTTTTTTGCTGCTGTAGACAGTCACCGTATTACGCCCTTTTTTCTTGGATTCATACAGAGCTTTGTCCGCACGTGCAATAAGTTCATTTTTACCGAAATTCTCTGTCGCCGGATTTATGCACGCCACGCCGAAACTTGCAGTTATATGGTAGGTTTCGCGCTCATGGATAAAGGAGTGAGCCGCTATCATGGCCCGCAATTTCTCCGCCACCTCTGCAGCCTGGTTGGCGTCGGTATCCGGAAGGACAAGCACGAATTCCTCGCCGCCATAGCGCGCAAACAGATCGTATTCGCGAATGGAATTGCGAAACTGCTCGGAGAATTGAATCAGAATCTGATCTCCGATCTGGTGGCCATGAGCATCATTAAAAGGTTTGAAGTTGTCGATATCGATCATAACCACGCTCAGATTGCTTTCGTTCCGATCCGCGCGTTTTATCTCTTTGGCGAGAAAATTCTGAAAGTAGCGGTGGTTGTATGCTTCAGTAAGGCCATCGATATGCGCAAGTTTTTCCAGAAAGGCGTTTTTTTTCTCCAGCTCTTTGGTTATTAGCTCCAGCTTGACGGTCTTTTCCACCAATTCGCGATTCATCTGCTCATAACTGAGGTTGAGAACACTCAACTCGGCGTTGGCTATCTGGAGAATTTCGGCAATGGACTTCTGGTGCTTGATCTTGATGTTGAAAAATTTAGCCGTTTCCTCCACCTCGGTATGTACTTCATCCAGCAGTTTTCCCAGCATTTTCTCATTAAGATCGAGCTTTAGCCTGGCACGGCGACGGAATTCAGACACATGCTCTTCTGGGCTTCGAGAGCGGCGTGCCTTGGAAAGCATGTCGGAGAGATGAACCACCTGACATAGAAGTCTGATCTTTTTTGAATCGCCCGGATATTTATGCGGGTGATGATGAAAGGCAATAGGGGCAACCAGGGT
>JBNGCY010000053.1:4855-14673 GCA_049975505.1 Desulfuromonadaceae bacterium | reverse complement strand
AGAACCAGACTCCGAACCGCATTAGTACCCAGAATGGAAGCTGCCTGTTGGATAGTCCCGATCTGCTGCGGAAAACTGTAAAACGCCGAGTTAACCACGCGTAACAGCTTGGTGGAAAGTGACATATCCTTGGAGATCAGTGATGCAATGTCGTTGATGGTGGTGTCTTCCTGGGATGTAATAGTAATCAGGCGCGACGCGACATTGGATAACGTCGGCAGTTCTGATGAATTGAGAACAAATTCAAGAACTTCTTCTCGCGACTGCTTTGACATAATTTCTCCATTCTAACAGGGGATATTGGTAACATTCCAATGCGAAAGGTTATCACAACCGCCTTGATGTATATAATAAATTTTTCGCGCTCCGGGTTGATCCCGATATAATTCAACGTCGCATAATATATATTATGTAAACTTTTGTTTTTGACAGAACAATATAGCGCAGCAAGAACTAATATAGCCCCTCCGTATGCGATGACAGGCCGTTCATATGTCTTACTCACTCCCCTTTGTCCTGTGCGAGCTCGAGTACGCTGGTGTATAAGAGTGCAATTCCATTTTCAATCGCTTCAAAGGAACTCTGTTCACGGATGTTATGACTTATGCCGTCTATGCTGGGGATAAAGAGTAACGCTGTGGGCGCAATGTCTGCAAAGTTCATGGCATCGTGTCCCGCACCGCTGGGCATTTCAATGCTGCTGATGTTGAGTTGTCCGGCTATCCGACGAATGCGGGCGCGCAATTCCGCATCCAGTGGCACCGGTGTATCGTCGCATAAGGTTCGGATTTTAATCTTCAGATCGCGTTCTGCACCTATCTGCTTGATGCAATCCTGCAGTTTGCTGCAGACTTGACGTTTGGCATGCATGTCGATGTCACGGATATCGATCTGCATAAGCACCCGCCCCGGGACTACATTCATAACTCCCGGCTCCACTTCCAAAACCCCCACGGTACCCACTCCTGAATCACTCATGCTCGTGGCGATTCTCTCCACAGCAAGAACCACTTCAGCTGCCCCGGCGAGCGCATCGCGGCGCATGTGCATGGGAGTGTTGCCGGAATGGTCGCTTCTGCCGCTGATCACCAGGTCAAATCTTGTAGGTGCAGCTATGGCACTTACCAGTCCGATATCGATACCGTCCTCTTCCAGGCGGCGGCCCTGTTCGATATGGAGTTCGAGAAAAGCGTGGATATCCCCCGGATGCAGGATATCCTGCTCCAGAGCGGCAATATTGCATCCGCACTGCTCCAGCGCGGTCGCAAAGCTGACTCCATCCCTGTCTTTCAGTTCCCTCAATTTCTGGATGTCGATCTTGCCACTAAGCGCTTTGCTTCCCAGGGTTGCGACCCCGAAACGGCTCGATTCTTCAGCGCAGAAGTTGATGATTCTGATGGAACGTCGGGGACGGATATCTGCGTCACCCAGGCGGCGCACCACTTCCACCCCCGCGAGGACGCCGATCACTCCATCGTAGTGTCCGCCCTGTGGTACCGTATCCAGATGCGAACCCACAACCACCTCGGCAAGATCGGGGTGTGTTCCCGGCAGCACTCCGTGGATATTGCCCACCGCGTCAATATGAACCTCCAGCCCTGCAGCGCGCATTCTTTTAATGAGAAACGTGCGCGCTTCATGATCAGGCGGGGTCAGCGCCAGACGTGTCACCCCGCCGTTATCCAGAACGCCGCATTGGGCAATGGTATTAAAATCAGCTTTAAATCTATGCATAGGTTCAAAATTCCGGGATAGATGATATTATGTGGTAATAGCGACAGGGATTACAGCGTTAAACAGTCGAGGAGGTCAAATGAAGAATCTGAAAATACTTACATTTACCCTGTTTTTTGCTCTGTGCAGCGTATCAGCACACGCCCAGACCATGGAAGCACCTTTTCAACTCAGCCTGACACCGGATATCGCCATCCACGCGGAAGATACCATAATTAAAGGTGTTGCGCTCAACATCTGGGGGGAAAATCCTCAGCGCGCTCTTAATCTGGGGGTCATCAACGGCTCCAGCGGTAACAGTTCCGGGGTAAGCCTGGGGCTACTCGGCAACTATGCGGAAAATTACTCCGGCGCCCATCTGGCGTGGTTCGCCAACTATGCCTCCGGGCGTTTTTCCGGCCTGCAGTGGAGTATATTCAACTATGCCGAAACCCTGAAAGGGGTTCAACTGGGCTGGGTAAACTTTGCGGATACCGTGGAAAAAGGCCTACAGGTAGGATTGCTCAATGTGATCAGAAACAACGTCTACTGGTTTGGTGGCCTGCCCAACGAGGTCGCCCCGATGATGGTGCTGGTCAACTGGCGCTATTGATCAGCAAAGGTAAAGGTCGCACCGGTCAATCTGCAATGATTCTTCGTGCCGGCGTTATTCTGCGCCGGCATTTCTTTATATATTGGTGCGATCTCAGTCTGTTATTCCAAAGAAGTTCGAACTTCGGCATATGTATACGGAACCTGGATATAATTAAAGGCAGAAGTATCCCATATATGCCTGATCAGCCTGCCCATATTGATCCCGGCTCCTGCATATATATAGCGCCGGCGTTTATCCACGCCTGAATCCTGATGCTCTGCATAACCCCGGGTATAGTAACCCAGGTGTAACTCCAGGCACTTAAGGTATGGATTTCTGATGCAGTCGAAACCCTCCGCTTTGAGGGCAAGCAGATATTTAGAGTGCTCATAGTCGGTGGTGATATCCCCTTCTAAATCATTAAATTCAGGGGCATATTCCCAACGCAAATCAATGCGCTCATTCCACTTCGGGTAGCGGAGTAAAAGCCAGCCTATCCCGGCGCCAACCACATTCGCCGCCATATCTTCAGCGGAGAAACCGTGTTCCGCACTGAAGGAATCTCCCACCTCCATTAACCCGGTTATTCCAAGAGCAGATAGAGGCCCGTAAAGTTGTGCTTTCGATTCTGAATACCCGATGCGGGTGTAGATTGCTGCAAATCCATGGCTCATAGCGTAACTGGCCCACAGATGTCCCAGTTTATCGGCTCCGCCTGACTTGGTTTCAAGCCCGAACCATTTTTCATTTTCCGTCGTCGGCGCACGGGAAAAATAATCCCAGTTGATTATGCCCCAGGCCATGACCGCACCTGTGGCTCCGAGATTAAGAGCCCAGGCTTTTTGGGCACGCGATAACCTGGTGTGCGTAGAATTCTTAGCCTCCGAAACAGCGAGATTCTGATCTGTTGCAAAATCAGCGGAGTCGGGGTGGAGAGTGTAGGGTAATGCCCCTTGCGCAGGTGAACAGAAGATCAGGCACAGAGTTGTTAGAATAAAAAAAGAAAGTCCGGGCGCAGTCATGAGGCGAGCTCATCTATTGACAAAAAAACAAGATGGATCCTTTGCGCTGAACGGATCCAGCCCGTGTCCATAGGTTACTGCCGGGCAGCCACCGCATACCGTACGCAATCCGCATCCGTTACATGCTGAAGAACCGCGCCGGTATGCGCGAGCCTTTTCACCATAGTAGATATCATTCAAATTGCTGGTGTAAATATTGCCCACAGGTGAAGGATACTTGCGGCACGCATGCACCTCTCCTGTGGGGAGCACAGACACAAAATTAAACGCCGCTCCACATCCGAAGCCGGTACAACCACCAAAAAGATCAAGCCCCTGCCTGTGGCGTTCTATATTGATCAGATTGTCCTTCATAGCCATGATCGGATTTTCCCGGCACGCTCCCAGGTATTTCCTGACAAATGCGGCGTAGTCTGCACGATCGACACCCTGAAGGTCAGCACCCTGCCCCACCATGGACAGACGGTTGTAGGTAAACAGATCCACCCGCTCGCGCAGCACCTCTGCCAGAGGCAGGACCTGATCCAGGTTGTCCCGGGTAAGGGTCAACATCACCATAGAGAAAATATCGTGCTTTTTGAGTAGATCCAGAAACTTTATGACTGCCCTGAAGTTTCCCTTTCCCCGGATATAGTCGTTGTGCTGTTCCAGCCCCTCCAGACTGACCTGGTAAAAAACCGGTTTTTCAATCTCCAGAAGCTGTTCCAGTTGTGCTTCATTTACCGGATTACCGAGAATCGCCGGGGTAAGGTTGCGCTCTACTGCGGCACGATACAGAGAGATAAAGGATGGATTCAGAAACGGATTACCCCCCGAGAACGATACCTGCCCCGCCACATGGTGGCTGCGGCAGAAATCGCGCATCTGGTCCAGAACTGCTATCCCCTTGGAATAACTGACATCCTGTTGATCACTGCGATCATAACAGTGCCTGCAGTTGAGGTCGCAGCGCTGGGTGATATGCCACTGCAGGGTGAACGCCTCTGCTTTAAGGAAATGCTCCGGGGTTTCATCCGGCACCGGAAATGGCTCCACGCCCCGATACAGACGGGATTCAGGCCGCAGAAGCAGCCCCCTGTGAACCGCCCTGTCAATGGCCCGGTCCAGCACCCCCACCGGCTTCTTCTGTGAAGCCGCTATCTCCTCAAGTTGGTGGTGTTCAGCTACGAGCTTCAGGGCGAGCAGGTCATCCGCAGCGGCCACAGCTATACTGCACCTGGATGCATGAGGTTTTTTCCAGACCAGGATAAATTCGCTGCCTTCCTGTATCTTTGCCTTCCTGGATTCAAGCATCGTGGTTAACCCCTTCCACTTTAATTCAATCAACTCCAGGGACGGGTTAACGCATAGAACGTCTGTAGCCAACTCCGATCCTGAAGAGCTGCACTCACAGCGGTATTTCGCCAACTCAAGGCGGGCAAGATCGGGAAGATATGCAGGAATGTCCTCCGCCGGCATAACCTCTTCAAGTATATGCGGGAATCCCTCCACCATATGCAGATGCCGGGCAAAATACTCCCCCCGCGTCGGAGAAAGCTTCGCATAACAACCGGGAAATATTTCATGCAACGCGATCGACATGCTCAGGGCTCCAAAAAAACGGACTGACACATTGAAAATGCCAATCCGATGGTAGAGGTATCAATATACATGAACATAAATGCTAACTATTTACACCACTACAGGTAGGGGCTTGTGGTACCCATGGAAAGGGCGTCTGTCGCCACGGACGGCGACAGTCGAACGGCCATGGACGGCGCAAAGTGTCCCTTGGGATGGGTGCCACAAGGCTTTACTCAACAGTTACTCAAAACGATTCTATTTTCAGTACCCACGGTACTGATCACTGTGACCCACCTCAACCACTTGCGGCAGGCTTTTTCTCAGGCTCATCATCGGTCTTTTCGGCATTATCAGAACCGTTATCAGCTGGCTTTGCTTCTTTATCGGTGCTCACGGCACCATCGCTTTGCCCGCTTCAGCCACTGCCTGCAGGCTGTTTCTCTTTTTCAGCGCTGACCGCGCTGTCGTTTTTCGACCCTCAACCGCTACCCGCGTGAATCTGCGACGGCATTGAAACCCCTGCCGCAGAAACCAGGGTTGCAATCCCCAGCCCCGCCAGGATTTTTTTCATCTCCTTGCCCCGCATGTTGACCTCCTGAAGGTTAAGCAATAGGCTTGAGTGATAGTAAATCCAACAATGATAATCTCTGCCTATCCTTAAACTTAACCGCTCAGACTTAATTGTCAAACATGCTGATGAAAAATACAGGCAAAGGCCACCTTACCACCCGGCTTTCCTCTCCACTTAGTTCTGCATCTCGGTTATACGCAGCTGCGGGTGGGTGTCAGGACGTTTCTCCATGGGGATATCATGCGGGGCTCTCCAGTAAGGGCGCTGTTGATTAAACGGCATTTTCAGCAGCGTCATAGGGTGGTTATCCTCCGGATACATATACGCTGGCACCCCAATGCGGATATCGTCTTGCGCCACATTGAGACGGAGCGAGTGATGCAGCCGATCCCAGCAGGAAAACACAGTGGAATAATTGGAGTTGGTTTCGTTGCGTACGTTGGAATGGTGGATGCCGTGCATGCGGGGAGTTACAAAGACCTTGTTCAGCTTGCGCTCGCTCTGCAGCGGGAGCCTCACATTGCTGTGGTGGAATAACGTAGCTGAGACAAACACCAGTTCGTAAGAAAAGTACATCCATGCCGCCGGCCCGATGAAAATAACCTGCATGGCACGAAATGCTGCAGAATAGCCGATCTCCACAACATGGAAGCGAAACGTTGTAGTCACGTCCAGATCAGGATCTATATGGTGCACATTGTGAAAACGCCATAACAGCGGCACACTATGATTCGCCCGATGCCACCAGTAAAAAGACCAGTCAAACAGCACAAAAGCGATACTGAGCTCAAGCGCAACAGGTAAATGCAGGATTCCCAACAGCCCGAATTGAGGTTCAGGAGACAATCCCAGCAGATATTCCACCGCCGGGCTCACAGTTACCGCCGCAGTGCCCAGAGCCAGGGAGGTAATAACCATATTAACCCCTACTCTGCTCCGTACCGATCGCGTTGCACTCCGTAGCGGGAAACGCCGCTCAAGCAGGAAAAGAAGTAGATAAACCACCCCTGCAACCAGAGGTATCAACCATAGGGGCTGTTGTGCCATGTTTTACCTCTCAGGATGTTCGCGCCGGATTGCCTGAATCACTTCATCCAGGCGCTGCAGAAAGCGGGAGCGATCACTTTTCTTCAGCGGTGGCGGTCCGCCGGTTATCTCACCGGCGTCACGTAGTTCCGCGAGCAGATCGCGGGTAGCGACGCTATCGCCGATATTGTCTTCGGTAAACGCCTTTCCGGTGGTGCCGATTACGCGTGTGCCCTTCTTCAGGCACCGGCTCGCAAGGGGGATATCTGCAGTTATCACAATATCACCTGGTTCCACATGCGCGGCAATCCAGTCATCGGCCACATCCGGCCCGGCATCCACAACTTCCAGAACAACTCCCTGCCCGGCAGGAACCCGCATCCACGAGTTGGCAACCAGGGTTACCTTCAACTGATAACGCTTTGCGACGCGATACACCTCCTGTTTCATGGGGCAGGCATCGGCATCAATATAGATATGCAGCAAAGAAAATCCTTTAGATATTTTTAACTATTTATCATCCGATGCCAACAAGGGCTTGTGGTACCCGTGGAAAGGGCGTCTGTCGCCACGGACGGCGACAGTCGAACGGCCATGGACGGCCCCATTTACAAACAGTCGTGTCCCTTGTAATGGGTGCCATTAGCCCTTGCTGAACAGTTTATGCACAATTTTGTCTGCTTGAATATACACTCAACGCCGTGACTGTAACCAGAATCAGGCCCATGCCCAGGATCTGCACACCCGCCAGACTTTCGTTAAATACCAGAACCCCGAACAGCGCTGCCGTAACCGGCTCCACCATGGCCACAATGGAGGCCACAGCGGGTGCTGTATGCCTTAACCCCGTGATGTACAGAATAAACGACAATCCCCCGCCAATCAGCCCGAGAACACCAAAGAGCGGCCACTCAGGTGATACCGGTACCGCCACAATCTGTGAGCCATCTCCGAGGATGACAAGAACAGCGCTTAGAACCGCAAACGCGATCACCAGAATCGCCTGCGGGCTCCCGTGAGGGGCCGCATACTTAAAGCCGAAAATAAATAACGCATATGAAAGCCCGGAAAGAAGCCCGGCAACGACGCCGGCCGGAGTGATCCCCCCCGCTTCAATGGCATATATACGCGTGAGCAACACAATGCCGAGCATCACCATAGCGATGGCGATCCATTTGACCGCTGTGGGTTTTTCCAGTCTGAATATGAAGGAGATGAGATACACAAACACCGGAGCACAGTACATCAGGGTAGCCGCGACGGCGATGCTCCCCTCAGTAATCCCGATGAAATAGAAGGTGAAATTACCCGCGACGCCGAGACCGGCCAGCGTTGACCACATCCACAGGTGTAGATTACCCAACCCGTGGCCGCGCGAACGCAACCCGAGCCAGACCAGCACAAATACCAGACCAATGGCACCGCGATAGAACGAAACCACGATGGGGTCCCAGCCATCGGCCATTAAAATGCCGCCGATACCCCCCGACAGCCCCCAGAAGAAAGCCGCCAGAGCCACGAACAACGTGCTGATGCCAGTCATTAAGTCCCTTATCTCAGTAAAGTTAATTTCAAATGCACAAAAAATCTCAGTTGAAGTCCGATAAATTCCTGCTTTGCACTAAAAACAAAAGGCCACCTCATAAGAAGTGGCCTAAGTACTTGTTTTAAATGGTCGGGGCGAGAGGATTTGAACCTCCGACCCCGTGCACCCCATGCACGTGCGCTACCAGGCTGCGCTACGCCCCGACGTTTGAACGAGGCGGATTGTCCAGCATTTGCGCTTTGAAGTCAAGGGTAAAAATTCACAAGAGCAGGATTCAGGTTCAAGGTGTCAGGTACAAGAATTTAACCTTACTCCTTGAACCTCGAATCTCAAACCTTCTATAATCTACGCTTATCAATCACGCGTTTGGCTTTGCCTTCGTGGCGGGTGATGCTTGCGGGTTCTACCAGTTTGACCTTGGCCCCGACGCCGAGGACGGAAAGGATCTGTTTCTGGAGTTTATCCACGAATTCGCGCTGTTTGCGCATTTCATCGAAGAAGATACTTTCATTGACTTCAACCTGCACTTCGAGGGTATCGAGGGTCCCGACGCGATCGACAATGAGCTGGTAGTGGGGCTGACAGCCCTCCATCTGGAAGAGGACCTCTTCGATCTGGGTGGGGAATACGTTCACCCCTTTGATGATGAGCATGTCGTCAGAGCGCCCCATGGTCTTCATCATGCGCACATGGGTGCGGCCGCATTCACACGGGGTGTAGTCGAGACGGGTGATGTCGCGGGTGCGATAACGGATGATGGGGAACGCCTCTTTGCTGATGCTGGTGAGGACGAGTTCGCCGGTGGCGCCGCGCGGGAGCACCTCTTCGGTATCCGGATCGATGATTTCGGGGATGAAGTGGTCTTCAAAGATGTGCATCCCCTGCTGCTGCTGGCACTCCCCCGCCACTCCCGGGCCCATGACTTCGGAGAGACCGTAGTTATCGGTGGCGAGAAGGCCGAGGCGCTCTTCAATTTCGCGCCGCATCTCGTCGCTCCAGGGTTCGCCGCCGAACAGGCCCCATTTTAAAGCCAGAGATTCGGGACTGATCCCCTTCTGCTCCATGCGATCGGCAATGGTGAGAGCATAGGAGGGGGTACACACCAGGGCACTGGAGCGGTAGTCCTGCATGATCATGATCTGCTTGTCGGTATTTCCGCTGGAGATGGGAATCACTGAAGCGCCGATCTCTTCGGCGCCGTAGTGGAGCCCGAAAGCGCCGGTAAACAGGCCGTAACCGAAGGCGATGTGGACGATGTCGTTGGCATCCACCCCGGCGGCGGTCATGAAGCGCGCCACCATCTGAGTCCACATGCGGATGTCATTGCGCGTATATCCCACGACCGTGGGCTTGCCCGTGGTGCCGGAGGAGGAATGGATGCGCACCACATCGCGCATGGGGACGGCAAACATCCCGTAGGGGTAGTTCTGACGCAGATCATCCTTGGTGGTGAACGGGAGGCGCTGCAGGTCATCCAGAGAGGTGATATCTGCGGCCTTCAACCCGGCCCTGGCAAACTTCTCCTGGTAGCAGGGTACATTGTTCTCCACCCGCACCAATGTCTGCTGCAGACGCTGAAGCTGGAGCTGCTCCAGGGCAGCGCGGCTCATGCACTCGTGGTCTCTATCCCATATTTTGTCGGTATTGCTCATGTGTTTCTTTCGGTTAGAAAAGGTACAAGGTTCGAGGCTCTAGGTTCGAGGCAATAGGTAATAGTCCCGAGGTAATAGGTAATAGGTAATAGGTGAAAGTCAAAAACCCCATTTCCCATTCCCCATTCCC
>JBNGCY010000053.1:0-4755 GCA_049975505.1 Desulfuromonadaceae bacterium | reverse complement strand
CCCATTCCCCATTCCCTATTTCCCATTACTATAGCCTTCAGCCTCGTGCCTCGGGCCTAGTACCTCGATCCTCGAACCTACATATTATAAACCTGTTGCCCTTCGAGAACATGCACTCCGTTATCGGTCAGCACCTTGATTGCCGCTTCGGGGTCGTCAAAGCGGAAGATGATTACCGCGTTGCCGCCGCAGCGTTCTACGAAGGCGTACATGTATTCGACGTTGACATCTCCGCTGTCGAGAATCTTGAGAATGCCTGCCATCCCTGCGGGGCGATCCGGAACCTCCACCGCTACGACTTCGGTCTTGCTTACAGTGAAACCGCGCTCCTTGAGGGTTTTCTCCGCCAGATTGGACTTGTCCACGATCAGACGCAGGATGCCGAAATCGGATGTATCTGCGAGCGAGAGCGCGCGGATGTTGATATCACTATCCCCCAGAGCCTGGGTTACATCAGCAAGGCGCCCGGATTTGTTTTCGATAAAGATGGATATCTGCTCTACTTTCATATGTTCCTCCGTTTTATTGCTTCTGAACGAAGCAGTAAACTACTGTTGACGCCGGTCGATAACCCGCTGCGCCTTGCCTTCGCTGCGCGCAATGGTCTTGGGTTCCACCAGGCGCACCTTGCAGGTGATACCGAGAAGATCCTTGATGGCGCGGCTGATCTTCTGGCTCAACTCCTGGAGCTTCCTGATCTCATCCGAGAAGGTTTTTTCATTCACCTCCACCTGAACCTCAAGGGTGTCGAGGGTACCTTCGCGATCCACAATGAGCTGATAATGGGGCTCGATACCATCGATAGAGAACAGGACACTTTCGATCTGAGACGGGAACACATTAACCCCGCGGATAATGAGCATATCGTCAGAACGTCCGCTCATGCGCTCCAGGCGCCGGTGGGTACGCCCGCAGATACAGGGTTCAGATATAATGCGAGTGATGTCGCGGGTGCGGTAGCGGATCAGGGGAATCCCCTCCTTGGTGATGGTAGTGATCACCAGTTCACCGTGTTCACCATCGGGGAGCACCTCTTCGGTATCCGGATCGATGATTTCGGGGATGAAGTGGTCCTCCCAGATATGCAGACCGTGCTGCGCTTCGATGCACTCAATCGCCACTCCGGGCCCCATGATCTCGGAAAGACCGTAGATGTCGATCGCCTTGATCCCCAGATTGCGCTCAATCTCTGCACGGATCTCCTCGCTCCAGGGTTCGGCACCAAGGATGCCGACGCGCAGTTTGAGTTTCTGCAGGTCGACGCCGCTCTCCTTGAGGGCTTCGGCGAGATACAGGCTGTAGGAGGGGGTACAGGTGATAACAGAAGAACCGAAATCCTGCATGATCATCATCTGCTTCTGGGTATTCCCCCCGGACATGGGGATAACCGAGGCACCGAGGCGTTCGGCACCGTAGTGGGCGCCGAGGCCGCCGGTAAACAGCCCGTAGCCGTACGCATTGTGGATCACATCGCCGCGGGTGGTTCCGGCGGCGGCAAAGGAGCGCGCCATCAGCTCCGCCCAGTTGTCGATGTCGCGTTTGGTGTAGCCCACCACGGTGGGTTTACCCGTAGTGCCGGAGGAGGCGTGAATGCGCACGATCTGATCGAGGGGGACGGCAAAGAGCCCGTAGGGGTAGTTGTCGCGCATATCCTGTTTCAGAGTGAAGGGCAAGCGGCGCAGATCCTCGAGGGTGCGCACATCGGCGGGGCTTATCCCTGCTTCGCCAAAGCGTTTTTTATAAAACGGCACCGTAGCACAGACCCGCTCCAGGGTGTGCTGCAGGCGTTTGAGCTGGAGCGCCTCGATCGCTTCGCGCGGAAGGGTTTCAAATTCGTCATTCCAGAGCATAGGTTTTCCCTTGTTTCGTGGTAAATTTTGTAGCAATGGGGAACAAGGGCAGGCACAGGGACCTGCCCCTACAAAAACGGACAATTCTAATCACCGCATAACCAGAAAATTATACAATACACCTTCGATTTTTTAATCGTAGGGGCAGGTCCCTGTGGTTGCCCTGTCTCGTTAACAGTTAGGTTTACCCGCAGTTGGCTCTGCCGAGCTCAAAGGCTTTCAGATTCTGTTCCAGGGTTTTGGGCGGCACCATCTTCTGGAGCGATTCAGTCCAGAGGTTTTCATCCACAGAAAACATGGTGGACAGAGCCCCGAGAAGGACGGTGTTCATGGTACGCGCATCCCCGGCCTGCAGAGCGAGTTCCAGGCCATCGACAATGTAGCTTTTGTCTACCTGGGATTTAATTCTGTCTTCAAGATTGGCAGGATATGCCTGCTCCCCGATGGATACCGATGGGGGCATGAGACGCAGACGATTGGCAATCACGCTGCCGTGCTCGGCGAGCAGGGGCAGATAGCGGTAGGTCTCCAGAAGCTCAAACCCGAAGAGCACATCCGCCTCCCCCTCGGGGATAATGGGGGAGTACACCTCAGTGCCGAAACGCACGTGAGAAACCACGCTCCCCCCGCGCTGGGACATACCGTGGATTTCGTTCTTTTTAACATCGTAGCCGGCGAGCATCATCACCTCGGAGAGAACTTCACTGGCGAGGAGAATCCCCTGTCCGCCAACCCCGGCAAGGAGAATATTGGTTACTCTGTCTGCCATGGTTACTTCCCTCCTTTGTCGTCTTTGATACTGAAAGCGTCGAATTTGCACAGCTGGTCGCAGATGCCGCATCCGACACACAGAAGTTCATTTACATGGGCCACGTTGTTGTCCGCCTGCCATTCAATCGCCGGACAGCCGATACGCAGACATGCCTTGCAGCCGCTGCATTTATCCGCATCGATCACGAGCGGGGTTTTGCGCTGCCCCAGATCGCGCTTGATCAGAACGCAGGGACCGCGGGTGATAACCACGGAAGGCTCTTCGCGCTCCATCTCTTCCTTGATGATGGCGCGGGTAGCGTCGAGATCCCAGGGATCGGCAACGCGCACGTGTTTCACCCCCACACTGCGGCACATCTGCTCCAGATCCACAATCGGACTCGGAGCGCCGGCAAGGGTGTAGCCGGAGGAGGGATTTTCCTGGCGTCCGGTCATGGCGGTTATGCCGTTGTCGAGAATAATCAGGGTCGCGGTGGAGTTATTGTACACCATATCCATGAGACCGTTGATCCCGGTGTGGAGGAAGGTGGAGTCGCCGATAACCCCGACAACCTTCTGCCTCTCCTCACCTTTAAGCACTTTATTGAGCCCGGCGGCGTTGCCCACACTCGCGCCCATGCACACACAGGTGTCCATAGCCGACAGCGGCGGCATGAAGCCGAGGGTGTAACATCCGATATCCCCGGTGACAAACGCCTTGAGACGATTCAGGGCGTAGAACACCCCGCGGTGCGGACATCCAGGGCACATGTTGGGCGGACGCGGGGGGAGTTCAATTCCCGGAGCATAGTGGACCGGAATCTTCTGCTCCAGCAGCGCTTCGCTGATGCGTCCCGGCGTGAGTTCCCCGCACAGGGAAAGGCGATCCTTGCCGATCACTTCAATCCCCATGGCTTTGACCTGCTCTTCGATGAACGGCTCAAGCTCTTCAATCACGTACAGGGTTTCGTATCTGGCGGCAAAATCGCGGATCAGCTGCTTGGGGAGCGGATACACGAGACCGAGCTTTAACACCGAGGCCTCCGGAAGAACCTCACGCGTGTACTGATAGGATATCCCCGCGGTGATCACCCCTACTTTGCTGCTGCGCTCCTCAATCCGATTAAAGGGTTGGGTGCATGCCCACTCCTCCATGGCTTCGAGCTGCTCTTCCACCACATGGTGACGTTTGCGCGCATTGCCGGGGAGCATGACAAACTTGGGCGGATTCTTCTCCAGTTTCGGTTCAGGCAGTCCGGTCACCGCCTCACCCGGGGTGACAATGGACTTGGAGTGGGAAATGCGCGTGGTGGTGCGCACAAAAATGGGTTTATCGAATTTCTCGCTTACCTCAAAGCCCAGACGCGTGAACTCCAGGGCCTCCTGGCTGTCGGCGGGCTCGAACATCGGCACCTTCGCGGCACGCGCGTAGTGGCGGCTGTCCTGTTCGTTCTGGGATGAATGCAGCTCCGGGTCATCCGCGACCGCAAGCACCAGCCCGCCACGGACTCCGGTATACGCCAGGGTAAACAGGGGATCGGCGGCGACATTGACCCCGACATGCTTCATCGCCACGAGGCTGCGCGCCCCGCCGAAGCATGAGCCGATGCCCACTTCAAGGGCGACTTTTTCATTCGGAGCCCAGGATGAATCGATAGAGGGATACTTGATTGTGTTTTCCAGGATCTCCGTGCTCGGAGTGCCGGGATAGGCGCACGCCACCCGTACTCCGGCCTCATACGCGCCACGCGCGATGGCTTCGTTGCCGGATAAAATCTCACGCTTCATGGACAGATATTTCCTCCCCTGTTTGGATGTATGGATGAGATAACTTCTATTTGGTGTTTTTATAAATCTGTTCAATCACCGAACGGTTGCAGTCCAGGTTTTGTTTATATTTGTGCAGCAACTATTGATTTCAATTTAAAATAGCCTCAGTTGATAGAGCCATGGTTCCCGGTGGAAGGGTGTCTGGCTCAGGATAGAGCCAGTCAAGCCTCAGGACGAGTTTATGCGTCCCTGGAACCGGGGATCATGGCTCTTTCCTCCGTACAATGATTGATAGAGGCTGAAACAGCGTTCCATATAATTTAAATTGGAGACTATAGTTTATGCTTTGCCTGGTTGTCAATTGCAAGTGCGCCGCGCATTTTAA
>JBNGCY010000052.1:8331-19334 GCA_049975505.1 Desulfuromonadaceae bacterium | reverse complement strand
CTTATATTTTCACACCCTGCTCTTTAAGCCACAGGTCAATGAGAAAGCGCGAGATGCTGCGGCGCGAGGGCAGCGTCGGCAGGTCATCAGCACCGAACCAGGCCGCATCTTCGAGCTCATCTTCCTCCACATGGATGGTGCCGCCAGCGTAGTCCGCCATGAAGCCTGCCATCAGCTGGGAAGGGAACGGCCACGCCTGGCTGCCGCAGTAGCGGATATTGCAGATTTCAATCCCGGTTTCCTCCAGCACTTCGCGGTATGCGGTTTCCTCCAGACATTCACCCGGTTCCATAAATCCCGCAGCGTTGCTGTAACGCCCCGGTGCCCAGTTGGCTTTGCGGGTCAGGAGGATTTTATCCTTGCGTCGCACCAGCACGATGGCGCAGGGGTGAATATGCGGGAAGTGGTGCCATGAGCAGCCACAACATTCCATCCCCCAGGTCCCCGTAATCGGACGCATGGGGGCGCCGCAGCTGCTGCAGAAGCGACTGTTCTCAAGCCAGTGAAGCAGGTGCTTTGCGAGCGCACCCAGAGAGATAAAAGCCAGATCGAGACCGGGCTCCTCATGGCGCAAACTGTAACCGCACAGGTGCGCTGGCGGCTCTTTGTCAGGAGGAATAACGCACACCCGGCACGGCAGATTGTCCCAGCGTCCGCAATAAAAGGTCTGAGCGCCGCCGGAAACCTCACCCGGATCAGAGGGCAGAGATGCCTCGGCACCGCTGTTATCCATATAGATGGAATGTTTGTGCAATACCACCCACACCCCTTTGGTACCGGGGTCGACATCCGGGGTTTCGAGGGTGAAATGCCTGGCCACACAGGTGTGATTAAACGGAAGGAATAACGCATCTTCGTATGCGTGGGGAAAAATCATCATGCCTCCTTCTGATGTACGGCCGGGGTGACAGTCCAGCGCTGATCCTCGGGTTTTTCGCGCCGCAGCATGTCACCGGGGCGGGTATCGGGCGGGAGTTCAAGGCACACCCTGGCGTTGGGCTGAATGACGGTGCAGGGTTCATCCTTCATGGTACGGACATTTCCGACGGTCACCTCATTCTGACGCATGTCGGGGCCTATCACCTCGATAATGTCGCCACACTCAAAGCGGTTGCGCCCCTCGATCATAAATTCTGTCGTACTGAGCTGCTTGCGCACAATCCCGAGAAAATCGTGACTGCGCCGGTAGCGTGAATCCTCGTGGTGAATGGTGGCATCATGCGGGGGGAGAAAATCTGTGGTGTAGGGGCGGTGGCTCACCTTATCGAGTTCCGCGCGCCACAGGGGATCACATGCATAATGCTCCGGATCGGCGCAATATGCATCGATGGCGGCGCGGTATACCCGCGTGACCGCGGCGACATAGTACAGGGTTTTCATGCGCCCTTCGATCTTCATGCTGTCCACTCCGGCGCCGATGAGAGCGGGGATGTGGTCCAGCAGGCACAGATCGCGGCTGTTCATGATGTAGGTGCCGTGGCTGTCCTCCTCGATGCCGAAGGCCTGCTCCGGGCGGGTTTCCTCCACCAGAGCATAGTTCCAGCGACACGGTTGCGCACATGCGCCACTGTTGGCGCTGCGCGCGGTAAGGGCGGTGGAGAGGAGGCAACGCCCCGAATAGGCGACACACATGGCGCCGTGAACAAAGACCTCAAGACCTATATCCGTACCTTGACGAATTGCGGCAATATCACGGAGAGGCAGTTCGCGCCCGAGATTGACGCGTTCAATCCCCTGGGCATGCCAGAAGTTGCATGCCGGAGCATTGAGGGTGTTGGCCTGGGTGGAAAGGTGGATTTCGCGTTCCGGATCCAGATCTTTGATCCTCCTTAACACCCCGGGGTCGGAAACAATATACGCATCGATATCCAGAGGGCGCAGTTCTTCAAGGTACGTATCCAGAGCCTCCATCTGATTCTGAAACAGATATGCATTCAGGGTGAGATAGAGCTTCCTGCCCCGTTTACGGGTTTCTTTCACCGCGCAGCGTAAATTATCCAGGTTGAAGTTGCCCGCCTGGGCGCGCAGGCCGAAATTATCTCCGCCCAGGTACACGGCATCGGCGCCGTAGTCAAGGGCAACTTTCAGTTTGTCAATATCTCCGGCAGGAGCCAGCAGTTCCGGTTTTGTGGGCATAGATGTTTCCGTGTCAAAGGGCAGAGATTGATATGTGGACTGAATCAGATTTTCCTTTTTAACTCTACGTTGAAACTGTGTTGAAATGCAATCTATCAGAAATATGATTTTATTAAGTGATGCAAGTGCTTGACAACAGGTGTGAATAGATTTAAGAGTTTCACAGGAAGTTGCATGCCTGTGATTCTGTGTTAATCCCTTGTAGCTGTTGAGAGGTTTTCAGGACAAAATTTCCCCTTCGCCAAGTATGATACCTTTGCAAAAAGTATCAAATTAGATGGCTAAGCAAAAAGCGCCAAATGCAAGGCGCGTGATTGTCGATCAATGAGGCGTACTTACGTACGTCGAAACAGCGAGACAATTACAGGAACGCAGCAGTTGGTGAGTTTTTGCGCTGCCATCAAGTATATATTTTGCTGAATATCTGTTATTATTAAGCCTCAATCTCGAAAGACATCTGTATAGACAGTCTCGCGTCAGTACTTCCGCAGTGTCGATTTCAAAAAAATGGAGATGGAGGATGCCTCAGAAATGATACGTATAATCAGCACGATATCTACAGCCGTTGCAGTCCTGGCTGTGTCAGGATGCGCTCCTGGCACAATGGAATCCCGGCAACGGAGTCCCTACGCTCCTCTGGAACGTCAGGTGGAGGCACAGCAGCTGCGTATAACCGCAATGGAGCAGCAACTTGCCACCCTGAGTAAAAATCAGCGTGAGCAGGGGGAGCAGTATGTGGCGCTTATGGAGCGTTTGGACGCAGTTCTGCAGGAAGTAGCGGAGGTGCGTAAGGGAGCAAGCCAGGCAAGTGGCCGCAGTGGTGACAACCTGGTGATGCGTCAGCCGTACGGTGTCGATGCCGATGGCAGCACAGAGCAGAAAGACACACAAAAGCAACGAACCCCGACCCGGGTCTATCGTGAGGCCTTTGCCGCATATACCACGGGCAAACATGCCCGCGCGCAGGAGTTGTTTGAAGAGTTTGCTACATCCTTTCCCGACAATGAATATGTGGCCAATGCGCGGTTCTGGCAGGGGGAGGCATGTCTGGCGCAGGGGCTGTATGAGGAAGCTGAGCAGGCCTTCGCTGCTGTAGAGGAGTTTGACCCCCGCAGCGCCAAAGTGCCCTTTGCGCGGCTTAAACGCGGCTTTATCAAAGCACGCCAGGGTGACACCGATGCAGCACGTGATATGCTCGAAGATGTGCGGCGTAATTATCCCGATACCGAAGCGGCACAACAGGCCAAAGCCGTTCTTGATTCCGGGCGTCTAGACTGAAGGAGAATAATACTATGCGTTTAACAAAAGCGGTTCAGGCAGCTGCATCTGCAATAGTACTTACAGCTGTAATGTGTATGGCGCTCCCGGACAGTGGCGTAGCGCAGGAAGCGGATACCTCGCGCAAGCCGTATATTTATACGATAAAAAAGGGAGATACCCTCTGGGGCATTTCTGAGCGTTTTATTACTGACCCCTGGTACTGGCCCAACCTCTGGGCCAACAACCCCTTTATCCGCAACCCCCACCTCATCTATCCCGGCCAGAAGGTAGCTATATATGATGGACGCATAGAGCTGGTGCCCAACTACCCGGAAGGCGAGGAGTCTCCAGCGGATGAAGGCCTCGCGGTGCTGCCGGAGCCGGAAGAGGAGATCAGCATAACCACCCATGCGGATCTGCACAGTTTTATAAGCGATACCGCCCTTGAAGGCAGCGGTATGATTGTGGATACCGTCGATGACCGTATCATGCTTACCAAAGATGATACGGTATTTGTGCAGATGCATGATCAGATGGCGCAGATCGGAAGCCGTTATGATCTGTACAAACTTGGTGATGTGGTTACCCACCCCCATACCGGGGCTAAACTCGGACATAAGATCACCTGGGTAGGTTCCGCGGAACTGAGTGGTGCCCACAGGGATGTGTATTCCGGTGTAATTAAAGAAGCCGTGCAGGAGATCGAGCGCGGCACCATTCTATTGCCCAGGGTTGAACCCGAAAAGGAAATTGTCCTGCAACGCGCCGATAGCGTTCTGACCGGAACTGTGGTTGCCGGGCAGCAGCGCCAGCTGTCGTTGGCACAGGGGGATGTGCTGTATATCGATATGGGAACGGATGCCGGGCTGCAAACCGGGAATATGCTCACCGTAGTGCGCCCCCGCACCGCAAGTGAGCTGGGGCTGCAGGCCAAAGATGTGGAACTGCCTGATACCCTGCTGGGGCGCGCCCTGGTGGTAAATACAGACGCCACCACAGCCGCAGCTCTGGTGCTTAAAGCGGCCGAGCCTATCGTGCGCGGAGACCTGGTCTATACTGAAGTAGAGTAGAGACGGAAGAGATTAAAAAAGGGTCGGGAACGGCCCTTTTTTATGCCACTGGCATTAAAAATATAGAATGAAGCAGATATCAAGTGTCCGAACTTATTTGGTGAGGAGTTCTGTGTGGATACAGATCTGATGGCGCTGGTACGCCTGAATATGACCAAAGGCCTGGGGCGCGCCTCCTTGTTGAAGCTGCTGCACGCCTACCCGAGCCCGAGTGCGATTGTCCAGGATGCGCCTCTTCAGTGGTCTAAAAAGGCTAAAGTGAGCACAGCCCGGATAGAGCAGATTCCTGGTGCGGATGATCCTGAGGTGGTCCGTGCTCTGGAATATATCCGCCGCAATGGGATCAGAATTCTGACGCCCGCGTATGCGGAGTACCCCCAAGCGCTGCGTAGCATTGATGATCCGCCGGCGCTGTTGTATGTGCGTGGAACCCTGAGTTCGCGTCCGTGCATTGCTATAGTGGGTTCACGTCGGGCTACGCGGGATGGCAGACGCATGGCACAAGAACTCGGACGTGATCTGGTCCAGGCCGGATTCTGCGTGGTGAGCGGGATGGCGAGTGGGATTGATGCTGCTGCGCATGAAGGAGCGCTCAGCGCCAGCGGAGGAGCCGAGCCCGGAGCTATGAGCACCATGGGGGTGCTGGGCGGGGGAATTGATGTGATTTATCCCCGCTCCCACGTTCAGCTATACCAACGTGTGGCTGCATGTGGTGCGCTTATCTCCGAATATCCTCCCGGGTGTGAGCCCCTGGCGCACCATTTCCCCGGACGCAACAGAATCATCAGTGCCCTGAGCCTGGGGGTTGTAGTGGTTGAGGCTGCGGCCCGCAGTGGTTCCCTGATCACCGCAGAATTCGCCCTGGAGCAGGGGCGCGATGTTTTTGCCGTGCCCGGATCGGTGTACAGCCCTGCAAGCAGCGGTACCCTGCAGCTCCTCAAGGATGGTGCAATCATGGTAACGGGGGCGCAGGATGTGGTGGATGAATATCGTCGTCATGTCCAAAACCATTCCGGCCGGAAGATGGAGAATCTCTTTGAAAGGGATTTGCCTCCCGATGATGCCCACAGCGTTTCTTCTGAAAATCCAGCCTCTGTTCCGGCGGTGGAGCAGCTCGGCACACAGGAGAAAAAGGTCTTTATTCTGCTGGGTTCCGATCCACTGCATGTGGATGAAATCGCCGGGGAAAGTGGCTTGACACCCATGGAGGTTTCGTCTATCGTTCTGCACCTGGAGCTGCAGGGGTTGGCAAAAGCCCTGCCCGGAGCCCGCTATATCCGGGTCTGATACATGAAAAATACAGGAATTTATGACTGTTGTAAGCGAACGCATTTTGCGCATCGTTGGGATCATTGCCACCAGTTTTTTAAGTGATGATGATTTTTCCACCGAAGAGCAGATAGTTGAAGATCTGCTCACGGCCGGATTCCGCCAGGATGAAATTGAGGCGGCTTTCGGCTGGATAGAATCCGTTGCTCTCGAACCGGACGCTGAACTGGATGTAGAACCGGTAAGGATGCCGTTGCGTCTGTTTGCCCCGCAGGAAGAGCTGCTGCTTTCAAGCAGGGCGCGCGGATATCTGACCCGGCTGCTTCAACAAGGGCTGATCAGCGCCGAGGTTGCGGAAGAGGTGATCATGCGCGCCTGTTACCAGGAGCGCGATCGCTTGAGCCTGCGGGAAATCAAGCATATGCTTACTCTGGCCCTGGTGGCTGAAAGCCAGTACGGCAAGCGTCAGATAGACTGCATCAGCGCAGAAAACTGGTATAAGCTCTATCATTGATTCAATAGCTCGGCTGCATATCTGCAGCCTTTTTTATTTCGCATTACAGATTGTAACTGTTCGCCAACTTCGGTTTTTTTACAGGACAGCTACTTCAGAATTACGCAAGGAACACTCTATGGCTCGCTCACTGGTAATAGTGGAATCTCCGGCAAAATCAAAAACCATCGAGAAATTTCTCGGCAAGGATTACAAGGTGATGGCCTCCTACGGCCATGTGCGTGCTCTGCCGAGTAAGCAGGGCTCGGTGGATGTGGATGCCGGTTTTGTGCCGAAATACCAGGTATTGCCTGAAAGTGAAAAACATATTGAGGCCCTCAAACGCGAAGCGGCGAAGTGCGAAGAGCTCATTCTCGCCACCGACCTCGACCGTGAGGGTGAGGCGATCGCCTGGCATCTGCTCCAGGCGTTGAATATCCCCGAATCGAGTAAAAAGCCGGTGGTCAAGCGGGTCACGTTCCATGAGATCACCAAACCCGCGATTCAGGAAGCGGTCGCCAAACCGCACAAGATCTCTAAAAATCTGGTGGATGCTCAGCAGGCGCGTTCTATTCTCGACTATCTGTTCGGTTTTACCCTCTCACCGTTTCTGTGGAAGAAGATCCGCTACGGGCTCTCCGCCGGACGCGTACAGTCGGTGGCGTTGCGCCTGATCTGTGAACGTGAAAAAGAGATCGGCCAGTTCAAACCCAAAGAGTACTGGAGTATCGATGCCTCCATGCTCAGCCCACAGGAAAAAAGCTTCAAAGCGCATCTGCAGGCGGTTGACGATAAAAAGCTCAAAAAATTTGACATTGGCAACGAAGAGCAGGCCAACGCCTATGTGGATGCCATAAAAGGGCGTGAACTCAAGGTGACTTCGGTCCAGTGCAAGGAGAAGAAGCGCTCTCCGGCGCCGCCGTTTACCACCAGTACCCTGCAGCAGGAAGCGAGTCGCAAACTCGGTTTTTCTGCACGCAAGACCATGAGCGTGGCGCAGAAACTCTACGAAGGGATCGACATCGGCTCCGGCCCTGTGGGTCTGATCACCTACATGCGTACCGACTCGGTGGCGCTTTCCAACATCGCTCTTACCGAGGCGCGCGAACAGATTGTTTCGCTGTTCGGAGAGGATTATGCTCTCTCCAAACCGCGCTTTTTTAAGAATAAGGCCAAAAATGCTCAGGAGGCGCATGAGGCGGTACGCCCCACCTCCCTGGCCAATCATCCGGACAAGATCAAGGGGAGCCTGACCTCGGATCAGTACAAGCTCTACCGCCTGGTGTGGATGCGTACTCTGGCCTCGCAGATGGCGATGGCGCGCATGGATGCCACCACCGTGGATATCTCCACCCTGGCGCAGGAGGGGGACGGGCATGTGTACACCTTCCGCGCTACCGGTCAGGTGCTGCACTTTCCCGGCTTTATGAAGCTCTACATTGAAGGGACCGACACCGAATCCGAAGAAGAGCCGGAAGGGATGCTCCCTCCCCTGCAGGAGAATGACTCAATACAGTGTCAGGAGCTTCTCCCCAATCAGCACTTCACCCAGCCGCCGCCGCGCTATACCGAGGCGAGCCTGGTAAAGACCCTCGAGGCCTACGGTATCGGGCGACCTTCCACCTACGCCTCTATCATGAACACCCTGGTGACGCGGCGCTATGTGCGCCTGGAAAAACGTGCCTTTTACGCCGAGGATGTAGGCTTGGTGGTCAACGACCTCCTTTCCAATCACTTCACCAAATATGTGGATTACGATTTCACCGCCAAATTCGAGGAGGACCTGGATGCGGTCTCGCGCGGGGAGGAGCAGTGGAAACCCCTGCTCAAGTCGTTCTGGGATCCGTTTGTGAAATTGCTGGAAGAGAAGGATGCGGAGATCAGCAAGTCCGATGTCACCACCGAAGAGACCGATAAGGTATGCCCCGAATGCGGCAAAAAGCTTGTGGTAAAACTCGGGCGGGCGGGCAAATTTCTCGCGTGCAGTGGTTTTCCCGACTGCCGCCACACCGAACCTCTGGATGGAAGCGGCAAGGAGGAGCCGGAAGTCACGGATGAAAAATGTGACAAGTGCGGTGCCCCCATGGTGATGAAAATGGGGCGTTACGGCAAGTTTCTCGCCTGCAGTGCCTATCCGGACTGTAAAAATATCCAGCCCCTGGTGAAGCCGAAACCTCTGGGAATCAAGTGTCCCGACTGTGACGATGGCGAACTGATGGAAAAGAAGAGCCGCTACGGTAAGATCTTCTACTCCTGCAACCGCTACCCCAAATGTAAATATGCCCTGTGGGATAAACCCCTGGAGCAGCCCTGCCCCAAATGCGGCTTCCCCCTGGCGGTGGAGAAGACCACGAAGCGTGAAGGGACCGTGCGTAAGTGCGCGCAGAAGGAATGTGATTTCAAAGAGGTGCTGGTTTCCCCGGATAAGAAGCCCTCTGCGGCGAAAAAAGCCCCGGCAAAGAAAAAGAGTACAGCTACGGGCAGGAAAGCTCCGGCTAAAAAGAGCACCGCAAGCCGAAAAACCACCACAAAGAGTGATAAAAGCTGAATCAGGCACACTCGTATATGTGAAGAACCCAAAAAGACTGCGCTGCTACCGGTGCGGTCTTTTTGGCTTCTGGTGTTTTTCTCCTTTCCCCTTGATGGGGGAAGGTTGGGATGGGGGTGTTGCGTCAGCAATGATGCCCTGGCGGGCATTATCCCCACCCTCACCCTCCCCTATCAGAAGGGGAGGGAATAACGTTTAAACAACAAAAACAGGATTCAACTAAAATGCCAACACAGCAACAAACACCATCATCCCCAATTCCTGAGCTCACCATCATCGGGGGTGGCCTCGCCGGATGTGAGGCCGCATGGCAGGCAGCGCAGCGCGGGGTACGGGTGCGCCTGCTGGAGATGAAACCGCAGCGCTTCTCCCCGGCACATGAGCTTGAAACCCTGGCGGAACTGGTGTGTTCCAACAGCCTGCGCGGTGCGGGGATGAACAATGCAGTGGGGTGCATGAAGGAGGAACTCCGCCGTGCCGGTACCCTGTTCATGCAAGCTGCCGATGCCACCGCTGTCCCTGCGGGCGGGGCACTGGCCGTGGATCGTCAGGCGTTCAGCACCTATATCACCCGGCATATCGAAGAGCACCCCCTGATTGAGGTGGAGCATACCGAGGTTGAATGTATCCCGGACTCGGGTGTAGTTGTAGTTGCAAGCGGACCGCTTACTGCCGACCGCCTGGCGGCGGATATCGCGCGGCGTACCTCGGCGGAGGATCTGTATTTCTACGATGCCATTGCCCCGATAATAAGTGCCGATTCCATCGACTACTCCGTGGTATGGCGCGCCTCGCGCTATGATAAAGGGGATGCGGACTACCTGAACTGTCCCCTGAATAAAGAGGAGTACCACGCCTTTGTACAGGCATTACTGGAGGCGGAAAAGGTTGAAGCGCACAACTTTGAGGATATGCTCCATTTCGAAGGGTGTATGCCCATCGAGGAGATGGCGCGCCGGGGCGAGCGTACCCTGGCGTTCGGCCCCATGAAGCCCGTGGGTCTGCCGGACCCGCGCACCGGGCGCGAGCCCTATGCCGTAGTGCAACTGCGCCAGGACAACCGCGAAGCTACGTGCTACAACATGGTGGGTTTTCAGACCAAGCTCACCTATCCGGAACAGAAGCGTATCTTTCGCACCATTCCCGGCCTGGAGCACGCAGAATTCACCCGTCTGGGGAGCGTACACCGCAATACCTTCATCAATGCGCCACGCTGTCTCACCCCGACCCTGCAACTCAAAGGGGAGGAGCGCATCTTCTTCGCGGGGCAGATTACCGGGGTCGAGGGATATGTGGAGTCGGCCGCGTGCGGGTTTATCGCCGGGCTTCAGGCTGTGGCGTATCTGCGCGGGGAACAGATATCCCTGCCGCCCCAGACCACGGCATGCGGGGCGATACTCGGGCATTTGCAGCACAGCGATCCCGAGCACTTTCAGCCCAGCAATGTCAACTATGGCCTCTTTCCGCCCCTGGAGGGGAAAAAGATGAAACGTGCCCTGCGGCGTCTCGCCCAGGCGGAGCGTGCTCTGCGCGCCTGGAATGCCTGGCTCGCCGCAGAGCAAATCCCTCTCCACGAGACCCCGCTCATGTGCGAGGATTACCGTAAGGAGGAAAAGCATGAGTAACTCCGCTTCCGCCATAGATCTACAGGGTATTGTCCTTGCCTCCGCGTCACCGCGCCGGCGCGAAATGCTCGAACGCATGGGGGTTCCTTTTGTCACCATCCCGGCGGATGTGGAGGAGGTTGTGGGTGATGGCGAAACACCGAAGAATTTTGTGTTGCGCGTCAGCAGGGATAAAGCCCTCGCGGTGGCTAAGCGCCATCCTGAGGCGGGGCGCTGGTTTATCGGCAGTGATACCGCAGTGGTGCTGGATGATACCATTATGGGCAAACCGCTGGATGAGGCGGATGCGGCGCGTATGCTGCGTCTTCTCTCCGGCACTACCCATGAGGTGGTTTCCGCATATGCGATCTACGACCGCCTCCATTCATCCTGGACCCGGCGCGTAGTGCGCACCGAAGTGTGGGTGCGTACATTGACACAGGAGGAGATACAGGGGTACATTGCTTCGGGTGAACCGGCGGACAAAGCCGGAGCCTACGCCATCCAGGGGCTTGGAGCCTTTATGGTTACCGGTATCAGCGGCAGCTACACCAATGTAGTGGGTCTGCCCCTGAGTGAGATCCTCGCCGATCTCGAGGAGATCGGGGCATTCCGGATGTTTG
>JBNGCY010000052.1:0-8231 GCA_049975505.1 Desulfuromonadaceae bacterium | reverse complement strand
CCCCTGAGTGAGATCCTCGCCGATCTCGAGGAGATCGGGGCATTCCGGATGTTTGGTGATGTGTAATTCGGGCGTGATTCTGCTGCATACACATGTGTGGTGCACCTCATCCACCGGTGGAACGATGCGTCGGTAGGGGCGAGAAATTTTTCGCCCTTATCGGTAAATGACGCGATAGGTGGCATATACAACACCGTAGGTGTATATCCTCGTAGGGGCACCTCCCCGTGGGTGCCCTGTTACTCCATAGCAGTATCGCCACCGATGGAACGGGCAGGTACAGGGACCTGCCCCTACAATTATTGAATACCCAAAACATTTCTATCCCCTGTAACCAGTGGAGGCGAACATGGAACCTTCTATATCTGAACGCCTGGCGCAGATTCGTAAGCGCATGGAGGAAGCATGTGCCCGCTGTGGACGCGATTCCAGAAGCGTGGAGCTGATTGCGGTTTCCAAGAAGAAACCCGCATCCATGATCGATGCTGCTGCTCAGGCGGGGCAACAGCTGTTTGGCGAAAGCTATGTCCAGGAATTCTGCGATAAGGAACCCGAGGTAACAGAGAAGGTGCGCTGGCACTTCATCGGCGCGCTGCAGAGCAACAAGGTGAAATATCTGCGCGGCAGGGTGGAGATGATCCACGCTGTGGATCGTCTGAGTCTGGCGCGCGAGATCAACAAGCAGTGGGGCAAAATCGATTCGACCATTGATGTTCTGATTCAGGTGAATCTCGCCGGTGAGCAGAGCAAGGCGGGTGTGGCCCCGGATGCGGCGCGTTCTCTGGTGGAACAGATTGCCGCATTTCCCCATGTGCGGATCAAAGGGTTGATGACCCTTCCCCCCGCTGTGGAAAACCCGGAAGATGTCCGACCCTGGTTTTGCCAGTTGCGTGACCTCGCGCATGAGATTGATAGATTAAAGCTGCCGGAAGTTTCCATGCACACCCTCTCCATGGGGATGAGCCATGACTTTGAAGTGGCCATTGAAGAGGGTGCAACTCTGGTTCGGGTCGGAACTGCGATTTTCGGGGCACGGGAGGTGGATTGATGCCTGAAAGCAGGGCGAATCTGAAACCCAGGGCCTTATGGGCTTCGCGCCTGGGCTTTGTTCTGGCTGCTGCCGGCAGTGCAGTGGGACTCGGCAATATCTGGAAATTTCCCTACATTGCCGGGGAAAATGGCGGCGGTGCCTTTGTGCTGGTTTACCTGCTGTGCATCACTTTTGTGGGTCTGCCCATCATGATGGCGGAACTGATGCTCGGCCGGCATACGCGCAAGGATGCAGTGGGCGCGTTTGTCGCCCTGGAGCCAGAGCGCCGCTGGTGGCATACTCCGGGATGGATCAGTGTCGCGGCGGCGTTTATCATCAGTTCATACTACTCAGTGGTCGCGGGCTGGACCCTGGACTATATTTTCCGCGCCGTTATGGGGAGTTTCAGCGGTGAATCCGCGAGTGTGATTGAATCCATGTTCGGCACTCTGCTTGCCGATGGCGGACGTCAATCGTTCTGGCATCTGATCTTCATGCTTTTGTGCCTTGGCGTGGTGGTCGGCGGGGTGCAGAAGGGCATTGAACGCTGGAGCAAGATTCTGATGCCGATTCTGTTTGTCCTTCTCGCGCTGCTGTTTGTCAACGGCATGCTCAGCTCCGGGGCACGCCAGGGGCTGGAGTTCATGTTTCGGCCTGATTTTGCCAAACTCACACCGGGTTCAATTCTCGAAGCTCTCGGACATTCATTCTTCACCCTCTCGCTGGGGATGGCAGCCATGATAACCTACGGCTCCTATCTCAACCGCAATGAAAACCTGTTTGGCGCCAGTATCAGGGTGGCCGTGCTGGATACCGTGATTGCTCTGATGGCGGGTCTGGCGCTGTTCCCCATTGTGTTTGCCTTTGGATTGGAGCCGGGCGCAGGTCCGGGGCTGATTTTCCAGACCATTCCCGTGGTGTTCTCCCAGATTACAGGCGGATACGTGTTTTCCATCATGTTTTTCCTCCTCCTTTCCTTTGCCGCTCTTACCAGTAATATCTCTCTACTGGAGGCGCAGATTGCGTATTTCATTGATGAGCGCGGGTGGAGCCGGAAGAAGGCAACCCTTACCATCGGAGCGCTGGCATTCAGTGTCGGCATCCCCACGGCACTGTCCTCCAATGTAATGGAGGGGATCACCTTTATCGGCGAGCGCAACTTCTTTGATTCGGCTGATTTGATTGCCTCCAACTATCTCCTCCCCATCGCCGGGCTCCTGATCGCTGTGTATGTGGGCTGGTTCTGGCGTGGCAGTGAGGAAAAAGAGGAACTGGTCTCGTGTGGCGGCTGGGTCTATCCGGTGTGGCACTGGCTGATCCGCTATGTTGCCCCTGTAGCCGTGACTCTGGTGCTGTATTTTAAAATTGATGAAGCCGGGCTCTGGGATTATTTTGTCCATCTGTTCGGAGGGGGGGCATGATTATCCGGCGGAAATATATGGGCCTCTCTGAGCCACCCGAGCGCCGATGAATAAACTCGCGGAATCTTCTGTACCGCTGAGCATGAAACAGATCAGCTTTTTTTTCCTTCCGCTGGTACTCAATGTTCAGCTCATGAGTGTATCCCACTCCATCATCAACAGTGCCCTGGCGCGTCTGGATGAATACGTTCTTGCTCTGGCATCATTCTCCGTGGCGATGGTGGTGCATCTGCTTTTTGCTTCCCCGTCGTATCAGAATCATACCATCACCATTGCGGTGGTACGCGGACCGCGCTCGTTCCGGAGCATGATCATTTTTGTGGTTATTATCGCCCTGTTCGTGTCGCTGATGCTCAATCTTATCGCCTATACCCCCTTTGGAGACTTCATGCTGCGCAGGGTTCTCGGGGTGGATGCGGACGTGGCACGCGAGGCGCGTAAGGCGATTGCCTTTATGGCGCTGTTACCCTTTTTTACCGGGTTCCGTGGATTTTTTCAGGGGCTGGTTATCCGTTCACGCCGTACCCACCTAGTCTCTATCGCTACCGGGATCCGGGTGGTGGCGCTCCTGGGCTTTATTGTTCTCGGACGACGCTGGTTCAGCGGTGCCGAGCTCGGAGCCTTTGCTCTGGTGAGCTGCGTTGCCCTCGAAAGCATGGTGATGGGGGCGATGGCGTATCGCAACCGCGGTTCGGTGCCGGGTAAAAAGGGCGATAGTGAAATGGATCGCCAGCAGACACCGCTGAGGGTATTGCGCTTTGCCTTGCCGGTGGCATTTTCCTTCGGTCTGCAACAGACCATCCCGGTGGTGATCAACGCCATCATCAGTCGCCTGCCCGATGCCAACCTCGCCCTGGCCGCCTTCGGGGTGATCCGCGCCATCATGTTCATGCTTGCCGGCCCCATGCGTAATCTGCAGCAGGTGTATCTGACTATGGTGGAGAGCGCTGAGGATTACAAAATGGTAGTCCGGTTTTTCTATCTAACCAGCGGGGTTATGGCCGTGTTGGTACTTCTTTTGGCATTTCCTTTCAATAATCTGATCCTCAAGCAAGTGCTGGGGATCGCCGACGATCTGCGCATGTACATCGTTACTCCCCTGGCCTGGTGTGCTATATTTCCCCTGTTCTATGGGGCTACCAATCTTCTGCGCGCTCACTTCACCGGCAGCGGCCAGACCCTAGTGCTCGGGCAGGCTACCATCTTGAAGTTTGCCTATCTGCTGATATGCTGGTTGTTGCTTCCCCTGATCTCCTTCACGCCTTCCGGTATTGCTCTGGCTATTTTTCTTCTCATCAGCAGCGAGTGCGCCGAGGGCCTGTTTCTGCGCTGGCAGCGCAAGCGGGTGTAGACGTATCCTTCTGTTAATGTTATTTATGAGGTTCATGAATTTATATTCTTATCCCGTTGATACTTTTGGGTAAAATACCGATCCGGATGACGGAGAGATTGAATGCAGGAAACAGATACCAGTTTGCAAAGCAGTAAGCGCCTTGCGTATCTGGTTTTTTTTCTGATCTGTACAGCGGTGGTGTTGATGGGGCTGATGTTTTATCAACACCAGCGGAGCACAATCCTGCGTGGCGCGCGAGAAAACCTGCATACAGCGCATGATCTTTACAGTCGCCAGATCGCATACTGGCGCAATCAGCACCTTACCATGGCACGCATGCTTGCCTCTGATCCCCGCTTTCGTGAAAGTGCCGCTGCTCTTGTAACCCGTTTCGATGCCAAGGATATTTCTCTTCACCGCCAGCTTCTGCGCGAGTACCTGCGGGCATTGCAGCTTAATTTCGAGTACTGCTATGTGTTCGTGGCGGATGCGCACGGCGATCCAGTGGTGCACTCCACCGATGTTGAAGGGATAACCGCGTCCGAGTTCAAAAATGAAGACCTGCACCAGGCGGATATTGATTTGAGCCTGGAACTTGATGAAGCGGTTTTCTCATCCATTTACCTGCCCGCAAGTGCACGGCCCGACTCTCCGGCTCAACACCTGCGCATGAACCTTATCGTGCCGCTTAATTTCGACAATCGAGATCAAACACCCGCCCTGCTGGTGTTTGTCATCGATCCCGAGGCTTTTCTTGTCCCACTGCTGCAGAGTTGGCCCGTACCCCACAAAACGGCGGAAGCGATACTGGTGCGGCGGCATGGGGATAATGTTGTCCGTCTGACCGAGCCCAGGTTTGAAACTCAGGAGCCGCTCGCGGAAAAGGTACCTCCTGAGCAGGGATGTTATATTGGCCACTTTATCCAGGCAGGGCATGACGGGTTTGTGAAGTGTCGCGACTACAAACAGGAGCAGGTGCTCGCCCGGATAGCGCAGATAAAAGGGACTCCGTGGATGCTGGTTGCCAAGATTGATGAGCGCGAGGTTCTCGGACCTCTGCGCCATTCGGCGCTGGTTGCCGGGGCGGGTGGTGCCGGTGCCATAGGACTTTCAGGCCTGCTTATCCTGATGTGGTGGCGCCAGCATGCATATCGCTATCGTAACCAGATCCTGCGGCGTGAACAGGAAAACGATGCTCTATTGCAGCGTCTGGATAATCTCAGCCGGTATGCCAACGATATTATCCTCCTCTGTGATCAACAGGGAACGGTTATCGACGCCAATGAGCGCGCCCTGGATACCTACGGTTATTCTATAGAAGCCCTGCGCACCATGAATATCCGCGATCTGTGTGATGTGGAACACTCCGAATGGGCGGCAATGCTGATCCAGCTTGAGAGTGGATACGGAATAAAGTTCGAGTGTTTAAATCGCCGCGCTGATGCGCAGGAGTTTCCGGTGGAGATCAGCGCAGGCTGGATTGGTGCCAACAAAGAGCGCATGCTCCAGGCTATTATCCGCGATATCAGTGAACGCAAGGAGGCGGAAGAGCGCCTGCGCCGTCAGGCGTACTATGACGATCTCACCGGGCTGGCGAATCGCGCTCTGGCCATGGAACGTCTGCATAACGCGGTGCAGCGTGCCCGCCGGCACGACTCTCAGGTTGCCCTTCTGTTTATCGATCTGGATCTGTTTAAACATATCAACGACACCCTCGGACATATCGTGGGAGATCAGGTTCTGGCTCTGTTTGCGCGCCGCATCGAAAGGGTGCTGGATGATAATGCTGCGGCAGCACGTTTTGGAGCGGATGAGTTTCTCCTTCAGATCGAGAACGTCAGAACCACTGCGGATGTGATTGCCCTTGTGGATAAAGTTGTGGAAAGCATCGGCGAGCCGGTAACCATTGAAGGTTTTGAAATCAGTGCTACCGTAAGTATAGGCATCAGCATCGCGCCGGATGACAGTAGCGATGTCAACCAGCTTATCCGCTATGCGGATACCGCCATGTACCGCGCCAAAGAACGCGGACGCAACTGTTATCAGTTTTTCACTCCGGATATGCATCGGCGCGTCGAACAGCGCCTTACTCTGGAGGGAGGGCTGCGCCATGCAGTCGCGCGCGGGGAGCTGGTTCTCCACTATCAGCCTCAGGTGGATATGCGCACCGGCAAAGTGACCGGATGTGAGGCCCTGGTGCGCTGGCAGCATTCCGCGCACGGGATCATCTCACCATATGAATTTATCTGCCTGGCGGAAGAGCTGGGGCTGATACATGAGATAGGTGCCTGGGTAGTGGATGAGGCATGCCGCCAGGTGGGAGAATGGCAGAAGAATGGCTACCCGGAACTGAAGGTGGCCGTGAATGTGTCACCGCATCAGCTCCAGAACAAGTACCTTGCCGAGGAAATCCTCCAGAGCATGACGCGGCACAACCTGAGCCCTGGCACTCTCGAGGTTGAGATAACCGAGACCTCACTGATGCGGGATACCGCCCTGGCGATTGCACAGATGCGCGATTTGAGTAACGGTGGAATCACTCTGGCGATTGACGATTTCGGTACCGGATATTCGTCTCTCGGGCATCTGCACCGTTTTCCGCTGCATAAACTCAAGATTGACCGCTCTTTTGTGAACAACATCGATACAGAGATAGAAGAGGGGGGTGGTACAATCCCGCGCGCCATCATTACCCTGGCGCATGAGCTCGGACTCGAAGTCATTGCCGAAGGGATTGAAAGCGAATCCCAGCGTGATTTCCTCCTGCAGGCCGATTGTGTGGCAGGACAGGGGTATCTGTATAGCAGGCCGCTGTCAGCAGAGGATTTTGCCGCCTATTTACGCGATGGTTCCCCGGGCTCAAATGTATAAACGGAAGCATTCGGGCATATGCAGGTACAAAGTGGCGGGAAAAGATAAATAATCCGGCTTTAGGAGCCGATACGATCCTGCAGGAGTGTAACCTGATCTGAAATATATCCCCTGGTGTAGAAGTCTATGGCAGCAAAAGAAAAAAAAACTTCTGCCCGGCAGAATGAAAAGGACGCCCCGGTTTCCCCTTTTTCTTCTGTGGATGCAGAGATCGTCCTCCTTGAAGAACGTGAGGATTGGATTCTGCAGCTGGTACTCAGCGGTGATGAGATGAAGTGCCTTGCCAGTATTGCGCCGAAGAACTCCGGCAAGGGGATGATAAAGCCGGAAGAGGTTCTGAGCCTGATGAAGGACGCACGCATCACCGAGGGGATTGATACCAACAGGGTCAAAGAACTGTGTGATGCCGCCTGCGAGGGCAAAAGTCTGCAACATGTGGTGGTAGCTAGTACTGAGCCTGCAGTTGCGGGGGAGGACGGCTGGCTTGAGATCATGGTGCGCATGGGCTCCGGCTTTGACGGCAAGCAGGAATTCGTCGAAGATGAAGAGGGCAGGGTCGATCTCTACACTCTGAATCTGTTTACCTGTATTACCCCGGATCAGCTGGTCGCCAGATTGCATCCGCCCCAGGCCGGGAAAGACAGCATTACGGTTACCGGCAGAGTAATCGAGGCGCAGCCCGGTACTCCGGCGGAGGTGAAGATCGGCTCCGGCGTGCACCTGAACGAAGAAAACGAAGTTATTTCAGATATATCCGGGCGCGCGGAATACTCCGATGGGGTGATCTCCGTCAGTGAAGACTACAGTATCCACGGTGACGTGGATCTGCATGTGGGTAATATAAACTTTCCCGGTAATGTCTATGTCAGTGGGGATGTGCTCGATTATTTTGACATTACCACGGAAAAAAATATTGCAGTCAAGGGCACCGTGGGTTCCTGCTATCTCAAGGCCGGCGGCAATATCACCGTAGGGGGCATATCCGGACAGTTTAACGCCTATATCAAGTGCAATGGCAATCTGCACGCACGTTATATCAATGGTGCCTACGTAGAGTGCATGGGTGATGTGGTGGTCACCAACGAGATCCGCAACAGCACCGTGAAAAGTGCCGGGGCTATTCTGGTTAAAAATGGCCAGATAAGCGGTGGCGATTTCGTCGCCCTGAAGGGGATTGAGGCCAAGATTGTCGGTGCCGCCGCCGGAGCGCACACTAAGCTTACGTCGGGTGTGTATTTCCCAGAAAGTGATCGGTTGGCGTCTTTGAAGGCGCAAAAAAAGAGCGTCAGACTGCAGAAAGAGTTTATCCAGCGCTGCATCGGCCCGCTGGAAAAGAAAGTGGCCGCCGCGAAAAGAGACGCCGGCGCGCATGGCAGACGCCTGGAGATTCTACTCGATCGTCAGAAAGTGCTGGAGCAGATGGATAAGGATGTGCGCGCCGAGCTGAATAATTTCGTCTTCGGCGAACACAAAGGCAACCCCAAGATCAATGTCCACCGTCTGATCAAAGAAAAAGTGGAGATCCGTCTCGAGAATGTGCATGAGCAGATCCGCATGGATCAGTACGGTCCCCTCT
>JBNGCY010000051.1:0-19336 GCA_049975505.1 Desulfuromonadaceae bacterium | reverse complement strand
GATTACGAAAATGCGGCGATTGCACTACGCAAATCGCTTAAGGATATGCCCGATCTGAGTGGATATTACTTTCTGGGCCTGACGGAATTTCATCTGAAAAATTTTGAGCTGGCCTTAAATCAGTTTCAGCAGGCTCTTGATCTGAATCCAGATCATCTTCAGTCGCGTGTATTGCTCGGCATGACCCTGTTACAGCAGAAGCGCATTGAAGATTCTATCTATCAGTTATCCCAGGTTCTTTTTGCTAACGATCAGCTTGCGATCGCCCATAGCGCTATAGGTACGGCCTATCTGGCTAAAGGTGAATACGATAGTGCCCAGAAACACTTTGATCGAGCTATCGCCCTTGACCCGAAACTGGCTGATCCGCACCTCAAAAAGGGGCTTTTGAATCTATCCCAAAGTAACGCCACCGTGGCGGAACTGGAGTTGGAAAAAGCCCTTGAGGTCGCTCCTGAATCACTGAATACTCGCTTTCTTCTTGCTTCTCTTTACCTGAAACAACAGAACTATCAGGGGGTGATTGAACTCCTTGAGCCTGCCCTTGACGGTAGCGAGCGCGATGCGGTTTTGTACAACTATATGGCGGCTGCGTATCTTGCACAAAAGAATACCCAAAAGGGCATCGAGGCTTTACAGAAAGCCAAGGCTGCGAAGAATGACTATCTTGCGCCGTATTTTAATCTCGCCAATGCGTATCTTCTGCAGAAAAAAACTGATCTGGCTGAGCAGGAGTATAAATCACTTTTAGAAATTGCTCCGGACAACACAAGGGCGTTAGTTGCATTGGCCTCGCTGCAGGAGTTGAGCGGCAATCTGGATGAAGCGGAGAAGTCCTATCAGCATGCCCGGGCAACCAATGAACCCCAGGGTTTTCTGGCTCTGGCAGGCTACTACGCCAGAAATAAAAACTATAAAGAATATGCAACAGTTGTGGAAGAAGCCTATATTGCCCATCCGCGCCACCCGCAAATTCTGAATCTGCGAGGACGGTTGATGCTGGGTCAAAAGAACTTTGCTGAAGCGATAAAGACCTTCAAGTCGCTTGAGTCTGTTGAGCCAAGTAAAGGCGGGGTGATGCTTGCCGCTACATGGTTGGCGAATAATCAGCAGGATAAGGCCATTGATTACGCTCAGGGCAGGATTGAGGATGATTCTGAAGATCCCGCTGGTTATTTACTTCTCGCAGCTATCCAGCAACAGTTAGGAAAGAAGAAAGAAGCTGAACAGACCCTTTTGCGGGGTATCTCCAGAACTAAAGATGCGCGGCCCCTAATCCAACGTTTAGGCGGGCTATATGTTGCGGATAAGCGCATCCAGGATGCGGAAAAGCTCTTCCGCGATCTGCACAGGGATTCACCGGAATACACCCCGGCAACGTTTGCTTTGGCTATGCTGCTGGATCAACGCGGCTATAAGCAGGAGGCACAGGGGCTTTATCGCGAAATACTGGATAAAAGCGACAATCATACCGGGGCCATGAATAATCTGGCCTATCTCTATGCGGAGAATAACGCCGCCCTCGAAGATGCGTTACTTCTTGCCGTACGCGCTTTTCGCAACGAACCTTCCAATCCCGTCATTCTCGATACTCTGGGATTTGTGCTGATTAAACATGAACGCTTTAAAGAAGCTGTTGATATCCTCAATAAAGCTTCGGAATTGTTACCGGACATGCCCACCGTACGCGTGCATCAGGCGCAGGCACTGATTGGAGTCGGTGATACCGAAGCTGCCAGGCGCGTGCTTAAGCACGTAGTTGATCTCAATATCGAACCTGATTCGAGCCGTGCCCATGAGCTTCTAAACGGGTTGAATTCTGAAAAATCTGAGCCCAGAGGATAAAGTATATGCAGAAAATTTCCTCATTACTGGTTGTTGTTGATCTGGCCCTGGCAGCTTTATCGCTGCTTTTCGGCCACCTGATTTACTACGGGAGTACCTGTGCTCTGGAAAACTTCGGTGGTTCCGGGTTTTTAAGCCTCCTGTTTTTTATTCTTATCACCACGTTTTCCAGTTACTTTTGCGAGCTATATCGCTGGGAAAACGCCTTCGGACGCCTTGATCGCATCGCACGTGCCGGTGTCGCCATTGTTCTGGCTTACTTAATGCTTTCCGCGCTGTCTTTTATCCTGCCAGCGGTAATGATCGGGCGCGGCGTTTTGCTCCTATCGGTGCTTATTTTTGCCGTGTTGCAGTTTTGCGTGCACCAGGCCCTGATGACTATGTTGGGGACCACCGCTCTTTCCAACCGGATTCTGGTTGTCGGCTGTGGGCGTTTAGCTGAAACCGTTGAAAATCTATTGCAAAAGCAAAAGGGTAATCAGGTGCTGGTTGGGTATGTTCAGCCCGGATCAGAAGAGTGCTGCGTAGATGATGAAAAGATTCTGGGCTATGTTGATGATCTGGAAAAGTTGGTAAGCACAACTTGTACCAACAGGGTTGTGGTCGCCCTCACAGAACGACGCGGTAGTCTGCCGCTGCGCGAGTTACTCCATTGCAAACTCACTGGTACGGAAGTTATCGATGTGCAGACCTTTTATGAACAAATGACGCGCAAGCTTCTGGTTGAACATTTTCAACCGAGTAGTTTTATCTATGCAAACGGCTTCCGGATATCCATTCTGGGGCGATTCATAAAACGTGTTCTGGATATTTTCCTGTCTCTGACAGGCATTGTGATCTCTTCACCTGCATGGCTTATAGTTGCATATATGGTGCGTTCCGATTCTTCGGGACCGATTTTCTATCGCCAGGTCAGAGTCGGCGAATGGGGCAAGCACTTCACATTGTATAAATTTCGCACCATGCGTGAAGATGCCGAAAAGGAGAGTGGCGCGGTATGGGCAACCGAGAATGACCCGCGTATTACCAAAGTTGGAGCTTTTCTGCGCAAAACCCGTCTGGATGAATTGCCTCAACTGATCAATGTTCTCATGGGTGACATGAGTTTTGTCGGCCCGCGTCCTGAACGCCCCGAATTTGTGGAAAAACTTTCCATGGATATACCTTACTACTTTGCGCGCCACACCATAAAACCTGGTCTAACCGGCTGGGCCCAGGTTTTCTATTCTTATGGTGCTTCTGAAGAAGATGCAATGGAGAAGTTGCGCTACGATCTGTATTATCTTAAAAATTATTCAATTATTCTGGATGTACTCATCATTCTGGAGACGATCAAAGTGGTACTTCTGGGGAGAGGGAGCAGATAAGATGAAGAAAATTGTCTGGTTAATGGTTTTTGTTTGCGTTGCCGTAACGCCTTCTGCCTGGGCGCAGGACTACGTGATCGGTTCCGGTGACAGCCTGAGTGTCTCTGTTTGGGATGTCCCGGCATTAAGCGTTTCGGTTAAGGTAAGACCCGATGGTAAAATCACCCTCCCGGCAGTAGGAGATGTTGCGGCCTCCGGTTTAACTCCAGCACAATTGAGTGAAAAACTCAAAGATGTACTGGTTGATTATGTGAAGGGTCCTATCGTCACAGTAACAGTTGAGGAAGTTACCAACAATCGTGTCTATGTCGCCGGAGGCGGGGTCGCACCGCATGTCAGAAATATAGTTGGCAGCCCGTCTTTATTTAAAACCCTGTGCAGTATTGAAGGAGTTGAAAATACCGATTTGCAGCGTGCGTATGTCATGCGTGGAGATCAGCGCATAGACATTGATATGTACGATCTCCTCAATCGCGGCAATTTGAGCAAAGATATCGATCTTGAGCCTGAAGATATAATATTTCTTCCTACTAATGAGCTGAACAAAGTTTTTGTCGTGGGTGCAGTGGCCAATCCACAAGCCATTGTATATCGCGATGGTTTGACCATCTTGGATGTAATTCTTGAATCAGGCGGGTTTACCAAGTTTGCCAAGACCAGTGCTGTATTGATTCTGCGCATCAAGGGCGATGAACGCGAGCGCATCAAGCTTAATATGGATGATCTTATGGAAGATGGAGTGCTTAGCGAAAATATCCCCATGCAGCGCGGAGACTATGTCTTGGTGCGTGAGGGGATGTTTTAACCTCTAATATCGGAGTGGATAATTATAGATGGATTCAACATTTGGCCAGATAAAAACGTACCTGAATATGCTGTACAGGCGGCGCTATATGTTCCTGATTATAGCAGTTACCCTCAGCTTGATGATTGTTGTATATACGTTTTTTATTCCCAAAAAATATGAGGCTAAAAGTACTGTTTTTATTGAAAAAAATGTTGTTAATAACCTGCTGAAGGGACTTACCGTAACGCCGTCCATGGACGATCGTATTCGTGTCTTGCGTTACCATATTCTGAGCCGGGATATTATCTCGCGAGTTCTGAAAAATTTGGACATGGATGTGGAGGTGGGAACCGCTGAAGATTTCGAGGCACTGATCAGGCTGTGTCAGAGTGAAACACGGATCAATATGAAGGGCAACGACCTGTTCTTTATTTCCATTGTGCACACCGATCCTGTCTTTGCGCGTGATTATATCAATACCCTGGTTAATACCTATGTAGAGGAGAATATCTCATCAAAACGTGAAGAATCGTTCGGCGCTGACCGGTTCCTTTCTGAGCAGGTTGAATACTACAAACAAAAACTGGCCAAACTTGAAGATGAGATCTATCAGTATCGCAAGAAGACCGGCATTTTTTCCAGCGTCACTGAAGCCTCAATAATTGAGGACATCAACAAATTTGAAGAAGAGGCACGTGATCTGAATGGCAAAAAGAATGAACTGATTGCAACCGTCAGAACTATTAATGACCAGTTGAAGTCTATGAAGGCTATGGCTTCGTCAGATGCATCCCAGGATCCATTTGATTTTATGCTCGGCTCAGAAGAAGACATGCGCATTGAAGGATTGCAGTCCCGCCTGGAAGAACTCCTGCTGGTATACAATGATTCCTACCCTGAAGTGGTTAAAATACGTGAACAAATTGCATCTTTGGAAAAACGGCGTGATGATAAACCTCTGGCGGAGGAGGTCAAGCATGAACAGGCGTCATTTAATCCGGTTGAAGATCCTATCTTTGTCGATCTGAAAATGCGCATGAATGCGGCACAGTCCGATCTTAACGCCTTAAGGGCGCGCGAACAGGAAATACAGCAACGCATCCAGGATAATAAGGAGATGCTGGAAAATTTCCCTCAGGATAAAAAAGCTCTCGCTGAAATGGAGAGGGAGCGCAATATGGTCAACAATGTCTACCAGACTCTGCAGGAACGCGTGGGGATGGCGGAAGTTTCCAAACAGATGGAAGTAGCGGATAAAGCCACAACCTTCCGCATTGTAGATCCGGCCATCCTGCCAACGTTCCCCGTTGGAACCAAACGCTTACACAAAATGTTTCTAGGTCTATGCGTCGGTATTGGTGCGGGGCTGGGCGCTGTATTCCTGCGTGAACAGCTTGATGACAGTGTGAAAGGTGCAGATGAGTTACGCGCCAAAGGAATCTCTGTCCTTGCCGAGATCCCTCATATGTACAGTGCTGCAGAAACCGCAAAACAGAAGAAATGGGACAGAATTGTCTATTCCTATGTTTTTGTATGTCTGGCTTTAATTGGCGCGCTAATGCTGCATGACGTGCTTGGGCTATCTGTAATAGATAATTTAATCGACAGGTTAAGCGCATAATGACAGCGTCATTCCGGCATGATTTAGGCCGGAATCCAGGTTTAACACCCTTGAAATTCTGGATCCCCGACAGAAACACTCGGGGATGACGGCCTTTCGACTGGCAGGTGAATAGGCTCTTGCAAAAGTCGTCATCCTCGTGAAAACGGGGATCCAGTATCTGGGTCAGACCTGAGTTCTTCTGGATTCCCGTCCCCGATCGTAGTCGAGGATGACGTTCCTACGCGGGAATGACGGGCACTGGATTTTCGGTTTTTTGCAAGAGGCTCAATGATTACTTAATGATCTTTTCTACGTATGCTTGCTCCATAATATCATCCAAATCAATCATACAAGTTACTGAAATTCAGCAACACCAAGCAGATCGTTTTCTAACACGGAGATCCAATGAGTCGAATAGATAAAGCCATAGAGATGGCGGCGGAAAAGCGCAAATCAGCTGATCGGAGTGGCGAGCCTGAGTCCCGCTCTGCATCTCGCCCCCATTTCGGGAAAGGCACCCCTTCAACCAAAGACTTCCCGGTTATCAATAACCCGTTTCTTATTACAGCACACGATGCAAATGATCCGGCTGCTGAGCAGTACCGTAAACTAAAATCATCCCTGGTGAAACTCAGCCAACTGGATCGTTTTGACAAGTCCCTCATGGTAACAAGTGCCATAGGGGGTGAAGGTAAAACCATAACCGCAATCAATCTGGCGATTACTCTGGCGCAGGAGTTCGATCATACGGTTCTACTCGTAGAGGCAGATATCCGGAATCCAACCATAATGAAATACATGGAATTGGAATCAAGCATCGGCCTGACCGATTGTGTCCTGGATGAGATTGATGTGGGTGAAGCCCTGGTTAAAACCGGGATCGGAAAGCTCACCATTCTACCCGCCGGGCGCCGGGTGCCGAACCCGGTAGAACTGTTTTCCTCCAACCGCATGCAGAACCTCCTCCATGAGATTAAAAACCGCTACCCGGATCGCTATGTAATTGTGGATACAACGCCCTTATTGCCCTTTGCCGAGCCGCAATTTATCGCCAGTGTGGTGGATGGAGTTCTGTTTGTAGTCAGAGAGGGTTACACAAGTACGGATAAGCTCACCAAGGCACTCGGATTGCTGCAGAGCCATAACCTCCTCGGGGTGGTATGTAATGCCGTGCACCAGTCACAGAGTGACAAGTATGGATACTACGGATATTACGGATACAAGTAGCAAGTTGAAAATCCAGAGTAATTTCCGGTTTTACACCCTTGAAGTTCTGGATCCCCGACAGAGCCATTCGGGGATGACGGTTATTTGGATTGGCAGCTTAATAATTGCTTGGAGTTTTATATCAGCGTACATAGGCTTCAGGTCAAAGGCGATAGGACGCTGATTTACGCTGAAAAAGCATGATTTAGACCCTGGAAAAACGGATTTTAGGGCTCTAACCCGGTTTTTAACGGAGTAACCAGTTATGCGTATAGGAAAACTTATTACAGCCCTTCTTACGCTTTTTCTTATTGGGCAATTGTTGCTTTGCTCCGTGGCCTGGAGTGAATTTCGCGCATCGCCATCATTTTCTCTGCGGGAAGAATATAACGACAACATTGATCTGGAACATGATGCTGAAAGTGATTTTATTACTCTGGTTGGCGCATCCTACGCCATCGTCTGGGAAACACGTCTGTTTGATCTCAGCCTGAACCTCGGGCTTGAATACGAAAAATATCTCGACAACAGTGAGAACGATGATCTGCGTCCCCGGCAGGGATCGCAACTGGAATCCACCTTCAATCTCTACCGCGACACCGTATTTCTGCGCATCAGCGATACCTATGAGCGCGTGGTTATCGATGAAGGTGATCAGGGGGGTATCGGCAACAATCTCACCAATCTTACCGACAGTAACCGCCTGGAGATCAACCCCTATGCCATGTTTGATCTGTCCAGCAGCATGCAGTTCCGCCTTGACTATCAGTATGAGAACCAGTGGTACGATGACGAAGACGGCGATGACGCTGAGTATCATACCTATAGCGCTACCTTGACCAGAGCATGGACTTCACATATCAGTTCCAGCCTGACTGGAGGTTTTACTCAGTATCGTCCCATGGACTCGAGCGATTCATTCAGCGATGACAGCGGTGAAGAGGAGTATGACCGCCGGGATCTTAATTTAGTATTGCAGTGGCAGCCGATTGAGCAGCTTATATTCTCAGCAAATATCGGGCGCGCCTGGTTGGATTACGAATTCAGCAACGATTATGACTCCACCCTGTTCGGAATAGGTATGGATTATCAGCTATCGCGTACCCTTAACCTCGCGTTGGCATATACAGAAGATATAAACGCCAGTGTGGAAGAGGGGGCGCGGGAGCAAAAAGAGTATACCTTTTCACTGGGGTATAAGGATCGTATCTCTGCAGGATTTGAGTTCTTCAGCCGCACTGAAGACTATCTGGAGTTAGATCGCCAGGATGATTCCTTCGGCGGAAGTGTAAATGCCGAAATCCCCTTGAGCAATAAATTTGGCATTGGCTGCCTTCTCTCCTACACAGACTACGAAGAAGATTACGCGCAATACTCCGATGAGTATCAACGCTATGGTGCGCGCTTCAGTCTATACCGTGAGCTGCGTTTAGGCCGCATCTCAGTTGGATACACCTACAATGAAAATGATTCGGATACGATAGCTGACGATTATACCAACAACATTGTATTTGCACAGTTGAACTTACACTGGTGACGTTATCAGACTGAACACTTACGGGGTGTACGAATGTACGAAAACTATTTCGGGTTAAACACCAAACCTTTCGAACTTGTACCCAACCCCGAGTTCCTGTTTTTGAGCCATTCGCATAAAAAAGCGATTAATTATCTCACCTACGGCCTTCAGGAACAGGCCGGGTTTATCCTCCTGGCAGGAGAGGTTGGTTCCGGCAAGACCACTATTGTGCGCAATCTTATTAAAAATCTGGCTAAAGAAATAGTCTTGGCGCGGGTGTTCAATACCCGTGCGGATGCAGCCCAGATCCTCTCCATGATCAATGAGGATTTCGGTCTTGAGGTAAAAAATAAAACCAAGGTCGAATTGTTGCGCGAACTCTACGATTACCTGCTGGTTCTGTATGCAGAGGGGAAACGCGCTGTAATTATTATCGATGAAGCACAGAACCTGACTGCGGATGTTTTGGAAGAGATTCGTCTTCTTTCCAACCTTGAAGCGGACGCGGTAAAGCTGGTGCAGATTGTGCTGGTCGGTCAGCCGGAGTTGATAGAGATTATTACCCGCCCTGAATTACGTCAGTTACGCCAACGCATAGCTGTACACTGCCGGCTTATGCCGCTTACCCGTGATGAAACTGAAAAATATATATATCACCGTCTTGAAAAAGCAGGAAATCGTGAAGCGCTCACCTGGCATGAGGGGGTATTTGATCTTTTATATCGCTATAGTGGCGGGATACCCCGCCTGATAAATCAATTCTGCGATTTTGCTCTACTCTGTGTTTTTGCAGAAGGGGTTCGTGAGTTGAGCATGGAGATGTTGCAGGAGGTGATCGGCGATATTGCGTGGGGCTGTACGCTGCCGAGACCCACAAGACCAGGGCCGAAGGATTTTGCCGACGCCAGGCAGAACCTGAACTCTGACAGTTCGTATTTGAATGAATGGCTACAGGCAATGAATGCCGTGTGGGGTGAAGACGGGACCATTTTGCGCCGTTTGGAAGAACGCGATGAACGTTTCCAGCAGGCTCAATTAGATACAATGCAACGCACAGAGGTGTTGCTTGAGAAGCTTGCGCATCTGCTGGATTCCGCGTTGATGGCAACACAAAGAGGCCCAGGGCATGGATAGGGGACAAAGCATCCCGGCAGACAGCGGTCAGATCAACATGCTCAGCATCGATGTGGAGGACTACTTCCATGTCTCCGCGTTCGAGAAGGTATGTGCACCTTCTTCCTGGGATGAGCGTGAATGGCGTTTTCAAGCTAACACCGAGAGGGTTTTGGCACTGCTCGAAGAACATAATCTCCATGCGACTTTTTTTGTCCTGAGCTGGGTCGCCGAACGCTGCCCCGCATTGATTCAGCGCCTGGTGGACGCCGGGCACGAGCTCGCCAGTCACGGTCACGGCCATCGGCGCGTTAATACTCTGTCACGCGCCGAATTTCGCAACGATATCCGCCGTGCTAAAGACTATCTCGAGCAGGTTTCCGGCCAGCAGGTGCTTGGTTACCGCGCCCCCAGCTATTCTATCTCCCGTGAGACAGCCTGGGCTTTTGATGAATTGCTCGAGGCCGGTTACCGCTACGATTCGAGTATTTTCCCGGTGCGCCATGACTTTTACGGTATGGCCGACTGGCCCCGTTTTGCCGGTTATGTAGTGAAACACGCAGATGGATCCTGGCAGCCCGGAACTCCTGGTGAGGGGCAGGTATTTTTGCGCGAACTGCCTATCTCTACCCTGCGCCTCGGTGGGCGCAATCTCCCCATCGCCGGAGGCGGTTATTTTCGTCTTTTACCCTACAGCATCACACGCTTGGGGCTGCGCCATATAAATAAGGTGGATAGGCAACCCTTTGTCTTTTATTTGCACCCGTGGGAATTCGATCCCCGGCAGCCGCGTATGCAGGGGGCAGGGTGGAAGAGTAATTTCAGGCATTATCTGAACCTGCATAAGACTGCACCGCGTTTCAATCGCCTGTTGAACGATTTTTCTTTTCAACCGATTCGTAACGCCATGGGGTTGGTGGGGAGCTGATGATGCGGATAAGGCTTGCAACAGAAGAGGATAGAGAACGTTGGGATGCCTTTGTGGCTGCGCATAAAGAAGGGACACCTTATCAGTTCTGGGCCTGGCAGGAGGCTGTCCGGAAGGCCTACGGCTATAAACATCGCTATCTGCTGGCTGAAAAGGAAAATAGTATTTGCGCCATTTTGCCGCTGATTGATTTTCGCATACCGTTTCGGGGTTCGAGGCTGATTTCTCTCCCCTTTTGCGATGCCGGTGGGGTTCTGGCTCAGGATATGGAAGTGGCTGGGGCGTTGATAAAACATGCTGAGGAATACGCCAGCTGTCAGTTGCGCGCCATCTCGCCCCAATTGCCCCAGTTTGAGAACCAGACCAATAAGGTGCGTATGCTTCTCGACCTTCCGGCGGATAGTCCCAGCTTGATGGATGGGTTGAAATCCAAAGTGCGCAGTCAGGTGAGAAAACCGCAACGGGACGGCCTCAGCGCACACCTCGGAGGCCAGGAGTTAGTCGATGATTTTTACACGGTATTCAGCGAAAACATGCGCGATCTCGGTTCTCCGGTTCACAGCCGCCGCTGGATCGATGCGATTGTAGCGTCCTACGCTGAAAAGTGTCGTGTAGGGGTGGTTTATACTCCTCAGGGAGAGATTGCCGCAGCCGGTATCATTTTACTTCATCCCCGCCTTGTGGCTATCCCCTGGGCCTCAGCGCGGAGTGTATTCAACAGACTTAATCCCAATATGCTCCTGTACTGGAGCTTTCTGGCGTTTGCATGTGATCAGGGCTACCCCTGTTTCGATTTCGGACGTTCAACCCCGAATGAGGGGACATATCGCTTTAAAAAGCAGTGGGGGGCAATCGCGCACCCCCTTTACTGGTACGACGTATCTGGAAAATGTGGACACAACCACAGGCAGAGGCGCAAAAGAGCACAGAATCAGATGTCTGGTGTGCGCCGTGGCATAACCCGTGTATGGCAGCGACTTCCACTAGCAGTAACCAATATCCTCGGTCCCGAGTTGAGAAAGTATATTTCGTTATGACAAAAGACGTTCTCATTCTCGCTCACAGGATTCCCTATCCGCCGGACAAGGGCGATAAGATCCGCACATATCATATGGTGCAGCATCTGGCGCAACACTATCGGGTCACCCTTGTGTGTCTGATAGATGACCCCGATGACTGCCGGCACATCCCGGCTCTGGAGCAGATGGTGCACAAGCTTCACTATCTGGTGCGCACCCCGCGAATCATGCGGGCGTACGCCGCCTGGTCACTGGTAACCGGACGTTCATTTTCTCAGGCGTGTTTTTATTCGGCTAAACTGCAGCATGTTGTTGATGCCTATCTCGATACACAGAAACCTGCCGCCATTCTCTGTTTCTGCTCTTCCATGGCGGAGTATGTGTTCCGTTCGCGTCATTGGCCGGAGCGATTCAGAGATATCAGATTGCTTGATGATCTCATCGACGTTGATTCCGAGAAGTGGGCGCAATATGCGGCAAAGCATAATTCGCTGTTGGGTTGGCTGTATCGGCGTGAAGCGCGTTTGCTGCGCGTAGTTGAACAGCGCATTGTGCAAGAATTTGAGCGTACTTTTCTGGTAAGCGAGGAGGAAAAAAAAGTGCTGGGATCAGACTCTTCGCTTGAAAAAGTGGAAGCGATCTCAAACGGGGTGGATCTTGATTATTTTTCTCCCGGCGCCATAAAGAATCAGCAGATTGCCCGCGTATCCGGAAAACTGGTTTTTTCCGGAGCCATGGATTACTGGCCCAATGTTGAAGGATCGGTGTGGTTTGCAGAAGAAATCTTCCCTTTAGTGCGTAAACAGGTGCCTCGGGCCACCTTCTGCATTGCCGGGCGCAACCCCGCCCCTGCTGTTAAGGCACTGGAACAGGTGGATGGTGTAGAGGTGACTGGAACCGTTCCGGATATACGTGCCTATCTTGCGAGTGCACATGTGTGCGTGGTTCCCCTCCTGATTGCGCGAGGAATTCAGAACAAGGTACTTGAAGCCATGGCTATGGGGAAGCCGGTTGTTGCAACCTTTGGTGCCGCCACCGGCATTAAAGCAAAGAATGGAGATGAAATTATCGTCGCTGATGATGAGATAAGAATGGCGTCTGAAATTATCACTTTACTGGGCAACAGTGAACGCTGTTATTCCATAGGGCAAAATGCCAGACAGTACGTGGAACGCGAACACAGCTGGGAGTCTCACCTGAGACGCCTGAATGAAGTTATTGATCAAAAGACAGTGCTTAGTCCTTAGTTCTGAGTTGAAAGTATAATCATTGAGACCTCAGTCCTCAGCACTCAACTACCAGGATTTTTATGAAAATTCTGCATGTTTTAGACCACAGCCTCCCGCTCCACAGCGGGTATACCTTCCGCAGCCAGAATCTCTTTCGCGCGCAGCGTAAAATGGGGTATGAGCCGGTTATTGTCACTTCACCCAAACATGAAGATAGCTGGGAGGGTGACTGGGCTGATAAGGAAGAGATCAACGGTTTTACTTACTACCGCACCGGTGCATCACGATCCCTGCCGCTGCCGCTGAGCAGTGAAGCCTGGTTGATGTTCAATCTGGCCCGGCGACTTTACCAGGTGGCTCTTGAAGAAAAACCGGCCATTTTGCATGCCCACTCCCCGGTTCTCAATGCCATCCCCGCGCTGTGGGTGGCGCGCAAACTGAAACTGCCATTGGTGTATGAAATTCGCGCCTTCTGGGAGGACGCTGCTGTGGATCACGGCACTACGCAGGAGGGATCGCCGCGCTATCGTCTCACGCAAAAGATTGAAACCCAGGTGTGCCGCCGGGCGGATCATGTGGGGATATTGTGCAACGGATTGAAAAACGATCTGGTTCAGCGCGGCATAGATAGCAACAAAATCACCCCGGTGTTCAACGGCGTCAACCCTGATGATTTCCGCCCTTGTGCCGCAGATGCAGAATATCAACGTGGCTGGGGGCTTGAAGGTAAGAAAGTGATCGGATTTATCGGCTCGTTTTACCGCTATGAAGGTCTGGATCTGCTGGTGCGTTCCTTTGCCCGGATTGCTGCAGCTTATCCGGACGCGGTGCTGTTGCTGGTCGGCGGCGGGGAGATGGAGGACGAGCTCAAAGAGCTGATCTCTGCGCTTGACCTGACGGATCGCGTCCTGTTGCCCGGACGTATCCCCCATGAACGGGTGCCGGGCGTATACGCCATGCTGGATATCCTGGCCTATCCGCGTTACTCCATGCGCCTGACCGAGCTGGTCACGCCGCTGAAACCTCTGGAGGCGATGGCCATGGGTAAGGTGCTGGTGGCGAGCGATGTTGGAGGACACAAAGAACTGATCCATGACGGCGCGACCGGGTTATTGTTCAAGGCAGGGGATGAGGATGCTTTGAGCGCAAGTCTGCAGAAGTTGCTGGATAGCGATACGCTGCGCGAGAAACTGCAACAGCAGGGGATGGAATGGGTTCGCAAACAGCATACCTGGGAACAGACTACAGCGGTGTATCCGGAGATGTATGCCGCCGCACGAGAGAGGGCGTTGCGATGAAGGTGCTGTCGTTCTCATACTGTTTTCCCAATGCAGACAACCCGTCCTGGGGAATCTTTGTGTATCAGCGTCTTGCCGCTCTGGCACAGCACACGGAGCTTAAAGTCTGTTCACCCGTCCCCTGGTTTCCGCTACTGAAAAAAGCTACAGACCGGACAACCGCAGAACGCTGGAATAACACCCTGCCTGTGTTTCGTCCCCGCTTTTTTTATATTCCTAAAGTTCTTAAAAATAGCGATGCACGCCTGTATGCCACCGGATTACTCCCCTGGTTTGAATCACTTTACCGCGATTGGAAGCCGGATATCCTCGATGCTCACTTTGTATGGCCGGATGGAGTGGGTGTCGCCCGGCTGGCGCAGACGTTTAATATCCCTTACGTGATTACCCTGCGCGGTAAACTGTATGAGTGTCTGAAGAGCGCTGACCAGACGCGCCAGTGTGCCAAAGCGCTTCAAGGCGCGCGGATGGTGATCAGCGTTTCGTCACGTCTGGCCCAGGAGGCGATGCGCCTTGGAGTGAATAGAGAACATCTGGTGGTAATTCCTAACGGGGTTGATCTGGAACATTTCAGGGTCAGGGATAAACTTGAATGTCGTCAAAAGCTCAATCTGCCTCAACAGGGGCGATTATTGGTAAGTATGGCGCACCTCGGGCATCGCAAAGGGCATCACGAAGTGATCGAAGCTCTGACGGAACTGCCCGAAGATGTGCACCTGGTGATTGTGGGCGGGGAAGCCCAGGGCGGTAGCAGTGAACAACTCCTGGAGATGGCGCGCAAGCATGGAGTAGCTAAGCGCCTGATCCTGCCCGGACGCCAGGCATATGATTTAGTCCCTCTCTATTACAGCGCGGCGGATGCAAGTGTGCTCGCCTCCTACCGCGAAGGCTGCCCCAACGCGGTGCTGGAAAGCCTCGCCTGTGGTACCCCGGTGGTGGCCACCGATGTAGGCGCAGTTCCGGATATCCTCCCCCAGCCCGAATGCGGGCGTATTGTTCCCCCGCAGCAGGTGGAACCGCTGCAGCAGGGTTTGCATGAAATTCTGGAAACCAGTTGGGACGCACAAACGCTACGCGCCGCCAGTGGTGTACGCAGCTGGGATCAGGTAGCAGAGGAGGTCCATAAGGTTTTCATGGCCCTGCTTTAAGAGGAAAATATTTTAGCCACGGACAAGGGCGGACAAAGGCAGACATAAAAAAAGATTGAAAAGATTCAGTCCCAAGTTGTCAGGAGTCAACCAAGGCATTGCAGATCATGAATCGGTGGTCTTGCAAAAAGTCGTCATACCCGTTAAGGCGGGTATCCAGAGATTTTAAGATCATGTCCCTGGTTTAAATGGCCACAGACAAGGGCGGACAAAGGCGGACATAAAAGAAAATAGAAAAGATTCTTAAACAGATTCAGTCTGAAGTTGTCTGCTCTTGTCTGTGGCCAATAAGGAGCCTTTATGCAACAGGTCAAATCCACCAACCCTAAGCTTTCCCAACACGATCGCAGCCGCAGAGTTCTCGCGATTGTCGGCGATACCCAGGTCGGGCTCTGGGTGGTGCGCAGCCTGGCGCGTAACGGCCTCGAAGTCCATGCCATCACCAACACCGCAGGTGGACAGTCGGCGCACAGTCGCTATAGTGCCAGCGCCTGGGTGTTGGAGCATAAGCCCGACCAGGCAGGATTCGATGCTGAAATTCTAGACCTTGCCGCCCAACTCGACGTCGGATCGATCATGCCGGTATCCGAAGGATTTCACAACCGCCTTATCTCGTTGCGAGACCAATTGGATGGCGCCCACATCCATCTGTTTTCACCCTCGCGAGAGAATTTCGATAAAGCCACGGACAAGGATTATGTCCATCAACTCTGTCTCGATCTGGATATTCCGGTCGCCAAAGGGATGCGCCTGGATGAATTTATGGATGCCGGGGCGGAAACAGCATTGAAATATCCGTTAGTTCTGCGTACCCGCAGGCAGAATGTGGCGGATGCCGGGAAAGTGCCGTTTAAAGCGGTCTACGCACGCAATCTGGAAGAACTCCTCAACTGGCATAAGCAGTTCGAGAGTTTTGCCGATAACGTCCTGGTGCAGGAATACCATCCGGGGGCGGAAGAGCATGTGCAGATCCTGATGCACGAGGGTGAAATGTTCATGAGTGGCGACTACATCGGTGAGCATCACATGCCCCTGGCAGGCGGGGTAACGGTGCAGCGCATCAGCTGTCATCATCAATCTGTAATCGACGACACCGTTAAACTCCTCAAAGCCTTAGGCTGGGAAGGGATTGCCGGGGTGCAGTTTCACTACGATCCCGATACGGGCAAATATATTTTTCTTGAGATCAATCCCCGTTTCAGCGGCGGATTACCCACAGTGGTAATGGCCGGCTTCGAAGCCCCCTTCAACCTGTGGCAGAGCCATTTCGAGCCGGAGAAGATGCGTAAGGGCCATTACAGGATCGGGGTGCGCAGCCGCATCCTCGGCGGCGACGCCAACTGGTTCCTCGGACAGTTGCGCCGCGATGAGCTTCCGCCCGGGCAGACCCACTTGAGCAAAATTAAAGCCGCACTGACAATTATGTGGCATTGCGGCCCCTGGACCAAAGACGATTCATTCCTTCTTACCGACCCCAAGCCGTTTGTGGTGGATTTCAAACAGATGCTGAAGAAACTCGGGGCACGTGGGCATGAGATAGTAAATTGAAAATCTATTTAGCCACAGACATATTCAGACAAAGGCAGACAAAAAAATCCAAACAATCTCCAAGGTGGAGTATGTTTGTAGAGTAGATACAAAGAGTTATGTAATATTTGCTGATGTACTGTCTGTAGTTGTCCGCTCTTGTCCGTGGCAAAAAATGAGGCTCTATGCAGATTGACGAAATTACATACAAAATCAATGGAGCAGTCTTCGAAGTGAATCGTGTGTTAGGGCATGGTTTTCTGGAGAAGGTGTATGAAAAGGCACTATTGATAGAGTTAAGACAACGTGGACTGCAGGCTGAAAATCAGGTGCCTGTACCCGTTTTCTACAAAGAGCATCCGGTTGGCGACTACTATGCGGATATCGTTGTCGAGAATTGTGTAATTGTCGAATTGAAGGCAGTCAAGCAGTTGGATAAGAGTCATGAAGCTCAATTGCTCAATTATTTAAAAGCAACAAATTTTGGCGTTGGTTTACTGGTAAATTTTTCCCAAGACAACGCAAAAATAAAGAGATTTATGCTCTGAGTCTGTTCTTGTCCGCCCTTGTCTGTGGCAAAAAATGAGGTTCTATGAAACCAGGAGTTTACATCACCTTCGATGTCGAATGCAGTATGGGTGGGGCGTGGCAGAATCCCGGGCTTAAACCTGTTCCTCCCCGCCTGGGGATGATGGGAGAATATGGTGCCAACCGCTACGGTATTCCACTGATCTGCGCCATCCTGCATCAGAATGATCTCAAAGCGACGTTTTTTGTGGAGCCCTTTAACGCCGAACTCGGCTATCCCGGTGAGACAGAACCGGTGGTCCAGTACCTGGTTGAGCAGGGCCAGGATGTACAACTGCATATTCATCCCAACCACATCCATTACGCGCAGCAGCAGGCGGGGCAATTATGTGTTCAGAGCGATCAGATGGCTGATCTGTCCCTGGAGGTCCAGCAACAGATGCTGGAGGAGGGCGCCAGACGCCTGAAAGAGTGGAGTGGCACACGCCCTGTCGCCTTCCGTGCCGGGAATATGGGGGCTTCGGAAGAAACCCTGAACGCCATGACCGCAGCAGGATTATGGATAGACAGCAGCTATACCTTTCCTTATATCGGCGCACAGTGTCGCTTTATGGAAAAACAGCGCTACAATGGAGGTAAATGGTACGGCGATGTGTTGGAAATGGCGCTGTCTGCGTATCAGCAGCCGAAGATTCCCGGTCTTCATCCGGCCAAGCCTGTCGATCTTATGGGCTCATCGTTTGAAGAGTGCCGTGATGCGGTTAAAATGATCTGCGACGCCGGCGCGGATGCGGTGTTGATTTTACACAGCTTCAGCCTCTTCAAGGTGCGTGATAAACAGTACCGCGACGGCAGATTGAACCGTATCGTAAAACGCCGCTTCGAGAAGTTCTGCGCCTGGCTTGCCATTAATCGTGGGGATTACCCGCCGCGAACTTTTTCAGATTTAGCGCGTATGGTGAAAGAGCACGATTACCAACCCAAAGCGGTAGAACCCTCCACAATCAAACGACCTCTCCGCGCCCTGACGCGGAAGCTGATACAGGGGATAAATAATATTTACTGGATTTAGCCACGGACGCACACAGACGTACACGGACGAGTTCTTGCAGATCATTTAGCCACCGACAAAACCAGACAAGGGCAGACGAGTTCATTTTATTTAAACCGTGGTGTATTTCTCAGAAAAATAAGTAAATGATTTAAAAATTGTATTGTAAAAAGATTGCTAATGTTTTAGGTTTTGTCCGCCCTTGTCCGTGTGTGTCTGTGGCCAACAAACGAGATTTTAAGACCATTTAGCCACCGACAAAACCAGACAAGGGCAGACAAGTTCACTTTATCTAAACCGTTATATTGTTTCAGGAAAAAACAAATAAATGCTTTAAAGATTGTATTGTAAAAAATCTTAATGTTTTAGATTTTGTCCGCCTTTGTCTGTGTGTGTCTGTGGCCAACAACGAGGTCTTATGCTTCCCATAATCGCGCGTCAGCTTTTTAAAATACACGAACACCTCCTCGGTCGTTCGAGTTTCGAGATCCTGGCGCAACTGCTGGAGTCTGAATACTGGGATAGAGAGCGTCAGGAGCAGCTTCAGCTGCAGCGTCTCCAGCATATTGTGTACACGGCTTATGAACATGCGCCGTTCTGGCGCGAACTTATGGATTGCCAGGGGCTGCAGCCACAAACTATTCAATCCCTGGATGATCTGCAGCGCTTTCCTCTCCTGGATAAAGAGATCATCCGCGCTCAGCGCGAGAGGATGGTGTGGAAAGGTGAGGGGAAGCGGGTTCAGATGGTGCGTACCAGTGGCTCCACCAACGAGGCGCTGGAATTCTATACTTCGTCCACGCGCGAAGCGCATATCAATGCAGCGCGTATGCGTGGGCATGAATGGGTAGGGATGCGCCGCGGGGAAAAGGAACTCTATTACTGGGGCTCCCCAGTGGAATTGAGCAAGCAGGATCGGATTAAACACCTCCGCGACTGGCTCATCAACGACGGCCTGACCAACGGCTTTGAAGTGACGCCCGCGCGTCTTGAATCCTATGTTGCTCAATGGCTCAAATGGCGCCCCAAGTGTATTTTCGGCTATCCGAGCACCTTTGTTCTTACAGTCACCATGGCTGAATCGCTCGGCATTGATCTGCGCGAACTTAAAAGTCGCGGCCTCGCCATGATCATCACCACCAGTGAGCTGCTCTCCGATCCCGATCGC
>JBNGCY010000050.1:0-19588 GCA_049975505.1 Desulfuromonadaceae bacterium | reverse complement strand
ATAGCTTGGTATATTTTACAGCATAGCTGGAAGTCTGTCGACAGGCTCCTGGTTAAGTTCCTCCCGCCGGGCGCCGATCCGCGCTCACTGCAGTTTCAAATCCGTATTGATTCCATAATGACAGCATTTATTGTATATGAGTTGACGTGAATCCTGCCGTGGTATGAAGGGAAAGGTTGTACTGTATGAAATCGTTTAAATTGCAGGTCGTTCTCGATCACCGCCAGCGCCTTGAAGATCTGGCCCACCAGAAGCTCACCGGAGCCGTCACCCGGGAACAGGAGATTGCAGGGCGTATCCTTGATGCCCGCGAGCAGTTGGAGACGTTAGGTCTTGAATATGAAGAACGCCAGAGCAAAGGGATGCTCAGTCACGAATTCATGCTGTATGAAAACCGCATCGAGCACCAGCGTCAGTATCTGACCAGCCTCGAGTGGGAACACAGAAAAGCTCAAGATTTTACCCGCCAGTGCCGAGAAGAACTTGCAGAAGCAAGTAAAAATAAACACCTGCTTGCTAAACTCAAAGAGAAGAGGCTTGCCGAAATAGAGCAGGAACTGAAACGCAAAGAGATGAACGAACTCGATGAAATGACGATCCTGCGCTGTTTTAAGGATAATGTATGAATGTTCGCACCCTGATTATCTCCAGCCTGGTTGTTTCTCTTATGATTATAGTGACATCGGGCGTGACGGCTCAGGATGCCGAAACCGGCGTCGAGCCTATCACTTCGGTGGAAGAGCGGCGTCTGCTCACAGAATTCAAGGAGAGCCGCGAGCGCCTGGAGGAAAAAGAGAAAGATCTGCGCAAACGTGAACTGGAGCTAAACATCCTTGAGGCTGAAGTCGATAAGAAGCTCGAACAGATGGAAGAGCTGAGCCGCCGCCTCGAAGAGATGCTCGCGGAGAAGGATGCACGCGAGCAGGAACGTGTCAGCCAGCTCAGCCAGATGTACAACCGCATGGCTTCTGCCCAGGCGGCGCAGATTCTTCTTGAGGTGGATACAGAGCTTGCGGTGGGGATACTTGGAGGAATGAAGGCGCGCAGCGCCGGAGCGGTGCTGGAGAACATGGAAGGCGAGAAGGCCGCCCGCATCAGCAAAGCGTATTCAACCCTCGATCGGGACTGAACAACCGCATCCGCGCGCTGCTGAGGTCGACAGGTCGCATGTACTCCCTGCCATTTATACAAGCCGTCATTATACAAAGCCCGTCATTATACAAAGCATATACAGGATAAACCTGGGATAAAACTATATACGGGGTGGATTATGCAGACTTTACCATTTATGCATCACACGCAGATATCGGGTTCGGGGGGCAGACCACAGCCGGGATCGGGTTCCGGCACTTCCAGGGAGGAACATTCCGCGTTTGAGCCGGCTATGCGCGCCGCCGGGGCGCGTACTCATACTGATAAAACGGCAGTACATCACCGGAAAGACGCAGAGGCTGAGAGAAGTCAGACGCGCGAAAACACTGATGTCTTATGCCCGCAGCAGGAAGGTTCCGAAAGGAACGAAGAGCTGGCAGGTGCGGCAGTCAGTGGACATAGCAAAGAGACCGAATCCGCCGAAGCGGGCAGCAAAGGTCGGGTGCGTGCTCCCGAGGCAGGCACTGCTGGCGCGCAGGCTCACTATTCCGACAGTTCGAGTGTGGGGAGAAAGAGCGAAGCGCATGCAGAGCTGCGATATAATCTGAAAGCGATCGGCCAACTTCTGGAGCAGACCCCGGGCGGAAGTAAACTGGCAGAAAAGCTGCAGGAAATTCTGCGTACCGGCACAGCTCCGGAGGCAGAAAATCTGTCTTCTGAGTTGAAGCTGGATAAAGCCGGGATACAAAAGCTGCAGGAGATCCTCGCGCAGGTGAAGGCAGCCCATAAATCGGGGGGCTTTCCCCGCACTGAGAGCGCGCCTCAAGCACAGGGGAAGCTGACGGAACTTCTTGCACAGGTTGAGCAGGCTCTGCGTCACTCACACCAGGGAGCACAAATACCGGATGAAGCGGGGCAGTTAAAACAGCCTCAGGTTGTGGATGGCTTTGTCCTGCGTGCCGAGAAGGACAACGAGAATTTCAGAGCCGCCACCAGGGTGGATGACCCGCGCTTTGCCGCTCTGCTGAACAAATCCACCGAATTCTCCAGTCTGCGCGAGCGCCAGAGTCAGCGCGGCGGTGCGCCTTCCGATGCGCTCTTTCCCCGCTTGAATGCCGGGACGGGTGCGCAGGAGCACACGCAGAACTCTGTGGCGCAGGCGCGGACAGACGCAACACTGTCCACAGCCGTTCCTGACGGAGAAAGCAGTGCAGCGGGTAAAATTCTGGCGGGGCAGGCTCAGTCCACTATAGGCGGGAGCAACCCCTCGGCTGATCCTGCAGGGTTGAAGGCAGCATCTGAAGGAGCAAACGCACGCGGCGATCATGCCGCCCTGGATTTTTCTGCCTCCCAGAAGGTGGCTGGTGTGTCCAATACAGCTGGCGATCCCGGCGTGGTGAGTCTGAAAAACGGGGCGACCATGCCATCAGCACGCGTGGTGGATCAGACCGTTCAGCATCTCAACCTGCACGCACGGGGTGACAGCAGCGTGGTGACGGTAAAACTTCATCCCGAAGAACTCGGAGAACTCAACATCCGCATGGTGATGGAAGGAGACCAGCTCAAACTCCAGATCCAGGCACAGAATCAGCAGGTGCGCGAGATTCTCGAACAGAACTTCCCGCGGTTGCGCACTGCTATGGAAGACCAGGGGGTTACCGTGGAGGATTTTCAGGTGAGTCTGGGTGACAGCCGCGCCGACGATCAGGCGGGTACACACACTGACGACGATCTTTCACGCCGGCGTGGATCGTTCAACCCTGAAGCTGGCGTGGATCGCGGCGTTGACAATCTGGAACTTGCCGAAATTACCCCTGCATCCGCAGCTGCAGGGGGATTGAGCGTCCACGTTTGATAGAATAAATATTCTGAAGAGTAGAGGTGATTATGGCCGATATATCCAGTGTAACCTCAGGAAGTGCTAACAGCGGCAGCAGTATCATGTCGCAGCACAATGCCCTGGGCAAAGAGGATTTTCTCACCCTGATGGTGGAGCAACTCAAGAATCAGGATCCCATGAATCCGGCGGATTCTACCGAGTTTACCGCGCAGCTGGCGCAGTTCAGCTCCCTGGAGCAGTTGTTCAATATAAACTCTTCTCTCGAAGAGATGGGCAGCAGTACTGCGGAGATGCAGCGTCTCTCCGCCCTCTCCATGATCGGCACCGAGATTGTCTCCAAAGGTTCGGACTTTACCTTTACCGGGGAGCCCATAAAACTTGGCTACAATATGGACGAAGCCGCCGAGCAGGGAGTGCTCTACATCCGCGATAGTGCCGGTAACACTGTTGCGGCCAAGCCTCTGACGCAGATGAGTGAAGGGCAGCACATGCTCGAATGGGACGGTATGGGCGACAGCGGCAATCAGCTGCCAGAGGGTAAGTACAGTGTCGCCATTTCGGCATTTAACGGCGAAGATCCGGTCGCGGCGCATCCTCTGGTGCAGAGTAAGGTTATCGGGGTGGACATGGTCGATGGCACCGATATGCTGGTTACCGATTCAGGTACATTTAAACTTGCGGAAATTGAAAGCGTAAGGGGGTATTGATGTGGCTGAGAATATCTACATCCCACCGCAGAATATCCGCGCCCCGGCCAGTGTTGGCAAACATCGCAATCCGGAGCGCGGCAGCGGGGCAGGCAGGTCGGGGGTGGCTTTTGGCGTGGTGCTTGAGCAGCAGATACGCAACGGCGGAGTCACTTTTTCGAAGCATGCCGCAGCGCGCATGCAGAGTCGCGGGATTGAGTTGAGTCCCGAGAGCATGGGGCGCCTGAATCAGGCGGTTTCCCGGGCGCAGGCCAAAGGCTGCCGCGATTCACTTGTATTGCTCGATTCCAACGCCATGGTGGTGAGTGTTAAAGACAACACCGTAGTCACCGTCGCGGATAAAGAGCAGTTAAAGGGCAACATCTTTACCAATATTGATAGCGCAATTATTGCTTGATTTTTAACACCGGGCCGGTCCTCAACAGCAGGGGGCCCACAGAACACGGACAGTCTGCCGTGCTTTCGAGGAGGATAACATGGGAATTCAGAGTTCACTCTACACCGGCGTAAGTGGTCTCAATGCCAACGGCAACGCCATGACCGTACTGGGCAACAATATCGCCAACAGCAACACCATCGGATTTAAGTCCAGCCGCAGCGTGTTTTCCGATATGCTTTCCGCCTCCGTCTCCGGTTCCGGTGGCACGTCGCAGGTAGGGCGCGGGGTCGGGCTTTCCAGCGTAGATAACATCTTCAGCCAGGGCACCTTTGAGAACACCGAATCCAACACCGATCTCGCCATTGAAGGGCCGGGTTTTTTCATGGTGAGCGACCCGGAAACCGGTACCACCAACTATACCCGTGCCGGCGCATTCAACTTCAATGAAGAAGGAACCCTGGTCAACCCTGAAGGGTTTGCGGTGCAGGGGTATTATCTCGATGAACAAACCGGTGAAATCATGGGGGATGTCACCGATTTGCAGATTGAGACCAAGACCTTTGCTCCCGCAAAGAAGACCGAAACCGTTAATTTAATGACTAATCTCAATGCCAATGCGCCATTTTTAGGCGGATATGAAATTAATGCTACCACTACATCACCGTCATCATTTGATATTCAGGATCCATCCGGTACAAGCAATTATGCTTCTTCGGTACGTATTTTTGATTCATTAGGGCGTGAGCATCTGGTTACTACATATTTCAACAAACTTGACCCGGAAGGGAATCCAGATGGGTATATGCAATGGGAATCACATACGGTTGTGAGTGGTGCCGAAATTGAAGGGTGGAACACCGATGTTTCTGAGTGGGCTGAAGTAGGTAGAAGTATGCTCACCTTTGATACAGGAGGCCGTCTGGTAAATGTAAAGGACACCAGCGATAGCATATATGCTGGTGGAACTATAAGTGCAGCAAATTGGCAGGCATCAGATAATTATGATTTTAATGGAGATGGCACTGTAGATGATTATAGAGCATACGATGCTGATGGCAATCTCTACGAGACCACCAGTACAGCAGCAGAACCATACCCTTTAACCACAGATACGGAAAAGTTTGAAGGGGTTTTGGCTCCTACGGTACCTACCCTAGCAGATGCATTGGCGTGGAATAATGAATCCGATGCAGGACAGACTATTGATTTTGTTTTCGGCGCCACCCAGTACTCCAGTGAATCGGACGTAATCTCCCAGTCACAGGATGGATATGCCACCGGTACCCTGGTGAGTTTGTCCATCGACGGAGATGGGAATATCCTGGGCAACTACTCCAATGGGGAGCCGCGCAAGCTTGCCAGAATAGCCCTGGCGAAATTTTCCAACCCTCTGGGGCTCACCAAGGTGGGCAATAACCTCTACGAGGCTACGGATGAGTCCGGTACTCCGGTTATCGGTACCGTGGGGTCCGGGGTAGGTAAGATCTTCACCAACTCCCTCGAGATGTCGAACGTCGATCTCGCCCAGGAGTTTGTCAAGATGATCACCACCCAGCGCGGTTTTCAGGCAAACTCGAAGATTATCACCACCACCGATGAACTCCTCGGAGAGCTGATCAATCTCAAGCGCTGAAGCAGGGGATATTTATTCAGGACTGTTCACAAGTGGCGGTGGTATTCAGGTATCGGCGCCACTTGTGGTTTTCGGCTTGTGTTTAGGTGTTTAATATTCCTGCTCTACGTAGTAAAGTGGCGGATAATTTGTCAGGATGTGGCGATTGTGGCATTCTGTACCCTTCGATATTGAAGATGCCTCAGGATAAAGGGGTGACGGCGTAGTCTTGTCCCATTAACAGGTATAGCCGGGTATTATAGCGCATGGATCTTTCAACTATTTTTGGAGTAATCGCTGCATTCGGCCTCATGATTGCCGCCATCATGACCGGGGGATCTATTTTTCTGTTTATAGATCCGCCCGCGCTTATGATTGTGGGGGGCGGAACCCTGGGCTCGACCCTGGTTCACTATCCGTTCAAGGAGCTGTTCCGCGCGGTTGCGGTGGCCAAAAAGACCCTGTTTGTAAAAGAGCAGAATCCCGCTGATATTATTTCGCAGTTGGTCGAGTTTGCCACCAAGGCGCGCAAAGAGGGGATTCTCTCCCTGCAGTCGGTGATGTCGCAGATCGATGACCCGTTTTTTCTTAAAGGGTTGCAGATGGCGGTGGACGGGCAGGAACCGGAATCGCTGAAACAGATGCTTGAACACGAAATCGACTACATCCAGGAACGCCATGAAAGCGGGGCCGCCATTTTTTCCACCATGGCGGAGTATGCACCCGCCATCGGTATGATCGGCACCCTGATCGGCCTGGTGCAGATGCTCCAGACCATGGATGATCCTTCCACTATCGGCCCCGCGATGGCGGTGGCTCTGCTTACCACCTTTTACGGCGCGGTGGCGGCCAATATTCTGTTTAATCCCATAGCCGGAAAGCTCAAGCATCGCTCCGCTTCCGAAATGTTATGTAAGACCATCATTGCCGAGGGGATGAACTCCATCCTCGCGGGTGAAAACCCGCGCATCATGGAGCAGCGTCTGCATGCATTCGTAGCTCCGGGGCAGCGCCAGAGCAATTTCAATAAAAAATAGTTCCTTCACCGCGGCATTTTTATCTTGAGTAGTAGGCCGGAGTAGATTAAGTGGCAAAAAGGCAGAAGAAACAAAAAAAGGGTGCGCCTGAGTGGATGGTGACCTACAGCGATATGGTTACCCTGTTGCTGACCTTTTTTGTTTTGCTTCTTTCGATGGCCAGCATGGATCAGATTAAATTCAATAAGGCCGCCGGATCGCTTCGCGGCGCCTTCGGGGTATTCGGAGGCCAGGATCAACAGCAGATATCCAAGCCTACCATCGTCGAAATCGCCCCGATCCAGGACGATCTGGTGCAGCGTACCTATACGCGGATCATGACCCAGATGAACCGCTTACGGCTTAATGAGTCCATCGATCTGGTAAAGGATCGCGGTGCGGTGATTCTGCGCATTAACGATGCAATTCTGTTTGATCCCGGCTCCGATGAATTGAAAGAACAGTCACATTCGGTGCTGCGTAAGGTTGCGGGTCTGATAGAACCGCTGCCGCTGCAGGCGCGGATTGAGGGGCATACCGATAATGTTCCTTTTGCGCGTTCAGATATGAGTAACTGGGAGCTCTCGGTAATGCGCTCCATTGCGGTGTTGCGCTTCTTTCAGGAAAATGAGCTTCTCCCCCTGGATCGCATGTCCGCAGTCGGATATGGAGATCAGCACCCTATAGCACCTAACGACACTCCGGAAAACAGAGCCAAAAACCGGCGTGTTGAGTTTGTGCTTGAAAGTATTGGCGATTACCGCGAGCAGCTCCCCTATCTGATAGATGCGAATGAGCAGCTGCCGTTTTAAAGAAACACTGGATTAATTTATTTTTGTAGCAGTTCAGTAAGGCCTTGTGGCACCCATTCCAAGGGACACGACTGTTTGAGATTGGGGCCGTCCATGGCCGTTCGACTGTCGCCGTCCGTGGCGACAGACGCCCTTTCCATGGGTACCACAAGCCCTCACCGGTAGCGGTGGAGAATAGGTACTTATTTTTTAATCTGTCCATCTACACACAGTAGTTGAACCGGTCTTTATATGTCGCCGTGGGAGTAGGATATGGCTGAGGAGGAAAAACAGGGTAAAGCAGGGGGCAAGGGGAAGCTGATTCTGCTTATTGCGGGGGTCATCATTGTTTTGCTTTCTGTCGCAGTAGCTGCATATCTGCTGGGGGCAAACAGCGCCGGCTCCTCAGAGGGCAGCAGCGAAGAGGCTGCCGGAAGCGCAGGTGATGCTGCTATAGGCCCGATGGTGGATATAAACGACTTTATCATCAATATTCTGGATAAAAATGAAACCCGTTACCTGAAGGCCGCACTTACCCTTGAGCTCGACAGCGAAGAGACTGCAGTAGAGGCAAACGAGAGGATGCCTCAGATCAGGGACGCAATTCTGCTGTTGATAGGCAACAAGACCTTTGCCGAACTCAGTGATCTGCAAGGGAAGCTTCAACTCCGGGCTGAAATTATTGCGCGCCTGAATAAGCTTCTGACTACGGGTAAGGTAAAGGGCATCTATTTTACTGAATTTGTGGTGCAGTAGGGGATAAGCATTGGAACGCATCTTATCCAAAGAAGAGATATCCGAACTCCTTTCCGCAGTGCGGGAAGGGGCTCTGGATGCGGAACTCGAAGGGCAGGAAGCGGACTACTCCGCTGAGCCCAGGAAGGTCAGCAGCTTCAGTCTGGTGCAGTCACGCAGCCAGAGTGGAATCCGCCTGCCCAACTTCGATATCCTCCTCGATTCCTTTGCGCGTAATCTGTCTTTTTCCATCTCCAGTCGGGTGCAGCGCACGGTATCCGTAGTGCGCGAAAGTATCCAGGAGGTCGAGTTCGGTTCACTCGTAGAGCAGTGCATGAACCACGAACTCTTCGGGGTTATCAGCATAGATCCGCTCAAAAAAAATGGTCTGTTGATCTTTGATTCCAACCTTGCGTTCACTCAGATCGAAATTATCCTGGGGGGCTCGTCAGATCTGCATTCCGAGCCGCCAAAGCGGAATCTCACCGCTATCGAATTAAACCTGTCGAAGGACATTTTTTCCGATACCTGCGTCGAAATCAACAAGGCCTTCAGCCCTGTAGAACAATTGAAGTCATCTCTGATTCATGTGGAGACCAATCCGCGCCTGGTCAATATCGTGCCTTCGGACACAGATATGATGGTTGCCACCTTCAAGGTCACGATTGAGGATGTGGAAGGAAATATGCGTCTGGTTATCCCCTACAGCTCCCTTGATCCTATCCGTGAGAAACTCAAGACCGAACTGGGCATGTCCGGTCCCACCGGGCAGTGGCGCGACTATATGGCACAGCAGGTCTCTCAGATGGAGGTGATGGTCGCGGCGGAACTGGCGCGGGTTAAACTCAATGTGCGCGAAATCCTCGATCTGCGCGTCGGGGATATTATCGCGCTTGAATGCAGCCCTGAGAGTACAGTACGCCTGCTTGTAGAGGGGCAGGCTAAATTCAGCGCATATGCAGGATTACGCGACAACCACAAGGCAGTACGGATTGTAAATCGTCTGCACAGGAGGATATAAATGGCCGAAGAAGATCAGGAAAACGTTCAGCAACAGCAAGAGCAGAGGGGATCAGCTCAAACCGTTGCCGGTACCTCCGGCGCCAAAGGAACCGAAGGAGGAGCAGAGAACCTCAAAAACCTCGAGCTGCTGTTGGATATCCCCCTCGATGTCTCTGTCGAAGTGGGGCGTTCACGCATGCTCGTGCGGGATCTGCTCCAGATGGATGAAGGCTACGTGGTGGAGTTGGGAAAGCAGGCGAACGAGCCGCTGGATGTGTATGTCAATTCACGCCTCATCGCCCGCGGTGAAGTGGTAATGGTGGATGATAAGCTGGGGCTGCGTCTCACCGACGTCGTCAGCCCGGCTGAACGCATTGAAAATCTGGCCTGAAACGCATGCGTATAAATCTGGTTTTTCCCTTTATGCTGCTGCCGACTGCGGTGGCATTTGCTGCACCTGCTGACGGCGACGATATGGCGTTTATCCCCATGACGCTGAACATGCTCGCGGCCCTGGGAGTCGTTATCGGGCTGTTCCTTCTGCTGTATGCGCTGGTGCGCAAATCACGTTCCTGGCTCGTCGGCGGAAGCGCGCAGGATTCAATCGATATCCGTGCGGTGCGTCATCTGGGGCCGAAGCGCGCGCTGTATCTGGTGGACGTGGACGGACGGCGTTTCTTTATTGCTGCTGCGGGGGAGAATATCCGCCTCTTGGCGGAATGGGAAGGCAGGGAAGGCCCCGCGACACACAAGACAGATGCCGAGCATGACGCCGGCGCTGCATCCTCGCCCTTTGCCGCATTGATGCAGCGCCAGTTCGGAAAGACATGGCGCCCAGGGCGCTATGCATCCAGTACGGATGCCGACGCGGGAGACAAACGATCCGCATCCAAGGTGCATGCCGGAGAGGATGCTCACAAGGGGGATTCGTCGTGTCCGGATATGTAAAAGCGCTGGTGCTCCTCACTCTGCTCCTGCTGCCTGGTCTGGGGATGGCTATCGAGATTCCCACGGTTTCGCTCGGGGTTACGGACGCCACGACTCCGGCAGAGGTCTCCACCGCGATTCAGGTATTGCTGGTGCTGACCATCATGTCGGTGGCGCCGGCGATTCTCCTGATGACCACCGCATTCATCCGCATTGTAGTGGTCCTCTCGTTCGTGCGCCAGGCCATGGCAACCCAGCAGATGCCCCCCAACCAGATTATTATCGGATTGGCACTGTTTCTCACGTTTTTCATTATGAGTCCGGTATTCAGCACCATGAACGAAAATGCGATTCAGCCCTATCTTGAAGAGGAGATCTCCCTGGAAACCGCTCTCGATGAAGCGGTAATTCCCATGCGCGAGTTCATGTTCAACCAGACGCGCGAGAAGGATTTGGCCCTGCTTATCGATATTGCCGGAGATGATCAGCCCGCAGGCCCTGAGGAGGTTAAGACCGCGACCCTAATCCCCGCGTTCATGCTTTCGGAGCTGAATCGTGCATTTCAGATCGGTTTTATGATTTATGTCCCTTTTCTGGTAATCGACATGGTGGTAGCTTCGGTGCTGATGTCGATGGGGATGATGATGCTCCCGCCGCCCATGATTTCGCTGCCGTTCAAGCTGCTGCTGTTCGTCCTTGTGGACGGGTGGGGGCTGGTGGTTGGTTCGCTGGTGCGCAGTTTCGCCTGATGCCGGTGCCCCCGGCAAAGGCAGCTGGAGCGAAAGGAGGCACACCTTGACACCTGAGTTCGTAGTCGATCTGGGGCGAAATGCCGTGCAGACGGTACTTTTGATCTCTGCCCCCATGCTGATTTCAGGGCTGGTAGTCGGTCTCCTGGTGAGTATTTTTCAGGCTGCCACCCAGATCAATGAACAGACCATGACCTTTATTCCCAAGATTGTCGCGGTGCTGGTCTCCATGATCATTGCAGCCTCCTGGATTATCCAGGTGATGATCTCGTTCACCAACAATGTGTTTCAGGCTATTGGCACAGTAGGGGGCTGATAGGTGGAACTATCCCTGATCTCGGTAGCCACGGTGCAGCAGATGCTGGTGTGCCTGGCGCGTATTGCGGCAATCATTTCGAGTATGCCGGTGTTCGGCACCGCTATGGTTCCCATGCGCGGTAAGGTGGCACTCGCCATCATGCTTACGGCGCTGGTTTATCCGGTTGTGGATATTGATATTTCCGGGATTGATTTTGCCACCGTTTCCATGGGCCTCCTCATGGCCAAGGAGGTGATCCTGGGCGCCATGCTCGGCTTTGTGGCGCGCCTGATCTTCACCGCGGTGGAATTCGGCGGCACCGTGGTTGGGTACCAGATGGGGTTTGCTGCCGCGAACGTGTATGATCCTCAGAACCAGCGCCAGGTATCCCTGATGTCACAATTCCAGAACGTATTTGCGATTCTGGTGTTTCTTTCCATAGACGGGCATCACATTTTTCTGCGCACCCTGGTGGATTCTTACGCCCTGTTGCCTCCGGGGCTCCTTGATTTCTCCGGTCCTGCCGTTCCCTATATTGTGGAACTCATGGGCCACATGCTCGTGCTTGCGGTGCGCTTCAGTGCACCGGTTCTGGCAGTGCTGCTCCTTTCCGGTCTGATCCTCGGTATCATGTCACGGGTATTCCCTCAACTTAATGTGTTTCTCCTCTCATTTCCCATCAATATCGGCCTTGCCTTCATAATAACCGGGCTCACAATGGCGGTTGTGGTATCCTTGTTGCAAGGAGAGTTTGCAGCATTGCCGGAGCGGTTCTGGTTTTTGTTTGAAGGGTTGCGAGGCTGATGGCGGAAGAGCAGGGACAGGAACGCACAGAAGAAGCCACGGCGAAACGGCGTGCCGACTTCCGCAAAAAAGGGCAGGTCGCACAGAGTAAAGAGGTCAACACCGCGCTGTTGCTGGCCTCATCCATCCTCCTCTGGTATTTTTACGCCGAATCATTCTGGAGCGAACTTACCAGATTGATTGAACATTTGCTGCGGAACTCCGGTACCTTCTTTATCACTCCGGAATCCACGGTGCAGCTGCTCCTGTACGTGCTGCGCGAGAGCGCGGTACTGATTCTGCCCCTGTGGTTTCTGGTGCTGGTGGTAGGGTTCTTTTCCAGCTTTGTTCAGATCGGCTGGCTCGTCACGGGCAAACCCCTGGTGCCGGATATGAGCAAACTCGATCCCATCAAGGGGGCGGCGCGCTTTGTGTCGAAGCGTTCGCTGGTGGAGTTGCTCAAGTCCCTGGTGAAGGTCGTGGTGGTGGGCTACGTGGCGTACAGCACCGTGGCGCATGAGTTCGAACGAGCTCTGGAACTCGTCAACATGGAGGTCATCAACACCCTTGGCTACGTGGGGGATGTGGCCTTAAGCGTATTGCTCAAATGTTGCGGGGTGATGCTGCTTCTTGCCCTTATCGACTATCTCTTTGTCCGCTGGGAGATGGAAGAGAAGATGAAGATGACCAAGCAGGAGCAGAAAGAGGAGTTCAAGGAGAGCGAAGGGGATCCGCATCTGAAATCGCGGGTGCGTTCACTTCAGCGGGAGATGTCCCGCGGGCGCATGATGGCCGAGGTACCCAAGGCGGATGTGGTTATCACCAACCCCACGCATATCTCCGTGGCGATCAGCTACGATAACGAAAGGATGGACGCTCCGGTGGTGCTTGCCAAAGGTGCCGAAGAGCTGGCGTTTAAAATCCGTGAGATCGCCCGCGAACATGAGGTGCCCCTGGTGGAGAATGTCATGGTGGCGCGTGCTCTGTACGAGGTGGAAATCGGCGATGCCATCCCCGAGTCGATGTTTAAGGCGGTGGCGGAAATACTCGCGTATGTATACGGTCTGAAACGCACATAAACGGTGTAGGCTGACAGATGTTAGAGATAATAACGCAGAATAAATGGGTGAACCTGCTGGTGCGCAGTGATGTGATGGCGGCTATGGGTCTGGTTATGATCCTGATGCTGATGATCATCCCGCTGCCGGCTATTCTGCTGGACTTGTTTCTGTCTCTTAATATCACCACCGCGCTGCTGATTCTGGTCATGAGCCTGTATATGGCGCGTTCGGTGGAATTCGCCATCTTCCCCGCGGTTCTGCTTGCCACCACATTGTTCCGGCTCTCCCTGAATGTGGCTTCCACGCGCCTGATCCTTCTTTATGGCGATACCGGCCCCGATGCCGCAGGTGCGGTTATCATGTCCTTCGGGCAGTTCGTGGTCGGTGGCAACTACGTGGTCGGAATCGTGATTTTTGTGATCCTGGTGGTGATCAACTTCATGGTTATCACCAAGGGTGCCGGACGTGTGGCCGAGGTTTCCGCACGCTTTACCCTCGATGCCATGCCGGGTAAACAGATGGCGATCGATGCCGATCTGAATGCCGGGCTTATCAACGACCAGGAAGCTAAAGAACGCCGCGCCGATATCGCCAAAGAAGCCGATTTCTTCGGGGCTATGGATGGTGCGAGCAAATTCGTCCGTGGCGATGCCATCGCCGGAATCATTATCACCCTCATCAATATCGGCGCCGGTTTTGTCATCGGGGTGATGCAGAAGGGGATGCCGGCGATAGAGGCGGCGCAGAACTACACCATCCTCACCGTGGGTGACGGCCTCGTGGGTCAGATTCCCGCGCTGGTTATCTCCACCGCCGCGGGTATTCTGGTGACGCGCACCGCGGGCACCGGAGATTTCGGCTCGGATATCAAGTCGCAGTTCAGCATTCATCCTCGCGCCCTGTGGGTAGTGGCGGTGATACTCCTGGCTTTTGCCCTGATTCCGGGGATGCCGTTCGGCCCCTTTATCACTCTCTCCATTGTTCTGAGTCTGATCGCGTTTCGCATGCAGCAGACCCATGAGCTCGAAGAGGTTGCCGCGCAGGAGGAAGCGCGCGAACAGGCGCGTCCGCGGCTCGAGGAGGAAGAGGAGGATTACGACAAGATGCTCCATGTCGATCTGCTCGAACTCGAAGTGGGCTATGGCCTGATCCCGTTTGTGGATGCAGCGCAGGAGGGTGAATTGCTGACCCGGATCCGCTCGATCCGCAAGCAGTTTGCCCTCGAATCCGGTTTTATCGTACCTCCGGTGCATATCAAAGACAATCTGCAGCTCAAGCCCAACGAATACAGCCTGGTTCTCAAGGGGGTTAAGGTAGCTGGGGCGGAGATGCTGCCGGGCCACTATATGGCCATGAATCCCGGTATGGCGACCGAAACCATCAAGGGGATCGAGACCAGGGAACCGGCGTTCGGGCTCCCGGCGATCTGGATTTCTGAAGATAAAAAAGAACGCGCCCAGATTGCCGGTTATACCGTTGTTGACTGCACCACGGTAATGGCCACCCACATCAGCGAGGTGATAAAACGCCATGCCCATGAGCTTCTGGGGCGTCAGGAGGTACAGAACTTGCTTGATAACCTGAAAAAGGTTTATCCGAAGCTGGTGGAAGACCTGGTGCCCGATCCCTTGAGCCTGGGTCTGATCATGCGGGTGCTCCAGAATCTGCTTCGCGAAGGGGTCTCAATCCGGGATTTGCGTACTATCCTCGAAACCATGGCGGATTACAGCCCCGGGGCGAATGATCCGGACATCCTTACCGAGCACGTGCGCAGTGCCCTGGCGCGCCAGATAAGCTCGGCATATGCCGAAGACGGGATGCTTTCGGTGATCACGCTGGAGCGGCGGGTGGAGGAGATATTCAATCAGTCCCTGCAGCGCACCGAGCACGGAGGTACCTACCTGACCCTGGATCCACGTCAGGCGCAGGCAATTCTGGATGCCATTGCGCAACAGATTCAGAACTTCAGCGGCGGCACCACTCCGGTGCTGCTGTGTTCGCCAACAATTCGACCACATGTCAAAAAACTGACTGAACGCTACCTGCCAAACCTGGTGGTAATCTCCCACAACGAGATCGCCCCGCATCTGCAGGTGCGTTCCATCGGAACCGTGAGGATGGATGCAAGTTAAGGTTTTTGAATCAGAAGATATGTCTTCGGCTCTGCGGATGATCAAGGAGGAGCTGGGTCCGGACGCCCTGATCCTTTCGTCACGCACGGTGCGCAAAGGAGGCATGGGATTGTTCGGCAAGCCGGTGCTTGAAGTTACTGCTGCGATTGACGATGCCGCCGATGTGGATACCGACCGCGCAAATAATGCGGCCCCCAATGGCAGAACGCCGGAGTCCTCTCCTGCAGGGCAGGTGCGGGGTTCTACGTTTGCGCAACATATTCAGGACGCCGAAGAAGACCTGGACTACGTCCAGCTGTGGCGGCGGCAGCCGGTGATCAATTCTTCCGAAGACTTCCCTTTGCCGCCGCAGTCCGAGTATGCGTATCGCGCGGCTACCACCCGAAACCACGGCGACATGCGCCAGCCGGATTACGATACCTACGATGTGTCCGCGTTACGTGAGGAACTCGGATCCCTGCGCAAGATGGTGGGTGATCTGGTGGAGGTTCTTCCACAGCGTCTGGAGGAACTGGCGCGTCCGCGCATTACAGTACCTCCGCCACACAGTTACAACCCCGGAGTGGGGCGGCAGGCGGCTCAGGGGCACCGCAGTCACGCGCCTCAGGATGAAGTGCTGCACCAATTGCAGGAGTACGGTATTGAAACTGAAACCGCGCAGACTATCGCCCACTTTGTCAGCGGGCAGCTTTCCGCCGCCCAGATAGCGGATAAAGAGCAGCTGCGTAATTTTTTGCGTTCCACCATTGCTGACCTGGTGCAGACCCACGGTTCTATCTTCCCTCAGAAAGAAGGCGAGCAGCGGCGTATTGCCCTTATCGGTCCCACCGGAGTGGGGAAGACCACCACCATCGCCAAACTTGCAGCTGCGTATCTGCTTGCCGGGGGCAAAAAGATGGCACTTATCACCATCGATACCTACCGTATTGCCGCGGTGGAGCAGTTGAAGGTGTACGGCGAGATCATGAATCTGCCGGTCGAGGTGGTGGTACGTCCCGAACAGCTGGAGCAGGTGCTGGAACGCCACCGCAATAAGGATCTCGTCCTTATCGATACGGCAGGACGCAGTCCGCGCGACAGCGTGAGCCTGGGTGAGCTCGAGGCGTTTCTTGCCGTGGATTCGCAGATTGAAACCCATCTGGTGCTTTCCGCTACCACCAGGGATCGCGATCTGTACGAGATATACAAGCGTTTCAGCGTTCTGGAGCCGCGCAGTCTGTTGCTGACTAAACTTGATGAATGTGAAAGCGCCGGAGTGCTTCTGAATATACATGTGCGCCATAACTGCCCCCTGTCGTATGTGGCCAACGGGCAGAAAGTTCCTGAGGATATTGTTCTGCTCACCCCGGAACATGTTGGAGATCTGGTTCTCGGAAGCAGTGAAGGATATAGTTCATGAGTAACATACCATCTGACCATACTGATCAGGCCGGGACTCTGCGGTCTCTGAGTAGCCATTTGAGCGAAAGCCCGCGCATGAACGCGGGAAGTAATCGGGCGGCGCGGGTGTTATCCGTCACCAGCGGCAAGGGCGGGGTGGGTAAAACCGCGGTGGTTTCCAACCTCGCTGTGGCGCTGGGCAAAATGGGCAAAAAGGTTCTGATAATCGATGCCGACCTCGGTCTCGCCAACATCGACGTAGTTTTCGGTCTTGCACCGCAGTACAATCTCAATCACTTCTTCTCCGGGCAGCACAGTCTGGCTGAAATTCTGGTGGAAGGCCCCCAGGGAATCCATATCCTCCCGGCAGGTTCCGGGGTCCAGAAGTTCACCCGCCTCGACTCCGGACAAAAAATGCGCCTGCTTGACGATTTGGAGACTCTCCCCGGCGATTACGACGTGGTTCTTATCGATACCGAAGCGGGAATCTCCGAAAACGTCACCTATTTCAACCAGGCGGCGCAGGATATCCTCGTGGTCACCAGCCCCGAGCCCACCGCTATCACTGATGCGTATGCCCTGATGAAGCTGCTCTCGTCGCAGTATCACGAAAAGTCCTTCAGTCTGATTGTCAACTCAGTGCGTCATGCGGACGAAGCCCTGGATGTGTACCGCAAGCTCACCATGGTCTCCAATCGCTATCTGGATATCTCCATCGACTACATGGGCGGAATCCCTTTTGAGCGCAAGATGTATGAATCGGTGCGCTGCCAGAAGGTGATGGTGGAGATGTATCCCGCCAACAAGGTGAGCCAGGCGTTTGAGCATCTGGCGCGTAAACTCATGGCCGAAACCGGACATACTCAACCCAAGGGGTCGCTGCAGTTTTTCTTTAAGCGCCTGCTGTCGTTGGGGAGCAACGCCTGATATGTCTTCACCGTACGGATACTATTCTGACACCGGTTCACCCACCGTTGAGCTTGCCCGTGAGCATATGCCGCTGGTGCGCCTGGTGGTTGAACGTATGAAAAACCAGGTGCCGGGGTTTGTCAATCGTGACGATATGATGAGTGCGGCGATGGAAGGGTTGATGGATGCGGCATCGCGCTTTGAACCCGAGCGCGGCATCATGTTCAAAACCTTTGCCGAACGCCGCATTCGCGGAGCCATCTACGATGAAATCCGCAGGATGGACTGGTTCTCCCGCTCTCTGCGCGGTAAACAGGGGCGCATTTCCAAAGCGATCGAACGTCTTGAACACCGCCTGGGGCGTTCCCCCGAAGAGGAGGAGATTGCCGCCGAGCTTGAATTGAGCGTGGAAGAGTACCGCGATCTCCTCACCCAGGTGGGACATCTGGGCTGTGTGAGCCTGAATGAGGTTCTGGATGAGCAGGATGAAACGCGCAATTTCATGGACCTGCTCAAAGATGACGCCCCCAGTGCGCAGGAACGCCTCGAGGACAGCGCCCTGGCCCAACAGCTGGCACGCCATCTTGAAGCACTCTCGGAGAAAGAACGCCTCGTGGTATCCCTCTATTACTACGAGGAACTCACCCAGAAAGAGATTGCCGAGGTCCTCGATCTCACTGAAGGGCGCATCTCCCAGTTGCACAGCCAGGCGCTGATCAAACTTAAAACCAGGCTGGGACGAGAGCAGGTCTTCTGATGCCGGAGTCTTTGAACATATCTGATATAGTGTGCCTGTTGAGCGAAATGGATGTGATCGCTGCGCTGCTGGCTTTTATGGTGCTGTGCATGGGTCTTATTCTGCGCCGTCTGAACAGGAGTCTCCACCGGGTTCAGGAGCGCATGAATGAGTCGGAGCGCCAGCTCAATCACGCTCTGCAGCGGATAAACCGCCTCGAGGATCATCAGATGCGCCTTCAGCCTGCGCGCGAGCGCGAGATGCCGTGCGCCTCTTTTGCCCCAGAAGATCTGGTTTCGCGTCTTCAGAGGGCGCCTTCCGCCGGGGATGCCCCCAATCGCTACCGCCACGTGGCGGCGCTGGCGCAGCAGGGAATGGAAGCCGGACAGATAGCCGAAATCCTGCATATCTCCGAAGCTGAAGCGTCCCAGCTCATGTCCCTCTCGCGGCTTGCTTCATCTTCTGAATAGAAGTGATACCCGCTTCCCCCTTCCCCATTTGTTTTACCATTAAACTAATCTCCCTGAGTTGTCGACATGTGGTGCAGGCAGATGCGGTTTGTCGCTGAATTAATAGCGGAGTTTCAGATATGAGTTCAGGAATATATACAGTGTTGAGCGGCGCGGTGACGCGCATGCATACAGCGGATGTTATCAGCAATAACCTGAGTAACATCAACTCCAACGGCTTCAAAAAGCAGCGCATGAGTTTCGCCTCGGTTCTCAGCGATGTCGTGCAGACCGGCAGCGCCAGCGGCAAGAATTTTTCCACTGTCGGAGATTCCAGAATTGTATTTGAACAGGGGGTTATCGCCGATACCGGACGCGAACTCGATTTCGCCATTCTGGGTGACGGTTTTTTCCGCGTGCAGCGTGGCGAGGATATGTTATACACCCGCACCGGCACCTTCAGCCGCACGGCTGCTGGCACCCTGGTGGATGTACAGGGCAATCCGGTCCTGAGTGTGGAAAATGAACCCATCACTCTTCCTGCCGGCCCTTTTGAAGTCGATGAGAATGGACGTATCCTCACCGATGAAGGGGTGATCGGGCAGATCGGTGTATTTGCCCCCCCAGTGGAGAATCTGGAGCATGAAAGCGGTGGACGTTTTGTGTTTACCGGGGCAGAGGGGGCGGTAGTGCCCCAGGATATGGACAGCAGGCTGCAACAGGGCAGTGTGGAGCGCTCCAACGTCAATCTGATGGAAGAGGCCGCCCTGATGATAAGCAACATGCGTGTATACGAATCGTACCACAAGGCGTTGAAGAACTATTACGATCTCAACGCCAAGCGCAATGAAATAGCGACCCTGTAAGTAAAACAACAGTGTAACTGTTTAGCAAGGCCTTGTGGCACCCATTCCAAGGGACACTTTGCGCCGTCCCTGGCCGTTCGACTGTCGCCGTCCGTGGCGACAGACGCCCTTTCCATGGGTACCA
>JBNGCY010000049.1:0-19727 GCA_049975505.1 Desulfuromonadaceae bacterium | reverse complement strand
GAATTTACTTGCAACCCTTGGTATAATGGGATGGGATGCAAAGTCTCAGTCATGCTACTTTTTTTATTCTTCCGGCTTCTGCCGGAAGGCAATATCCAAATATGTATTTTTTAAGTTAATTCGATTAAAAACTAAACATTTCGGCAAAAATTTGCGATAAAGAGAGAATAATGTTGTTTTCATCCTTTTGCATATGCCTGCCTCGGAGATGACGATGCCTGATTCGTTGTCCGAACATATCAACATTGAGAATCTGCCTACTATTCCGCATACACTGCTGGAACTTATCCGCCTTTTTGAGCAGCCCTGTGTTGAATTCAACGCCCTTGCGGATGCGGTGCGTAAGGATCCTGTGGTTACGGCGCGGATTTTCAATCTCGCAAACTCCGTGTATTTCCGCCAGTGGAACAAAACATCCAATCTGAAACAGCTTCTGGTTGTCCTTGGGGTTGAACCTGTCCTCCAGATTGCCCTGCTGTGCGCGACAGAGCAGATATTCACCCAGGAAGATGATGAGGGCTCTCTGCCTGTTACCACCTTGTGGTATCGTTCGGTTCTGTGCGCACACATCGCTGAAGAAATGGCCGCCATGCTGGGATGCAAATCCAAGCACGAAGCCTATTTAGGAGGGCTGCTGCACCGTCTCGGGCAGTGGGTTCTGATGACCAATGAACCGGAAGATTATCTGGACAAAATAGACACCACACTGGATTTGAAGAAAACCGAGGCCCTGGAAAAACGTCTTTTCAATACATGTTCAAGTGAAATCGGTGCAGGGGTTATTCGCCATTGGCAGGTATGCCCTTTTATAGCGGATGCGATCGAGTTCCAGACCCGCCCTCCTGAAGCCCTTCTCGACAGCACAGAGCTGGTACGCATTCTGGCCTTGAGCCGTATTCTCTCCGAGCAGAGTGAGCCTGAATCGGCAGGAAGCATTTACGCAGCATCCAGGTTTTTTGAGCTGAACAATGATGTAGTGCAACAAATAGTTGAACGTGCGCGGACACGTACGGACTCAATCGTGGCTCGTTTTTCCTCCGGGGATGAAGTAGCAGATTATGCTTCTGCTCCTGTCTGGCTCCGGGAGAGCCGGAAACTGCGCGAAAAAGAATTACGGGTAGAGGTTAAGAACCATGCCATGGCCAACACTATGCGCCGCCATCCCCCGGAACATGAAGATATCCGCATAACCTTAAATCAGTTGCGGCGGGATTTCTGTGTGCTGTTCGGGATAGAAGACCTGGGTTTTCTTTTGATCGACAAGAGTCAAAGCTCTCTGTGCGGATATGACGATCTGGGAACCCGCGCAGAACTCAACCAGGTCTCCATCCGCTTTGACAATGATATCAGCCTCGCAATGCAGTCTTTTCATGCAGAACAGGTATCCTGCAGTGACAAAAATAAAACCGAAGTCTTTTCCGTCCCTGAACGTCAGCTTGAAAACCTGTTTGCAAGTAAGCTTTTGTGTTTTATCCCCATGAGTTCATGCGGAGTTAAGAAAGGACTTATTGTCGCCCCCGTTTCTGCCTGCCAATGGAAATATCTATCTGCCAACCGCGCCCTGTTACGCCTCGCGGGCAGGATATCCGCAGAAGCTCTGATAAACGCCGATGCGGCTCAAAAACGTAAAAAGCGGGAGCAGGAAGAACTCCAGCTCGAACTCAGGGCCGCGGCACATGAAATGAACAACCCTCTTTCCATTATCAACAACTACCTGTACCTGCTGTCTCAGGAGCTGGAAACTGAAAAAGGCAGAGAACAAATAGAAATAATACAGGAGGAAATTGCGCGAGTCGGCACTCTGGCGGCAGGTCTTAAAAACGTAGGAGATGAACCGGACAGAAAAAGGGGCCATGTGCAGATCAATACTCTGATCGAAAAGCTGGTTGAACTTCTTTCAGGTTCACTATTCGAACCACGAGAGCTGAAACTTCATGTTGATCTGGATAGCAACCTTGAATCAATAGCCAGTGTTGCGGGCAACCTCAAGCAGGTGTTTATAAACCTGCTTAAAAATGCCGCTGAAGCCCTGCCTTCAAAAGGTGAAGTCTGGATTACCACCAGGGACAGGGTTTACAAAAATCAGCGTCAATACGTAGAGATTGAGATCAGAGATAACGGACCGGGAATTGATGAAGCTATTCTCGAAAATCTGTTTCAGCCGGTAACCAGTACCAAAGAAAATCATTCGGGTATGGGACTGGCCATAGCGAAACACCTCATTGACGAGATTGACGGTGAAATAAGTTGTTCGAGTTCAAATGCGGGAACGCGTTTTCAGATTCTTCTGCCACGCGTGCTTGCATAAACCTGTAAATTCGGGGCAGTATACAAGGTAATAACCTCATCCCATATCGAGGAGAACAGCCCTATGCCGGAAATGCACCCTCCTGGGCCATGTCAGGGCTCGCTTTTTCCTGAAATCACCATTCAGGCAGGCAGCACCTCTGAACCGGAAATATCCATTCTTATTATTGACGATGAAGCACGTGCACGTCAGAGTCTGTGTGATCTGATTTCACCACTGGGACACCGCACTACTCAGGCAGCTTCAGTGGCTGATGCCCTTGCCTGCCTGCAGAAGGAAACCTTCACTCTTGCCTTGGTCGATCTCAGGCTTCCGGATGGATCCGGTCAGGAGATCATGCGCTATATTCAGGCCAACAGCATCACTACCCGCCTGATCGTGATCAGCGGTGAGTCTACATTTGACCAGGCAACAGAAGCATTGCGCAACGGTGCATGCGATTTTATCCGCAAACCCTACATGCCCGCCACCCTCCTGGAAACCATCGCCAGGGAAGCCAGGAAGGCCATCACCCACACGCGCTACACGCGCATCCAGGAGGAACTAAAAGGCTCTGAGGCTCTGCATCGCTTTATTGTGCACAACTCCCCGGATATGATCTACATGTTGGATGATGAAGGGAATTTTTCCTTTGTCAATCAACGTGTGCGCACACTGCTTGGTTTCGACGAAAACAACCTCATCGGCAAACACTATTCAGAAATTGTTATCCCCGAAGATGTAGAAAAGGCTGAATATGTTTTCAATGAGCGCCGTACCAGTGATCGCGCCAGTAAAGGGGTGGAATTACGCCTGTTCAACCGGCACGATAATGACGTGCGTTTTGTCGAAGCACGGGCTATTTCCGTAGAACTTACCGCCATGGGGGTATATTCCTCTGGAGAAGCTGATCAGGACGCTGAATTTATCGGTACTTATGGAGTTATCCGCGATATTACCGACAGAAAACGCTCTGAAGCTCTGATGCACTACCATGAATTCCACGATCAGTTGACCGGTCTGCCCAACCGTACCCTGTTTCATGACCGTCTCAAAATGGCCATGGCTCAGGCGCGCCGGTGTAAAACTATGGTCGGAATTCTGTTTCTGGATATTGACCGCTTTAAAATAATAAACGACAGCCTCGGTCACCTTGCCGGAGATACAATCCTCCAGAAGATCACCCAAGGCCTGAGCACCAATCTACGCGAAGAAGACACCCTTGCGCGCGTGAGCGGGGATGAGTTTCTCCTCCTGCTGCCCAATATCAGAAAAAAAGAGGACGCCGCGCGTATTGCGCAGAAGATTATCGACGGTTGTAAAGTGCCCATTCACTACCAGGGCCAGGAATTGCTTCTGACCTTCAGCATCGGGGTTGTCACATATCCGGAAAACAGCCTTAACCATGACAACCTGATCCGCAATGCCTATCTGGCCAAGTGCCATGTAAAGCAGAACGGACGCAACAGTTACGAGTTTTATCAGCCCCGTTTTAAGGAGATGGACGTTTCCATACTAAAAATGGAAAACGCCCTGCGCCAGGCGATAAAATACAACGAACTTGAACTCTACTACCAGCCCCAGGTCGATATTATCAAGCAACGGGTTACCGGTCTGGAAGCATTGCTCCGCTGGAATCATCCACACAAGGGAGTCCTTTCTCCAGGTGCATTCATCCCCATGGCGGAACAGAGCAATCTGATATGTGATCTGGGGCAGTGGGTGCTGGAACGTGCCTGCCAGGACGCCAGGCAGTTGGAAGAGCGCTCGTTTAAGGGACTTAAAATCGCAATCAATACATCAATGCAGCATCTGGAGCGCAATTGCTTCAAAAATCAGGTTCTTGAAACCACTTCGCGCTACAATCTGCATCACAATCACCTGGAAATCGAGATTACCGAAAACAGCCTGATGCAGGATATGCAGAAAACCGTGGATCTTCTCAGTGAGCTGGCCGACAACGGCATAGGCATAGCTGTGGATGATTTTGGTACAGGATACTCATCATTGAGTTATCTGCAGAGCCTGCCGGTCTCCACCCTGAAAATCGACCGCTCCTTTGTATGCGATCTCTCAACAAATCACAGCAGCCCTCCAATTATTACCGCTATTATCACCCTCGCTGCGGCGCTGGGGATAAACTGCATTGCCGAAGGGGTAGAGACAAATGAGCAGAAAACAGTCCTTCAACTCGCCGGATGCAGAGTCATTCAGGGCTACTACTTCTGTAAACCTCAATCACTCTCTCAGATTACCGCCTATCTGAGGCAGGCCAGAGATGGGCTCCTGAATCACGAAGATCAGCTGCGCCTGCTCTGAATCTATCCTGAACCGGCGGTTTTATGCTCTTCAGGCGTTTTCAATATCGCGCAGAATGGCGGTAAACATCGGCTGATGCACAGCATCAGAAGCCAGAACCAGAACAATCTGAACTCTTAGCATCTGGCCTTTAACGTTTTTTATCTGGTATTCCCCGGCGATCTTGTGGTTTTGCTCCCTGTCTTTATCCCGCAGTTGTTTTACCTGTTCCTGAAGTCCGGCACCGTCGTCAATGTAGTCAAAAATTGATTCTCCGAGGAGTTCTTCGCGGGTCAAGCCGATCATCTGTTCCGCCTGGTGGTTGGAGATCACGATCTTGCCATTATCCAGAAAAGTGACTATCGCTGATCTGGTCGCCTCAATCAGACTGCGATAACGCTCCTCGGACTCTTCCCGCTGCAGCGTAGTACGCTCAAGCTCATTCATCATCTGGTTAAAATCGACAAGCAGTTGCCCGATCTCATCCCGGGAATCTGTCTCGGGGATACGTTCATGCAGGCTCCCGGTAAGGGTTATTTTATGGATCGTGGCTGAAGCCATCTGAATACGTTTCAGGATAAGGCGGTGCACAACAATATAGGTCACTACGACAAAGAGAAGAATAATTACAGCCCGATAGGCAAGCTCCTGTCGGAAGTTCTGAGCCACCTCTGCATACAGAGGCTGCATAGGCTTAACAAAAGATACCGCCCCCAGAACATCACCCTCTTCATAATCATAGGATGGATGCGACTCAGGAAAACGCTCCTGGATATAGGCTGGTGCGGATTCATAGTCTCCATGACATCTGAGACATGATTTATCTGCAATAAGTGAGTGCAGATAGCGGAAAACCTTTTTCCCATCGCGCTCCACAATCCCGTAGGCTTCACTTCTTTTGCCGGGGGAGAACTTTTCCAGATATTCTGCTTCATATTCATCCGGCATATTGGCGGGGTTACGATAATTAAGGGCAACCTGGCGGATGGAATAGCGTCCGTGGGCGGAAAGCTTCTGCGCAATCTGCGTAGTAGCCACCTGCGGCACCAGAGAGTAGTTATCTTCGGGCTCATCGCGCACAATCTCGGACATGTGGTTGAATATATCTATCAACTCACGGGTTTTGCTCCGCGCTTCATCCAAAGCCATGGAACGCGCGGTTTTCTGTTGATCCTGATATGCCATGTAAGCAGTAAAGAGAAACAGTGTTACCAGCACTACCGAAAGAATCAGGGTGAATTTGGCAGTCAGGCGCATTTTATTCATAATCGATCCCTTCCCGGCAATATCGGTTCAACAGTATATAAGCCTGAGTGTATAACTTCTTTTTCACTAATCAAGAGGTTGAGCAGTCATCGTGCAGGGATTTGCGGCATTGAAGCAGAAAAAACATAACAAGAGCAAGAGCATATATGAAGAGAAAACTGCTTCCGGCCAAAGTCAGTGCTGAACCCCAGCCTGAAGCATCACCCACATGCCCCATGAGGGGGAATAATGCCGCAAACAGGATATACACCAGAAACATGCGCATCGAGAGCACCGTGGCACGCACTTCTGAACCGGTGTTTTCGTTGATGTAGTTTTTCAATATCGGAGTGGCCAGCCCCCGAGCGCAGTAAAATGCCAGCAACACTCCCATGGAAGCAAGCGGGGGAAAGGTGCCAAGAGCAATAAAACTTCCTCCTACCACGCTGCCGATAAAAAGCATGAAAGGAAGCGGGCGCAGACGCTTTTCTACTTTATAGGCCTGATGGGAGAAAAAAGCCGCGCTCAGATTAAGCACACTCCAGAACATTCCCAGTTCAAACGCAGAAGCCTGAAGGGATTCATCAAACCAGTAGGGAATCGCCTTCGCCATGGTATATGTGCCCCCACCGATAAGGGCGGAGTACATCACGAGCATGAAAAGGCCGCGATTATGCATCAGAGCCTGTTTTAAAGCGGGAAAAAGATTAAGTGGCCCTCCATGCACCCGGGCGCTTTCTTCCGGCTCAACCAGGGTCAGCGCCGCAGGAATGGCAATCATGGCCACAAAAGTCTGAGCGACAAATGGATAGCGCAGACTTGCGAGGGCAAGGAGCCCGCCCAGAGGCGCGCCAATGGTTTCGAGCAGGCTCCCCAGAGCGATTACTCGTCCTTCATAGCGCGAATACTCTCCGCGCCTGTCCATGGCTTTCAACGTCTCGTACAACATTGCTGAATCAGAGCCGGAGATCAGGCTCTGCCCGATGCCGAGGGCAATCAGGGCAAAAAGGAATCCGGCAAACGAAAAGGACACCGAGTAAATGGCGTATCCCAAAGCACCGAGAAACGCTCCATAAATCAAGGTCTTTTTACGTCCTATTACATCGGCAAGGTAGCCGGAGGGAATTTCAAAAATTACAATACACAGTGCCTGCAGAGATGCGAGAAGCGCAAAGCCGCTCTTGTCGATACCGTTATCCTCCATAAACAGGGGCAGATAAGGTGTGGTGAGCATAAGCCAGCGCGCCGCCTTGATTATGTATATTTTAATGATATTGTGATGGAGATGCGACATGTAAAATCCTGGAAAATCAACGGCGGGATGAAGGAACAATGCTTCCTGGAATCAGGTATTATATTTTCCACTGTAGTGAACAGTTGAGAAATTTGTAACAGCTAAGTAAGGCCTTGTGGCACCCATTCCAAGGGACACTTTGCGCCATCCATGGCCGTTCGACTGTCGCCGTCCGTGGCGACAGACGCCCTTTCCATGGGTACCACAAGCCCCCACCGGTAGTGGTAGTGAATAGTTACGAAATTTTCTGCTAAAATGCAGCACCACAGTTACATATTTTTATCCACACTTCCAGCGCCAAGGAGCACAAGTGACTGACCTACTGGAGAAACAGACTGAAATCACACATTTGATAGACACCCTGTCCGAACACTATCTTCAGGGCAAACGTGATGCATTGCATCTTTCCATGATAGCCCTGCTTTCGGACGGGCATCTGCTGCTGGAGGATATCCCCGGCCTGGGCAAAACCACGCTCGCCATCGCTTTATCCCACGCGCTGGGTCTCTCGTTTGGACGCATTCAATGTACCAGCGATCTGCTGCCTTCGGATATCACCGGCCTCTCCATTTTTGATCGGGATCAGAACAGCTTCCGTTTTATCGAAGGCCCCATATTCAATCACATCCTCTTTGCAGACGAGATCAACCGTGCCATGCCCAAGACCCAGAGTGCAATGCTTGAAGCCATGGAGGAGCGCAAGGTTACGATTGAGGGGGTCAGCTACCCTCTCCCCGATCCGTTCATGGTTATTGCCACCCAGAATCCGACAGAGCAGATCGGCACTTACCCTCTGCCAGAATCGCAGTTGGATCGCTTTCTTATCACTACCGGAATCGGCTATCCAGCGCCGGAATTGGAAAAAGAGATTATCCGCAACGGCGGCATCCGCGAAAAAATACTCAACATCGAGCCTCTCCTGAGTCTGGATGCCATTCACGCCGCGAAACTTGCGGTGCGCAAGGTCTATCTGGATGGAAAACTGGTGGAGTACTTACTGGACATAGCTCAGCAGACCCGCAGGCATTCCTACATCAGCGCGGGGATATCAACCCGCGGCGCTATCAGCATGGCCACAGCGGCGCGTGCGGCGGCATATCTGGATGGACGCGATTACGTCATCCCCGAAGATATAAAACAGATTACGCTTCCGGTGGCGGCTCACCGTCTTATTCTGCATCCGGAATATCAATCTCTGAATAAACGCGAGGTGATGTTATCTATTCTCGGCAACGTAAAAATTCCTATGGTCTGAAACTGACCCGGGCCGGGGTGCTCTACATCGTCATCACTCTCCTCCTCGGCTTTGGTGCGGTAAATACCGGCAACAACCTTCTCTATCTCATGGTATCGGCGCTCCTCGGATTCATGGCGATATCCGGACTGCTGGGGCACTGGAATCTGTATAAGCTCCGTATCAGCCTCGTACCGCCGGAGGAAATCTATGCCGGCGTTGAAACCCTGATGGGAGTACAGGTGTGCAATGATCGCCGTCTGCTGCCTGCATGCCTGCTCGATTTTGAATTCAGTCCACGCACTGCTGCCGCTGCGTGTGGGCATCTGAGCATACTTAAATCCGGCCTTGAAGATAAGATCGGGGTACCGGTACTGTTCACCACGCGCGGGACACACTCATCTGTGCAGTTGAAGATCAGCTCCGCATTTCCGGTAAATTTCTTTGTCCGTCACCGCATTCTGGTTCTCAATCACAACATCTGTGTATTCCCCCGCCCTGTCCCCTGTCTTGGCGATGGAGCACAATATCCGGCATTTGCCACAGGCGTAACAGAAACCTCTTTCAAAGGAACAGAGGGGGATATCAGTCACATCGGCAATTATCAGGGCGGTGAACCACTTAAAATGATTCACTGGAAGCTCACGGCACGCCACGATACCCTCAAAATCAAAGAACTCTCCGCCCTGCAGCAGCCTCCGGTGGAGATTGATCCTCGGGTTCTGCCCGGGGATAACCTGGAACAACAGCTGGGATGTGCGGCATATCTGGTCAAGCATCTACTCCACCGTGGTCAACCTGTGGGGCTTAAGCTTGTGCATACCGCTATCCCGCCTGATATGGGCAAAGGGCATAAAATCTTACTCCTTACTGAATTGGCGCGCTATGCTCAGAATTAAGACGTTGCTCGACATTCTGTGTTTTTCTGCGGTGATCCTTGGGCTGGCTCCGCTGTTTGTGTGGCTTGATCCCGCAGTGAAGATGATAGTCGTAATTGCGGTTATCGCCGGCATTGTTGCGGAGTGGAGTCAACGCCACTGGCTTACAGAGTGGAGTGCAACCCTCCTGACGTTGATATTCTTCGCTCTTTCTCTGGCCCGAATAGATCTGAACAGCGTGGTTACCCCTGCAGTCAATCTCCTTGCCCTCCTGCTGAGCATTCGTCTCCTCACGGAAAAGCGGGGACGTCACTATCTGCAGATTTTTGTCCTTGCGCTGTTCTGCCTCGCGGGGTCATCTCTGCTCAGTCTGGGAATTTTATACTTTCCCGCCCTGATCCTGATGGTGTTTGTGGTCACCATCGGCTTGGTATTGCTCACCTTTTACTCACGCGATCCGGGTTTGCGTCTCGAGCGCGGTGCCGTACTGACATTGTTGAAAACCGCTGCCATTCTTCCCGTGGGCTCGCTGTTTCTGATGCTGGCGCTGTTTTTCGTCCTCCCCCGCACCCAGTATCCCATGTGGAATTTTCTCAATGCGCAGTCAAACGCAGTCACCGGTTTCAGCGAACAGGTACGCCCGGGCACATTTGCGAGCAATTCCGCCACCGGAAACCTTGCATTCAGGGCGGAATGTACTCAGCTTCCCCCGGAACACCTCTACTGGCGCGGCACTGTGCTTAATACGCCTGCCTCTGCAACATGGCGGCGAACCTCGCCGAACCATCAGGCTGAGCGTGTCGTGGGCGGGACCCCGATTCCGTGCACCATTACCCTGCCCGCAAGCGATAATCGATTCCTTTTTACCCTGGATTACCCCGTCAAACTGGAGGGTATCCGCGCACACCAGGAGGAGGATCTGGTCTTCAGGACGCACCGTCCCCGGCGCAAAGATGTGAGGTATACCTGTCAGGCACGCCCGGCAGGAGAATTGTTTGCCGATCCGGATGGACAAGTAGATAAATATCTCACTCTCCCGGAGAACATACCTCCCCGAGTACGCCAGGTGGCAGAGCAAATCCGTAGCCGGGGCAAATCCACGCCCGAACGCATCCAATTACTCGAAGAGTTTTTCCGCTCTCAGAAACTGACGTACGCCAACACCGATCTACCCGGTCCCGAGGCACCTGTTGATGAGTTTCTGTTTGATAAAAAGCGCGGCTACTGCGAGTTCTTTGCCTCTTCATTTGCGCAGCTCCTGCGCCTGTGCGAGATACCTGCGCGCCTTGTAGGCGGCTATCATGGCGGCGATTACAACAATTTCGGGGATTACTATCTGGTCAGCGAAGATATGGCGCATGTGTGGGTTGAAGCGCTGGTCGACGGGCGCTGGAAACGTCTCGATCCGAGCACCTTTGCCCATAACGCTGCAGCGGGTTTTTTCAACCGGCGGGAAAGTCTTTCCGCGTGGCGCCGCACCATTGATGGACTCGAATTTCTCTGGACCCAGGCGATCATCACCTACGATTTAAACAAGCAACTCAGCCTGGTGCGCAGCGGGAGCAAACAGGCAACGTCTCTGCTCGCGCGCGCTTCAGCTCCGGCAACATCTTCTCTGGTTTATACCGCAGCCATAATTGCAGGTGTGATTCTCCTCGGTATCACAATCTGTTTGGGGATGCGCCGTATCCGCCTGACTCCGCATCAGCGCCTGTTGCAGCGTTACCACAAAGCCCTGCAGCGCCGCTACCATCTGGAACATATCCCCGCGACCACCGCCCTGGTGGAACACGCGCAGGAACTCAACGATCCTGACTGCGTCGCTTTTGCGCGGCGTTACAGCGCCATTATCTATGGCAACAGACCTTTAAGCACAGCAGAGTACAAGTATCTGAGTACGCTGATTCAGCAGATACAGAAAAACAATGTATCCTGAAAAATGTGTAACCATTACCTCATGCGCTACGATCCTCGCTTTTAATATCTCCCACATGGGTGAGAACCATACGTGTCACCGCGGGGCCGGCAACTTCGAAAATTACCGTGGCGCCGAGAACTACGGGAAGGATGATATCCTCACTTTCCGGAAAACGCTGGGCCGCAAGCAGAGCCATACCGATGGCAACCCCGGCCTGAGGCAGAAGAGTGAGTCCGAGCCAGGTGCGTATATTGCGCTCTGCACCGCATAGCAGACCGCCGAGCCAGACTCCACCTACCCGGCCTAATACGCGCAATATAATGTAGCCCGCTGCCAGCCAGCCGGCTTCAATCAGAGCATCCATATGCAGGGATGCCCCGGCAAGAAGAAAAAACAGGATCAGAAACGGCCACTCTATCCCTTCAATGGCGTTAAAGGGGCGCTCATGGTGGTAGGCGAAATTGGCGACAATGGAGCCCATCACCATCGCAGCGAGGATATAGGATACATCAAACCACACCGCAAGACCGGCGCAGATCAGAACTACTCCCAGGGCTTCGGCCTGGGTGGGTTCGCCGGAGCGGATGCGCCCGGTAATGTATGCCATAGGCACCCCGAGCACCAGCCCGAGAATAAGCGCTCCGACAATCTCCCATGCCCCGCTGATCATGGCCTCGGTAATGCCGCCTCCACCATGAATCGCCTGGGCTGCTGCAAGCATTACACTGAAGATAAACAGCCCCCAGGCATCATCGATGGCGACAATACCCAGGAGGGTATTGGTGAATCTGCCACGAGCAGAGTATTCATGCACCACATCCACCGTGGCTGCGGGTGCAGTAGCCGGAGCTATGCCTGCAAGCAACAAGGATATGTGCAAGGGAACTCCGAACAGACTCAACACACCGGCTATCATGAAAGCCGTCATCAACACTTCACTCGCCGACATAGTAAGAACACTGCGTCCGAGCTCGCGCATACGCTGCATGGTCATGTGCTGGCCGAGCAAGAAGCCGATCATGGCCAGGGATATTTTTGTCAGGATGGAAAAACACTCCTGGATGAATTGCGGGAGGAGATCAAAACATGAGGGTCCGATCACAAACCCGGCAAGGAGGAGCAGGGTAACGCGTGGCAGGGGAGTGTGCTTTCCCGCGATATCGGCAAGCAGACCGATGAGAAACAACCCTCCAAAGGTAAGAAGGATAGTAGTGGCATCTGAGCACGGAGAGGAAATTTCCATTGCATCAACCTTTGAAACTGTTCAGTAATGCCTTGTGGCACCCATTCCAAGGGACACGACTGTTTGAGATCGGGGCCGTCCATGGCCGTTCGACTGTCGCCGTCCGTGGCGACAGACGCCCTTTCCATGGGTACCACAAGCCCATTCCGGCAGTAACGGTGAATAGTTATCAACCTTGTTCAGCGCGGAAATGCCCCATTATTGATATCAATACAAATGCCGTTGATGTACGCCGGGGATGTGGTTCCGAGCCAGCCGATAGCTTCCGCCACTTCCGCCGCAGTTGCGAAGCGCTTGTTAATCACCGACTCTTTAAAGGTTTCGCGCCGGTGTTGGGGAATAACCTCGAGCATATCGGTCTCCACCGGACTCGGGGCTACTGCATTGACCAACACCCCTTCCGGCCCGAGAATGCGTGCAAAGCTCTTGGTGGCGTTGATGAGACCGGCCTTGGAAATACCGTACCAGATATCCGGATGCCCTACCTGTCCCGCCACCGAGGCATTATTGACTATGCGCCCTTCTCCACGTGCCGCCATCTGTTTGCCCACCTCGCGCATCAGAGCCACTGGCGCCTCTATATTCAAGCGCATCAGGGCTTCCATCTTATCCTGCGGATAGGCATCGAAAGGCAGAGAGAACATCACGCCGGCATTGTTGACCAGAACATCTATTGATCCCAAATCCTGTACCAGAGCCGGAATGGTTTCAATGCGGGTAAGGTCAAACTCGCATGTGGTTATGTTCTTCTCTCCCTGCAGGGGAAAACCGCCAAAATTGCGCGCCAGTACAATAACTTCGTATCCGCGCACAAGAAAATAGCGGCTTGTCTCCAGCCCGATCCCTTTATTGCCACCGGTTACAAGTACACGCTTATCCGTATTCAGTCCTCCCTGAGATTCCGGTTTGTATATTGTTGTGGGCATATTCTATCCGATACAGAGCCCGTCTTCACTCTGCGGAGTTACATTCAGGGTAACATATGCGTTCAGGTTGACCATTCCCGGGCGGCCCCCTTTGGGATGTCTGACGTCTCTGCCGCGCGCCTGCATCACTGCAGCGCTGGTTTCATGCCGCAGGTCAGAGTAATATGCCGCCAGAGCCGCCGCTATGCGGATGTCTTCATCTGCAGGTTCATGCCCATCGGTCTTGAGCACTACATGTGCACCCGGGGCATTATGAGCGTGAAACCACATATCATCAGCTTTCAGAAGCCGACGTGAAAGATAGGCGTTGGTCTGGCTGTTACGCCCCCACAACAGCTGAAATCCGCCGGGGGTCATGCACCTGCGTACCAGATCAGCCGGATTTATATGGCGCTGGCGCCGACGCGATGTTTTCTGCGGGCGCAGATAGCCATGATCGAGCAACTGTGTTCTGATCAGTTCTTCATCCGCTGCGCTGTCCACCCGGCGCAACTGAAATGCGATATCCGCAAGCCATTCCAGTTCATTTGCGGTTTCTTCGAGGCGGCGCTCACAGTGTTCCAGACCCCGGCGCGCCTTACGCGCCCGGGCGTAGGCTTTATCTATATTCTCCTGCACCGTCCGGGACGGATTGAGCCTGAGAGTTACCTCTTCCGGAGGATCCGTATAGTAATTCTGCACCGTCACTTTATCCATGCCGCGCTTGAGTATATAGCGGTGCGCATCGAGGAGCTCGGCCTCGAGTTGATAATCTGCATGGCGGATACATGCTTCGAGTTCCGCCTCAATACTTGCACGCCGCTTGCGTAATTTTTTCTCCATTTTGGCGACCAGCGCGCTCAGATCAGGATCTGGAGAATAGACTCCAGCGTCACTCTCCTTGCTGTGCAACTGAGCGCATAAAAAATGGTTCAGATCCGCATCATACTGCGGAGAAGATTCATTTTCTGACGCAACCCACATGCTCAGGACCTTCCCTCGCCGATACGGGACAAGGCGGCGCATATTCCATGCCCGGGCAAAATCGAGAAGGGGCTGCAGGTTGCCCGTTGCATCTATGTCCTCCATAAGCTTCTGCGCTGTTGTTCTGCTCATGGGGGTCACCTGTTCCTGCAGCGATGCCGCAGTACATGAAGATCCGAAGGTTTTCTCCACAGATTCCAAATCGGAACTGTCGGCAATATGCTCAAGAGTGATTCTCCGCTCTTCACTCTCCTTATCAAGGACGCTTCCGGTGGTGGGGAAAGGAAGCAGATGTTGCGCCTGAGGGGGCACAATCGGTCGTCTGAGCTTATCAACAATGTGGTTATCTTCAGAGAACAGGAGCATGTTCGCGTTACGCCCGAACATATCCAGAGCCAGACAGTATTTCTCATGCGCGCCCGAATCAAAGTACAATCCCACCCGGCGATCCAAGCCAAGGGTGCGGATAGATACGAGACGGTTAAGGCGCGCACGCAGAAGCTGGCAGAAGCGCGGCGGCTGCATGGGATTACGTTGTCTGGCCGCTGAAAGGCACATATACACATTCCCACTGGCGCAACTAAGTTCCAGACGCTGTTCGGTACGCCCGTTCCACAACTGGAATATCAGCATATCGGCGCGGGGCTGGTGAATTTTTTTAACTATACTGCCCGCCAGACGTGCATCCAGTTGAGCTGTCAGGGCTTCGATGAAAAAGTAATCGAGAGTCATAAAACCTGTCTTGGAGTATTATTACCGTTTGCACATAATATAAATCAGGGTAGAATCCGCCTCGTGAAGATTACCGCGAAAAACAGACCACAAATATCAGGTACGGAACTATCCACGTGAAAAGCAGAAAAAAATTCAAACATACAAAACAACAGGTTGTCAGTGTTCTCGAGGCAGTGCCGTTTTTTATCCTCGCAAGCATAGCACGGATTCTCCCGCGAAAAACAGCTTTGCGTCTCGGTGCTCTGCTCGGGCGATCTGCACGTTTTATCCAGCCTGGCAGACGCAGAACCGCATACACAAACCTGAAACATGCTTATCCTGAGCATTCAGAAGAATGGATCAACGCCAGGGTCAAAGAGGTATTTGAACACCTGGGTGTAAGCGGAATGGAGATGCTGCGTCTGGATAAATTCACCTCACGCGCGGATCTGGAGCGCTACTTCACCTTTGAAGGCCTTGAACATTTAGAAAATCTGCGAAGTCAAAAGCGTGGCGCCTTTATCCTCTCCGCACATATCGGCTTCTGGGAAGTTGGCACCTTTTTCATGCCTGCGCTCGGTTACGAGGTGGATTTTGTCGCCAAACATATCCGCAATCCATACGTGCATAATTTTTTTGAACGCCAGCGCGAAGCCGCGGGCGGGAGATGTATAGAAAGTAAGCGCGGTGCCCGAAAAATCATGCGCTCTCTGGCACAAAACCGCATGGTCTGCTTGCTTCTGGATCAGCATACCTCGAGAAAACAGGCGATTCTGGCTGATTTTTTCGATCGTCCCGCCTACACTACACCCATAATTGCACAAATGGCTCTTAAAGCCGGAGTCCCGGTTGTACCGGTGTTTGTGTTTCGCAAGCCGGATTACACCTACCATGTGGAGATCGGCACCCCGCTGGAATATACTGGAGAAGCGACGCCCCAGCGGGTTGCTGAGTTCACTCAGGAGATGACCCGCATAACCGAAGAGGCGATCCGCAAACAGCCGGATCAGTGGTTCTGGGTCCATCGGCGCTGGCGCAGTATTCCGGCAGCGGATGTTCCTGCACAGAAGAGCAATTCCGGGAATCAGACACGTGGATAGCGCTGAATTTCCCCTTAATATCGTCCTTATCGAACCGGAAATCCCACCTAACACCGGCAACATCGGGAGACTGTGCGCCGCATCCGGAGCACATCTGCATCTGGTCGGGAAACTGGGATTTTCCCTGGAGGATAAGCACCTGAAACGCGCCGGCCTCGACTACTGGCCCCATGTGAAATTGCACCGCTGGGAAAGCTTTGATGAGCTACAAGCCGCCTTTCCTGAAGGGCGTTGGTGGCTCACCAGCAAAAAAGCTGATTACTCATATACCAAAGCCGCCTTCAAACCGGGGGATTTTGTGGTTTTCGGCAAGGAAAGCGCCGGACTCCCCGATGCAATACTGGACGCTCATCCATCCGAAATGTGCCTGCGTATTCCCCTGCGCAACCCGGCAGTGCGCAGCCTGAATCTGGCGAATGCGGTGGGAATCATCCTGTACGAAGCGTTGCGTCAGTTTGAACTGGAATAAAACAAATCCACACCAGCACCTGCAATCCTGCCCTCACCTTCCCTTCTCTCCTCTGCGCCAAATATTCACATTTCATCTTCCATCTTTCTTTTCTACAACCATCCTGAAATTTTTCCTTCATGGCTACAAGGCTTGCTTTTAATGGCCTGGGCATTTTAGTATCGAACATATACCTGTAACTTTCCATGAGACGTTCCTTTAAATATTTTTGAATTCATGAAATCTGAACCGGATTATTTTCACGCAGGAGGGAAGCCATGAGAAACGAGATGAAAACTTTTGAGGAGCATGAATCGGAGATAAGAGCATACTGCAGAGCGGTTCCCACCGTGTTTAAATCATCGTCCAATGCAACCATGGTGGATGAAAATGACAGAGAATACATAGACTTCTTTGCCGGTGCGGGCGTGCTTAATTTCGGGCACAACAATCAGAAGATGAAGGATGCGGTGGTCGAATTTATCCAGAATGACGGGGTGGTGCATTCCCTGGATATGTATACCGACGTCAAGAGGGAATTTATCCAGACATTTGTCAAAAATATTCTCAAGCCCCGCGGGATGGAAGATCGGAAACTCCAGTTCACCGGCCCCACCGGGACCAACGCCGTGGAAGCAGCCCTCAAACTGGCGCGAAAGGTTACCGGCAGAACCGAAGTGGTGGCATACAACCGGGGATTTCACGGCATGACCCTGGGTTCCTTGGCCGTGACCGCCAACGATGCCTTCAGAAGCAGCGCGGGCGTTTCTCTGGACAATGTAATCAGGGATACGTTCAATGATATGCACGCCCTGGAGAATCTGCGCCAGAAGATGTTTGATTCCGGTTCCGGAATGTTGCCGCCGGCCGCGTTCCTGGTAGAGCCGGTTCAGGCTGAAGGCGGGGTGCGTGTTGCGACCAGGGAGTGGCTCCAGGGGGTACAAAAACTCGCTAACGATACCGGGGCACTGTTTATTATTGATGATATTCAGGCCGGATGCGGCAGATGCGGGAGCTACTTCAGCTTCGATGATCTGGATGTCGATCCGGATATCATTGTTTTAGCCAAAGGTCTGGGCGGCATGGGCACTCCTATCGGGATGCTGGTCAATAAGCCTGAATACGATAAGGCCTGGGCTCCGGGGCAGCACACCGGGACCTTCAGGGGTCAGGGTATATCCTTTGTCGCCGGGCGCATCGGACTGGAATATTTTGCCGATGATGCGTTTGTTGAAGGTGCAAAACAAAAAGGGGAAGTGATACGCAAGACCCTGGATGATCTCAATAAAAAATATCACCTGGTTGATATTCGCCAGAAAGGGATGCTTTTAGCCGCAGAGTTTGAAGACGCTGACACCGCCAAAGCGATCGCAGGCAAATGCTTTGAAAACGGCCTCATTATCGGAACATGTAATACCGGGCAGATTGTTAAGTTCATCCCCCCGTTAACCATTGAGGATGACAAACTGAGGCAGGGACTCGCGATCTTTGCCGACGCGGTCGCCGAAGTGACGGGATAGGAGATGTAGCTATTCAACAAGGCCTTGTAGCACCCATTCCAAGGGACACTTTGCGCCGTCCGTGGCGACAGACGCCCTTTCCATGGATACCACAAGCCCTTGAAGTAGGTGCAGAATATATACGATAACAGGAGTTTTTGCATGGGGTACAGTAAAACACACTATAAATCGATCAATCCCTACACCGAGGAAGTGGTGTATGAAACACCAATGCACGGTAGGGATGAAGCCTTTCAGATCCTTGAACGCTCACATCAGGCATATGAGCGTACCTGGTCCCGGACAGACTTTGACGCACGCGCCGGGTTGCTTAATGCCGTAGCCAAAGAGATGAAGGACAACCTGGATGAATACGCTCTACCCATGACCGAAGAGATGGGCAAGCCTATCAACGAGGCCAGAGGAGAAGTGCGCAAAGCCGCGTGGGCTGCAGAACACTACGCCAAGTATGCTGAACATTATCTGGAAAAGGAATTTCTTCCCTCAGATGCAACATCAAGCTATGTTCAGTATCTTCCCCTCGGAGTTACCGTGGGGATACTCCCCTGGAACGCGCCGTTCTGGCTCGCGTTTCGCTATCTTGCCCCCGCATTGATGTCAGGCAATACCTGTGTGATGAAACATGATTCGCATACGCCATTGTGTGCAGTAAAAATCATGCAGGCATTTGAGCGCGCCGGTTTCCCGGCCGATGTGGTGCAGAATCTTATGCTTGGACATGCGGATACGGAAAATGTGCTCAGACATCCGCATGTAAAAGGGATTTCCCTGACCGGATCGTCCAGGGCGGGGAGCATCGTGGGCGGCATTGCCGGCAGCGAGATCAAACCCATGGTGCTCGAACTCGGCGGCAGTGACCCGGCAATCGTACTCAGTGATACGCACGATCTGGAACAGGCAGCTGACACCATTGTCCTATCGCGCTATATCAATGCCGGCCAGTCCTGCATTGCGGCAAAACGGATCATCGTCGAGGAGTCCATTTATGAACAATTCATCCAAATGCTCAAAGAGCGTTTTGCCAGGCTTAAACTGGGCGATCCCAAGGATGAATCCACCATCATCGGCCCTATTGCGCGCAAAGAACTGGTTGAAGAGATGCACGCACAGGTGGATCGCTCGCTTAAGGCAGGAGCAAGACTTGTTCTGGGTGGAGAACGCCATGAGGGCAAAGGCTTTTTCTTCCCGGTGACCGTCCTTGCCGATGTGGAAGGAGAAATGGCGGTAAGTTGCGAGGAGACTTTCGGTCCTATCGCTGCGATTATGAAGGCGAAAGAAAGTGAAGATGCGCTGCGTATCGCCAATGATACCGAGTATGGGCTCGGGGCGGCGATCTGGAGTGCGGATATCGGCAAGGCGATGAAAATGGCTGCCCGCATCCAGACCGGGCAGGTGGCCATCAACGGCATCGTTAAATCAGATCCACGCCTGCCCAGCGGCGGGGCGAAAAAATCGGGCGTGGGCAAAGAACTGGGGCCACACGGTATCAAAATGTTTGTCAACGCCCAGCAGGTGTGGATCGGCCCCAAAACCGATTAAACACACAAGTAACTATTATGGCCTTGTGGCACCCATTCCAAGGGACACGACTGTTTGTGATTGGGTCCGTCCATGGCCGTTCGACTGTCGCCGTCCGTGGCGACAGACGCCCTTTCCATG
>JBNGCY010000048.1:0-21229 GCA_049975505.1 Desulfuromonadaceae bacterium | reverse complement strand
CGAAAAATTCTTTGGTGTCATGCGCGCGACCGCGGTAGAACAAATTTGCCGTGAAAGAACAGGTCATCTTATATCTCATTTACCTCACAAAGTTAAAAACTATCATAATGATTACTTGATGATCTTTTCTACATATGCTTGCTTCGTAATGTCAGCCGAATCAATCATACAAGTTACAAAATAACATACCGGACAAGAGAAAGTATTCATCTTTAAACAGCACCCTGTTGATCAGGTCTCTGCCTCTGGGTTTTACGATGAATACAACTTGCAGCAAAAACACCTCTGAGAGACGGCAATTCCTCCAGCCTGCAGTATTTTTATGCATAATCAGTTACGTACAATTCGCACCTTTACAGTAGGAAAAAACACTTGCATTCTGTGCAAAAGTGCACTATTCAAGCAAAGAGCGTCCGTTCTATTGTAATTAAGCATTGCTAGATAGAATATTCGTTTGTTTATTACATATGTGTCAGAAAGGGGGGTATGCAAAGACGGTGTTTTAATTATAGGCAGAGGATATCAACACACACGCAAAAGGAGGCAGAAGGAAAGATTGGCTACGACTGTTTGTCTGCGTGGCTGTCCTTCTCGGTGTAGGCGCACCGCCGGACAGCGCATTCGGGCTTTCAGTGTCGGGGCGGTCAAGTACGGAGATCGAGTGGTATGACACCGGTGACAGTGAAACCGCCGTACCCTTCTACCAGTACATGCTCTTCAATGTGCACAACATTGATAACGACGGCATGAATTTCAGAGGGTACGGCAGACTCGCGGACGACTTGGCCGATGAAGACGATGTAGACAGCCGCTTGTACTATGCCTACATCGAAAAGAATGACCTGCTCGAGGATCTGGACCTGAAGTTCGGGCGCCAGTTCATCTCGACTACCGCCGGTGCTTCCATCATGGATGGTCTGCACCTTGATTACACCGGGCTTGAAGCCTTCGACATCACCCTGTTCGGCGGTGGCGATGTCGCGTACTACGAGGGCTACAACGCCAAGGACCTGATCGGTGGGGTGGAAATCCGCCGCACCTTCTTTGACGAGCTTAATGTCGGGCTTTCCTATCTGCAGAAATGGGATGAGAGCGAACTCGCCAACGAGATCTTCGGCCTCGATCTCGACTACGATTTCGCCGATGCCCTGTACCTCTACAGCGAAACCCAGTTCAACTACCTCGCCGACACGGTAAGCTACTTCCTCGGCGGCGCCAAAATCCACCAGAGTGAAAACTGGTCTCTGCGCGCCGAATACCTCTACTCCCTCCCGGTTTTTTCATCTACCTCTATCTACTCGGTATTTGCGGTAGACGAGTATGAAGAGCTGTTTTTCGAGTACGAGCGGCGTCTCGGCAACGGCTGGCGCATGTTTGTCAACTACGCGCTGGAGATGTACGAGGAAGACTCGGACGCAAGTGTGTATGAGGCCGGGATCGAAAAGATCCGCACCGGACGTTTCTACGGCTACCTGAGCGGCGTCTGGCGTGAAGACCCGGACGGACAGGATCTGGCGGGGGCCAAAGCATATCTGGGCGCCAATCTGAACCAGAAGATGCGCTTTGGTCTGGGTGCGCATCTCGACGTTATGGAGCGCTACCTGGATGACGATCAGGATGAAACCACCAACACCCGCATCTGGGCTGACGGCACCTACACCTTTAACCGTAAAGTCAACCTGCAGGCCAAAGTTGAACGGATTGAGAGCGACCTCTGGGATGATTATTACCGTGGGCGCGTTCGCGTGAATATCCGTTTCTAGGGAGGAGTCACATATGAAGCACAGATTAATGTTTTGTCTGACCGTTCTGGTCGTGCTGGTGACATCCCCGGTCTGGGCTACGCCATTTGATCACGATGAACATGTCGAGATCCTCGGCGGCAACGACTGCACCAGCTGTCATGTGGAGCAGAGCGAATCCATTGTCCCCGCCGATGATGTGTGTATGGGGTGTCACGATGCGGCCATGATTGAAGAGGTAACCTATCCGAGCCTGAAAACCCACGGTGCGACCTGGGCGCTCAACCACCGCTCCGAAGCAAAGAGCAACAGCATCAACTGCTCCGCCTGCCATCAGCAGAACGAATGTCTCGAATGCCACGCATCAGGGTTTGCCGATGAGATGGGCAGCTTCGGCAACAACATGAACAATGTCCACACCAGTGATTTTCACGTAACCCATCCCCTGGCGGCACGTACCAATCCGCAGCTGTGCACCAGTTGTCACGAACCCAGCTACTGCAGCGATTGCCATGGCGACTTCCGCCGCGGTTCATTAACCGGGGTATCGCATCAGCGCAGCTTCAGCAGCATGACCGTGGGACCCACGGGTCCGGCACATGACAGCTTTAACGAAGACCAGTGTCAGATCTGTCATGTTGATTCCATTCTGCCTGCCCACGAATGGACAAGGGGGCATGCACGCGAAGCACGTAAGAATCTGGTGACCTGCCAGGCCTGTCATCCAGACGGGGATGTGTGCATCAAGTGCCACAGTGCCCGCAGTGGCCTGGGGGTTAATCCACATCCGAAGGATTGGGATGATATTGAAGGCAGAATGCTGCGCGCCAGTGACGGCAGAACCTGCCGTAAATGTCACTAACACCCACACCTACTACATAATAGGAGGTCTGAATGAAGATTAAACAATGGTTATCACTTTTCGCGGTATTGAGCAGCATTCTGCTGCTTGCTGCATGCGGAAGCAATTCCGGTTCCGGCGGAGACCAAAGCGCTGATCCGGCCGCTGACGATTTAGGGACAGATCCCACTACGGGTATCGAGTATGTTGGCACAGATAAATGCATCGGCTGCCATGATGACATAAGTTGGAGTGCCGATATAATAGATGCGTACCTAATGGGTAAACACGTGATCCACAGCGATCATATCACCGCAGCGGATGAAGTTGACGGGTGCCTCGATTGCCACGACCCCATTGGTGATGGAGCCGCCCTTGAGGCACTTATCGATCCCGCCAATGTTCCCACCGAGGGCCTTGCCGCAGTTGGATGTGAAACCTGCCACGGTGCCGGTGGCGATCACTATGGTGTGGGTCCCATGCCCAACGCCAGACCAGAGGCAGACGCATGCGCACAGTGCCATGATGAATTGCCGGAAAGCCACTTAACCCATCATCCCGAAGCAAACTTTATCGCCAGTGATTACTTTACTTCGGGGCACAGCGGTGCCGACGGGCGTAACGAAGCTATTTGCGTTAAATGTCACAACGATGAAGGTGCACGTAAGTACAAAGATGTAACCACCTGGGAAGGGCTGGCTGTTACACTTCCCATTGAAGGAACCACCCATGCGATCCAGTGCCGCACCTGCCATGATCCGCATCATGCTGGAGAGCTGCTCAAACCCTCCGAAGACAGTGGCTATCCTGACCACATCCTTACCAAGAGCACAGAATATGCTACCTGCACCAACTGCCACCAGGATGCGGATGCGCAGCTTGTTTCTCTCACCAACGAAGACGGCACTCTCAAAACCTATGCCGAGTGGGAAGCTGACATGCTCGATCTGCGCGCAAAAGGCATTTCTTCCGACCAGGCTCAGGGTGACCTGATTTACCACGCATCACGCTTTGAACGCGTAATCTCATCCACTCACTTTGATAACCCATTAACTGAAAGCACAATTGAGGGATATGTGGTAGATCCCACAAATGAAAAAGCCTGTAGAAGTTGTCATAACGTTCACAGTGGTAATACGTCAATTAACCGGCAGTGGGCTAAATCTGGTCATGCCGGCGAACTATTAACTATAAAAGAAGAAGTTGAAGCCAACGACCATGCCATGGAAGGAGCAATAGATATCCGCCTTACAGGCACCGTTACCTCATGGTCAGATCACGCTTGGCCAACTGATGATGAAGCTGACTGCCAACGTTGTCATACCGCGACCGGGAGCAAAAATTACTTTGATGACCCGGAAACCTATAAAACTGCGATGGAGGAGTTTGTAGAAGCCTACGAGGCAGACCCAAATACCAGTGTTGAGAACCCCAACGATTTCTCCTATCTTGAAGACGGGCAACAGGAAATGCTTTATTGCTGGAGCTGTCATGCAAATAATTCTGGCGAATTGCGTGCACCCGGTGCCATTGAGCCTGAATATGTGGCGACAAATGGTAGCGATGATGCCATTTTCCCCGATGTTGCTGGATCAAATGTATGTCTGGCATGTCATGCTGGACGGGAAAGCGGCGGTAATATCAAAGCCTCTGATGATGACTTTACTGCGAAAAGTTTCGTAAATTCTCACTACCTGCCCGCTGGCGGAACTTTATATAAAACTGTTGGCTACGAGTACGCGGATGCTCCAGACTACAATTCCCATGGCCACTTCCGGCACGACCTTATCGGGGCTGAGGAAGGTCAAAATGGTGCTTGTGTAGGATGCCATATGGAATCCGAAGAAGGGCATACCTTCAGTGTAGTTGAAAAGGATGATACAGGTTCCATAACTGCCATTACCGGGACTTCTTGTGTAGGCTGTCATGATGGTGGGCATGGTCCCGCATTTGTTGCCAAAGGTGGAGACCCGAACGCAGTACTGGCCGCTGCGGAAGTTCTCAATGAAGAAGTTGAGAGCTTTGAGGCATCAATTCATGCTTTAGCTGCTCAACTGTACGCTGCAGGCTTCCCGTACCAAGGTGGATATCCATACTTTGGAACCTTTGCACAGAGAGAGGTTGATTGGACTTCTGGAGGCACTTACAACGGCAAAGATGCCATGGGTGCCGCATTTAACTTCAACTATCTCCATCATGAGCCAGGTGCATACGCACATAACCGTGTGTATACTAAGAAGTTAATCTACGATTCCATAGATTATCTTGATGACGCCACGCTCAATGAATCTGTGGGCGCAACATTGGATTCTTTGGTAGGCACATATCTTGATGCTGATGAGGAAGATACCCTGACGCAGGAAGATGTTGATCTTGCCAAAGCTTACCTTGATGGAAATGATGAAGAAGCAGGAGTACAACGGCCTGAATAACCCTGCTATTTAACTAAACCAGTCACATTGCTGTGATCTCTTTCCAAAAGCGGGCTTCTACGGGAGCCCGCTTTTTTATTGCACCTCCTAACCCAAACCTCACACATCCATTGCCACCCCCTAACCCGATGGCGGCAGAGTACGAACATTTAATTCGGCACATTCACACCCCAATGGAACAAAGGAGATACCCATGCTGAAAAAGATGTTATACCTCACCGCATTTGCCACCCTCACCACCGCCTGCAGTTCCCACCAGGCCGCTTCCACCGCCATGAAACAAAAAACCGAACCTGCACCAGCAGAAGCGCAGCAACAGGAAAGCCTCACTCAGATTGACAGCGGCAGCACCGATCTGCATATCTTTAAATACAACAGGCGTATTTACGTGATCGGCAACGAGGAAACCAGCGCCGACTTTGTAAAACACAAGCATCTGCCCTACACCAAAACCCTGCTGGGTGCCGGCCCGAAGGGGGAAACCGTGATTTTCGAGGTGGACAAAAGTGATTCATCCTACGCCGAAGACCTGATCGATAAATATAACAGCATCCCCTGGATAATGGAGCAGAACTCCACCTATACCGCGTGGAAATACAACGGGCGTATCTACGTGATCGGCAATGCGGAAACAAACGAGTCTTTTGCAAAGCACAAACACTTGCCGTACACCAAAACCATCCTGGGCGGAGGGCCTGCAGGAGAAACCCTGATCTTTGAAGTCGATAAAAACGATCCGGAATTCGCGGAAAAACTGAAACAGGCATACATGGCTGACTGCAAAAGTTAGTTCTGAAAAGTGCTGCGGGGCATACGAACTATGCCCCGTAGTTGCATAATCCCTCTAACCTTTACCTCATTGCCCCTCAACTCCTGTGCGGCACACCCTGTTCTCTGCAATTATCCCGGTTGAATATTTGATGTTTTCACAAAAAGTGCCAAATACAAGGCACGCGATGATCTTTGAAGAGACGTTGCTTGCAACGTCTAATACGCACGTCGAAGCAGCGAGACAATTACAGCAACACAGCATTTGGTGAGTTTTGCTCCGCCATCTTATTTGACATTCCTGTCTTCATCCCCGTATATATACCGATCTTGTTTTCAGCTTAAGCCCTACATTTACATTTATTTTACCCACAGGAGCATTGCGTGGCTTTCAGGTTGTTCGGCAAAATCAAAGCTGAGACCCAGAGTCTAAAAGGCCATATCGATCTGCATGGCCTTCCCCGGGTCATACTGTACCAATTGGGTATCGCCTTCGGCGCCGTCATTGCTGCGTTCGGCTATAGCATGTTCATGGTCCCCTTTAACCTCGCTGCCGGAGGCATAGGTGGTCTCGGGGTTATCGGTGCCCATTTCACCGGATGGTCACCGAGTCTGCTGTATATGCTGATGAACCTTCCCCTGATGGTTCTGGGCTTCATTCAACTGGGGCGCTTCAGGTTCCTGTTTTCGTGCGTACTCTCGATTGTGACCTTTTCCATCGCGGCGGAGGCGTTCAGTGCCTTTATGCCACGCAATATGCACACCTTTCCTATCACTCAGGATCTACTCCTCAACAGTATTTACGGGGGGCTGTTTTTCGGTCTTGGGGTGGGAATTGTGTTCCGCTACGGGGGCAACTTCGGGGGCACTGTTATCCCTGCGCGAATCCTCCACAACAAAACCGGCTATCCTTTGAGTCAGACATTCTTCTATATGGATGGCGGGATAATCCTCCTCGCGGGGTTTGTATTCGGCTGGGAGCTTGCGATGCTGGGGATGTTGTCGCTCTTTGTAGGGGGGATGGCGACGGACTTTGTTCTCGAAGGGGTGAGTCAGGTGCGCACCATCACCATTGTGAGCGACAACCCCACGATGCTCAAACATGCAATCCTCTCCGATCTGGGACGCGGCATCAGCTACTGGGAGGTTACCGGGGGATACTCGGATCGTAAATACACCATGCTGTTCTGCACCATCACCCGCGCCCAGGTGCAGGATTTAAAAGCGATTGTGGCGGATAACGATCCGGATGCGTTTCTCGTGGTGGGAGTGGCCCAGCAGGCGGTGGGGAGTTTCAGCTTCAAACGGCATAACTCGCGCAGACGCAAGCCCAATCCCCCTTCTCCCAATCCGGCGGATGTCCCCAGTGCCACACCGGGCAGTCTGGAGGCCCCGGATCTGCCTGAACCACCGATGCATGCAGAAGAATAACCAGGCAGGAGAACATCTGATTAATTCCTGTTGAAGAGAGAGAAGGTTGTAACCGGAAGCACAAAAGTAAAGGTACTTCCACACCCTGGCGTTGTTTCAAGGAGGATATCTCCATTGTACTCGTGGGCGATCTTACGGCACAGATAGAGTCCGAGCCCGGTCCCTTCACCTTCGGGCTTGGTGGTGAAAAACGGAGTGAAGATCTTTTCCTGCTGATCCGGGTCAATGCCGGGGCCGCTATCTATCACCTGGATATACACCTCTTTCCCGCCGTGCATACAGGTACGGATAATCACCTTGCCCGGTTCTTTCATCGCCTGCACGGCGTTGGTGATCAGGTTGATACACACCTGCTTTATCTGATTGACGTCGGCGAGAACCGGCTTGATCTCCCCCAGTTGTTCTTCAATGGTGTGCCCGGCGCGCCTCACTTCATATTTAGTCAGAGTCAGCACCTGGCGTATCACCTCGTTGCAGTCCACCCGGGTGAGTTCCGTCTTGTTATGGCGCGAAAACCCGAGGAGCCCGCTGGTGAGAGATTTCAGGCGTTCAATTTCCGCTTCGATCTGTTCCAGCAACTCGGCGGCAAAAGAGCCGGGTTCGGTCTCGCGTTCGAGCAACTGCCCGGCATAGGCGATAACCGCGAGGGGATTATTGATTTCATGCGCGATCCCACTGGAGAGACGCCCCACTTCGGCAAGCTTCTCCGATTCAATGATCTGATCCAGCAGACCCTTGAACTCGGTGATATCATCGACGATGATCACCACCCCGATGGTGGTGTCGCCATCCTTTAACGGGCTTAAGCGCCGCTTCTGTACCCGGCGCTTGCCGTTGACATCCTGATGCACCAGCTCCATACGTTCGGATTTACCGCTGCTGAGAACCTTGTTGAGGCGGCGGTCAAACCCCTCAGCGAGCAGCTCCGGAAACAGGGTCAGGAGCGGACGACCCAACACACGCGATTCTTCCATCCCGCTGACTTTCTCCATCCAGCGATTCCACGAAGTGATGCACAGACTCGAATCCAGGGTGTATATCCCCAGGGAGGTGCTGTCGAGAATGCGCTGATTGAACTGATGGAGCATACGATAGCGCTCGGACATCTGTTCCGCTTCTTCATACATGCGCGCGTTCTCAATCGCACTTGCGGCCTGGGCGGTCATGGTCTGGAGCACTTCGATATCGTCCTGGGTAAAAGCGCCAGGCTCAACACTTTCAACATTGAAGACTCCGACCAGACGCTCCTGAACCACCATGGGAACCACCACCGCACTGCAGGCACTGGGGATACCGGGCAGGTAGTCGGGGTCGCTGCTCACATCTGCAACCAGAATCGCTTTTCTGCTCGCGGCAGCGCGTCCCATAATCCCCTGCCCGAAATGGAGGGGCTGCTCCAGCACTTCAGGTGGGTACCCGTACGATGCGGCTACCTCGAGACTCTTTCCATCCTCACTTACCAGCCGCATCACTGCGTTGTCGAAATGAAAGACCTCACGGGTTATTTCGAGAATTTTGTCCAGCAGGCGCGGCAACGCGGTTAAGGTGATGAGCTCGTTGCCGATTTTATGGTAGGCAGAGAGAATCTTTCGGGTTTTGTCACTACTGGCAGGGCACATGGCAATCAGGCGGTCAGGAGGATGGCATCAGCCACCTCCCGCAGGGTTTTGCGTTTATCCATGGCGATCTTCTGCATTTTCCGATATGCCGCCTCCTCGGAGAGGCCGTTCTGCATGAGTGCTCCCTTGGCGCGATCCACCACTTTACGTGTTTCGAGACTCTGTTTAAGCTTGGCAACCTTGTCTTTGAGACTTGAAACCTGGATAAACTGATGGATTGCGAGATCAATCGCAGGGAGGAGCTGCTCATCGCGGAAGGGCTTGACCAGGTAATTCATCACCCCGGCCTCACGCGCCTGCTCTATGGTGTGTGGATCGGTACTCCCGGTGAGAAGAACGATAGGGGCAGGAGCCTCGTCCAAAATACTTTTTGAGGCCCGGATCCCATCCATTACCGGCATGGATACATCCATAACCACCAGTATCGGCTTATGAGTCATGGCCAGAAGAACGGCCTCCTGACCGTTTTCCCCTTCAAGAATCTGATCGAAGCCGAAGCGCTCCAGGGCTTCAGAGACCTGACGACGCAGTAAAGGTTCGTCATCCACTACCAGTGCGGTTTTCATGCCTACTCCTGTTTTACATCCTGTTGAAACAGAAGGGCGACCCGCGGGCCGCCCTCGATTACCCTGCAGTTAAATATGTATCCTTGTAGCTACTGACGCAGTGGCTTGATGGTGATATTGACCCTGCGGTTCATCTGCCGTCCTGCCGCGGTATCGTTGGATGCTACTGGCTGGCTCTCGCCGAACCCGATGGTGCTTATGCGCTGGGGCACCACCTGATAATTGACCAGAATGTTTTTAACCGCCTCGGCACGCCGCTCCGACAGGATCTGATTGTACTGCTCGGAACCGCTGCTGTCGGTATGCCCCGCAATCTGGATAGTGGTCTGGGGATACGCATTCAGCACTTCCGCCACGCGCTGGAGTTCATCAAAGCCCCCCGGTTTGACCGCAGCGGAATCAAAGTCGAACAACAGATCCGATTTAAACGTAACCGCCAGGGTCTGGGCATCACGGCGCACACTTGCATCCTCGACGCTGGCGAGGTTCTGGCGCATGGCCTGTTCCTGCTTCTCCATGTAGTTGGCAAAGAAGCCCCCCGCAGTACCACCCAGTGCTGCTCCGACCCCGGCGCCAATCAGGGTAGATTCGGTATTCCCCCCGATAAGTTGCCCCAGCCCGGCGCCTACGGCAGCCCCGGTCCCGGCACCGATGGTGGTCCCCTTCTGGGTCTTACTCATGGGCTGGGCGCAACCTGCCAGAGCCACGGTCATAACCAAAACAACTATAACTGCTCTTCGCATATCAAATCTCCTGCTGAAAATAGTAATAAAAATTATTTCTCCGTTTTCTTCTTCCTGCACACTAAAAAGCTGACAGAGATCATCAGTTTATAACTTAATCTGATTTTAACATATTCGGGGGTACTCTGCCGCGATTAATATCGCTGACGCGTTACACGCGCAAACACATTAACACTCCGTACTCCTGTTTTTTTGTTTTGACATTTTAGGCTCTTACAAAAGGCGTCATCCTCGTAAAACGGGGATCCAGTTTTTTGGTCAGACCCGAGAGCTTCTGGATTCCGGCCTACGCGGGAATGACGGGCACTGGATTTTCGGCTTTTTGCAAGAGGCTCATTTACGTCAGATTTGTGCATCCTTAATTCAACGTGCAAAGATATCGAGTTTAGAGGGGCTGCTACTTTTTCAGGCCGGAGACACACGCACGCAATTCCTGCCCGCCTCCTTGGCGGCATAGAGTCCGGCATCCGCAGCCTTTATTAAATCATCAATCCCTTTGCTGGATATATCCTTGGCGGCCACCCCCATACTGATACTCCCACGCCAGACACCCTCTCCGGCACGGATCTTCAGCTCAGCGATCTGGGCGTGAATATTTTGTCCCAGGTACAGAGCCCCATCCAGATCCGTCTTGGGGCAGATAATCAGGAATTCATCTCCCCCGAGTCGGCACACGATATCGTCGGTACGCACCCGATCCTTCAGGTTGTGGGCGAGCTCGCGCAGCACCTCGTCCCCGGCATCGTGACCATACTGATCGTTGATCTGTTTGAATCCATCCGCATCAAGCATCAGCACCGCCAGTGCGCCCCCATCCTCCTCACTTTCCCGCCAGAGCTCCTGCAATACCTGCATAGCGCGGCGCCGATTGGCAAGACCGGTCAAAACATCGGTAGAGGCAAGATAGGTCAGGTTTTCATTGGCGTTTTGCAGCTCCTGGGTTCGTTGCGCCACCTTCGATTCGAGGGTGGCATTTAGTTCTTTGAGCTCCTTACTGCGCACAGAGACCTGGCGAAACAGATTATTCAGGGACTTAAGGAGCAGTTCGGTACTTCGATCCGCGTATTGAAGCGATTCTTCATACGCCTGTGCTGCAGTCATGCCCGCTTTTATTCCCTCAATCTGACGCGCCATCTGCATGTCACATCCGAGGATGTGATACACCAGCCAGTTGAGAAGAAAATCAAACAGATGTCGGGCCGAATCCCTCTGTGCCAGGGTGGTCTCCTCGTACATCTGCATGACATCGGCGAGGAAGCCGTTGTGCATCTCTTCGTGGTATTCAATGTGGCGCGGATCAACCTTGAAATGCGCCATCTGTTTCTCTTCTTCATCAAAATGGTACTGGGTGTAATCGGCAAGCTCCTGAAACAGCTGCTCCATTGCGGCCGCAGAGACCTTGTCTTCGCTCAGCTGCTTACCAAATTGGTTGCTGAGCTCCACCAGATAGCGGTGTTGCTTATCCACCTCTGCAAGCCCGGTTTCAAAGCTTTTTTCCCACACAAAAAGTTCCATGTTCAACTCCGAATTGCATCTACATAAAATTCAAAAGACAATCTACCATCTGGCAAAGGGCAGCACAATCTCAACCTTGAGTCCGCCATCCGTGCTATTCGAGGCGTGGATACTGCCGTGATGGATCTCAAGAGCGCGCTTGGCAATTGCAAGCCCGATCCCCGTACCACCGGTATGACGTTCACGCGCCTCGGCCACACGATAAAAGGGGATAAAGAGCTTCTCCAGCTCAGCTTCAGCCACCCCCGGACCCTGATCACATACCTGGATATGCGCATACTTTTCTGTGACGCGAAGCTCCACATCCACGCGCGTTGCAGGTGCAGTATAGCGCACCGCATTCCGAATAACATTCTCAAAAGCCTGGCCAATCAGCTCCGGCACCGCATGTACCATGGCAGATTGTGCCCCGATGAGTTTCACGGTAATATCACGTTCCGCCGCTTCGTATGCCGCATCCTGTACAATATCCTCAAGCAGAGCGCCAAGATCAGCCTCGGTGCGGGCCTTGAGGGTGTCCGCATGCTCCATACGGGTGAGGTCGAGGAGCTGCCCGATCATGGTGTTCATGCGCTCGCTTTCGAGTTCAATCCGCCGCAGACTCTTTTCCTGCTCCGGGGTTCCCGCGTGCTTGCGCGCCAGTTCAAGGGCTATCCCCAGGCGGGTCAGGGGAGAGCGCAACTCGTGCGAAATATCGCGCAACAGGCGCTGCTGCCCCTCCACCAGAGCTTCGATGCGTGCCGCCATCTCGTCAAAATCCTTTGCCAGAGCGGTAATTTCATTGCGCCCGCGCACGGCCGGACCGATGCGGGTACTCAGATTACCGGAGGCAAAAGCATGGGTGGCGCGACGCAGGCGCTGAATCGGGGTGACCACGGAGCGCGCAAGAAAAAAACATACCAGCGCGGTAACGCCAAGAACCAGAAGCAACTGCCATCCAAGGAGCCCACGAGTCAGTTCCGCGACCAGATGCTGCGGAGCAGGGCGGCGCGGCAGCCACACTGCCGCAACATAACGGGCACCGCTGTCGCTTCTGATCGCCGCAGCAAGGGAATTACTCTGCCCGTGGTGAGGCATGGCAACGCCATCGGTCTGCAGGGCCTGAATAACAATATTGTTCATCCTGCACGCCACCCTGCTCTCCAGCACCGGATGGGCTTGTTCATCAAAAAGCAGGAGTGTAAGTCCATGTTCGCGGCGCAGCGCCTCAGCAAAACTCCGGAGAGCTTCACGGCCGTGATGTTCATAGTGATTGGCGGCTTCACGGCCGTACTCCACCACGGCACGCTGCGCGAGCTGGCGGTGCATCGCCGGAGGATACTGCTGGTCGCGAAACAGGGTCAGAGCCACGCTGATGATACCCACCAGTACCACCATGCCCCAGAAATACATAAAAATGCGGAAAAAGAGACTCTGCATGGGCCTATTTCACCTCCGGATCGGCATACAGGTATCCTGCATTACGCACCGTGATGATACGCTCACGTGCACCTCCATCGCTCTTTTGCGGTGGCCCGAGTTTTTTTCGCAACGCACTTACATGCACATCTACACTCCGATCGTAGGGAGAGTTACGTCGCCCGAGAACCTCTTCAATCAGGGTTTTACGCTCCACCACGGTCCCCGCATGCCGCAGGAGCATGGCAAGCAGATCGAACTCCGCTGAGGTCAGATCTACAGTCTCGGCACCACGCACAACCCGCCGGCTGCTTGGATACAAACAGATATCCCCAACTTCAATCACTGTACTGCTGTCATTCTTCGTATCTGCAGATATATGTCTCTGCTGAGCCAGACGGCGCTCGATGGCACGGATGCGCGCGAGTAGTTCGCGGGGATTGAAGGGTTTGGGCAGATAGTCATCCGCCCCGAGTTCGAGCCCCACAATGCGATCCACCTCTTCCCCGCGCGCGGTGAGCATGATCACCGGTACCTGTGATTCCCTGCGGATGGCACGCAGCACATCAAAGCCATTCATCTGCGGGAGCATCACATCGAGGATCACCAGGTCAATGTCCTTTTCCAATGCAGCCTGTGCCCCGGCATCCCCGCTGTGCACACTGGTGATGTCAAAATCTTCTGCGCACAGATAATCGTGCAGCAGTTCACATAATTCGTGATCGTCATCTATGATCAATATTCTGCGCATGTGCTTCTCTCCTGCGATCGTTAAACTCCGGGTAGCTGTATCTTTATTCTATCTGCTGTTTCAGCTTCAAAGGGTAAAATATTGTTAAGCAGACGGGAAAACCTCTACCCCGCTTTACATAACTTTACCCTCGCCGCACACCTCTTAACCCCCTGCGACATTTTCTCCTGCTACTATCAGCATCGACACAAACGGCCTGACGCAGTTCTGGTTTATGCGCGCAGGTTTTCAACCCCTCAATGCAAAAAGGAGTTTATCATGAAGCGATTATCCAGTGTTTTAAGTGCAGTTATTCTTTCCTCCCTGCTCTTCAATGCCAGTGCCATGGCCTGGGGTGGTGGCCATGCGCGCGGATGCAACCCGGACTGTGACCGCAGCTGTGCTCAGGAACATATTGAGCGTATGGCCGTCATCCTTGACCTGAACAGTGAGCAGCAGGAGCAGATCGCCGAGATGCGCGCTGCGCATCAGAAAGAATGCGCCCGGATGCACTCTGAGCTTAGAGAAGCACGCCAGCAGCTGCACACCCTGCAGCGCGGAGCTGATTTTGACGCCGAAGATCTGAAAGCCAGGGCGCGCACCTACGCCGACCTGAAAGCGGCAATGCTGGCCGACAAAATTGAGCACAAGCAGCAGATGTTCAATATCCTGACTCCTCAGCAGCAGGAAAAAGCGGCTGAATTAGCTGAACTGAAAAGCACCTGCAACAAGGGGAACAGATGCGCAGGTATGGCTCCCAGTACCTTTGCTAAAGGGAGGGAATGCAACACCCGGGGTCAGAATGCGCGCACAAACTGCGACCAGCAGTCCCCGTGTATGATGAGCCGCTGCCGCTGATCCTGATAGGCAAATACCGTTGATGTGATATCCTTGCCTCCGTCCAATTTGCCCGGGTGGGGGCAATATCACCCTTTCTTAGTAGCACATAGCCCGGAACCTTCAGCAGGAGGGTTGCATCATGTTCACACCGTTTAAATGTCTCGGTTTAGTCGGCGCCATGCTCGGAATTTTTGTAGCTCCCGGAATTATTCCTGAAGCTCAGGCGGCACGCCATAACACCAGTATATCGGTAGGAATGGCATTACAAAATCACGCCTATTCTCATGCATACAGGCATCATTCCCGAGCCTTCCGCCCCCACTTTCGTTCCGGTACTCACCCCTTCCCCACCCGATATATACATTCATGGAATCGCTATCCTCGTTATGGAAGCAGTGCCTATATCGGGCTGAGTATTCCATTCGGTTACGTGGTTTCCTCACTACCCCGCACCTATACCACGGTGATAGTTGATCGCACCCCTTACTATGTCGCGGACGGGGTTTACTATCGCGATGTAGAACGCGGCTACATGGTGGTTGAAGCCCCCGCGCCCAGCATACAGGATAGGGTAGTAGAGCGCACCTACCCCCCGAGTGATCTGTACGTAACAGTCAATCGCACCTCCATGCGCTCAGGCCCGGGCGAAGAGCATCCCGTAACCGGGCAGGCTTACTCCGGGCAGCCATTAACTATCGTCGGCGAAGCTCCGGGATGGTACTATGTCCGGCATCCACACGGACACTACGGCTGAGTGCAAAAGGAACACACCCGTTTCAGCGATATACCGCAGGATTAGCAGGCATATAAATCTTTTCTTCAACACCTCGCTAATATAATGCTAACAATTCAGTTCTAGGTTATTCTTTCGGATAGAGATACGGCGTACTCCGATTACGCTCCATTATCTGCATGCAGGAATGACATGAACACACATCCTTATGTCAGCAAAGAGATCAGCTGGCTCAACTTCAATGAGCGCGTCCTCCAGGAAGCAGGCTCCGCGGATGTCCCCCTCCTTGAACGCCTGAAATTCCTGGGGATATTCTCCTCCAACCTGGATGAATTCTTCCGCGTTCGCGTAGCCACCCTGCACCGTCTGGTCAAGGTACGCAAAAAGGCGATTGAACTCATCGGCCAGGATCCACGTGAAATCCTGGAGGAGATCATCGCCATTGTCCAGAAGCAGACCTCCCGCTTTGAGGAACTGTATCAGGAGATTCTCACCGAACTGAGCAAGGCGGGAATCGTGCTGCGCTGTGATGCCAGCATCAGCGATTCACAGCATGCCTTCGCCATGGACTACTTCCACCACAAGGTGCGTCCGTTTCTGGTGCCCCTGATGCTCAACGACAAAACCGCTCTCCTGATGAAGGACTATCCCATCTATCTGGCGGTGAGCCTCGAAATTGAAGGAGCACAAGAACCTGACTACGCCCTGATTGAGATCCCCACCGACAAGGTATCGCGTTTTCTGATTCTCCCTTCGGAAAACAGTATGACCGAGATCATCCTTCTCGAAGACATTATCCGTCTCGGGCTGGACGAAATCTTCTTTTACTTCGACTACTCCGGCTTCAGCTCCTACATCGTCAAAATCACGCGCGATTCGGAGTTGGACATGGATGACGAACGCTTCAAAACCTTTCCGCAGAAGGTGCAGGACGGTCTGGCGCGGCGTAAAACCGGGCGCCCGGTGCGCTTTGTCTACGATCGCACCATCCCCGCTTCATTTCTGGAGCATCTGTGCCGCGTTCTCCACATCAACGATCCGGGTGCACGTCTGCCGGGAGGTCGCTACCACAATTTCAAGGATTTTATCGGCTTCCCGCAACTGCCGCGTCCCAAGCTCTACTACGAACCCTTCACCCCCCAACCGCACAGTGCTCTGCAGGTGCGCCGCTCCATCATCGATCAGATCGCTGCACGGGATATCCTTCTGCACTTTCCCTATCACAGTTTTGACCACTTCATCGATCTGTTGCGCGAAGCCGCCATCGATCCGCGCGTAACCACAATCCGCCTCACCGTATACCGCCTCGCGCGCGACAGCCAGATTGTCAATGCCCTGGTCAACGCGGCCCAGAACGGCAAAAAGGTGTTCGTAGTGGTGGAGTTGCAGGCGCGTTTCGATGAACAGGCAAACCTGTACTGGTCTGAACGCCTGCGGGAAGATGGAGTCAAGGTGGTACACGGCCTTCCCGACCTGAAGGTGCATTCGAAACTGTGCCTCATCACGCGCCACGAGGGGAACCGCAAGGTACGCTATGCCTGTATCGGCACCGGCAACTTTCATGAAGGCACTGCGCGCATGTATACCGATCACCTCCTGATGACTGCGGATACGCGCCTGACCAACGAGACCCACAAGGTTTTTGAGCTCTTCAACAACAAATACCGCATCCCCATTTTCCGCCATCTGGTAGTCTCGCCGTTCCAGACGCGCAACAAGCTCAGACGCCTGTTCGCCGATGAAATCAGAGCCGCAAAAGCGGGGAAACCGGCATGGATCGACATCAAGATCAACAACCTCTCCGACCCGGAGATGGTGAATCTGCTGTACCGCGCCAGCCGCGCCGGGGTAAAAATCAGGATTATCGCGCGCAGCATGTTTTCCGCTGTAGCAGGCATCAAAGGCTTAAGTGAAAACATAGAAGCGATCAGCATTGTGGATCGCTTTCTGGAGCACAGCCGCTTTTTTATCTTCAACAGCAACGGCAAGCCGGTGTATTTTATCTCTTCCGGAGACTGGCTGCCGCGCAATTTCGACCGCCGGGTGGAAGTTGCCACCCCGGTGTATGCAACAGAGCTACAGCAGCAGTTGCGCGACTATTTCGATATCCAGTGGCAGGACAACTGCAAAGCCAGGATCTGGGATAAAAAACTGAGCAACCGCTTCCGCACCCCTAAGAAGGGGGAGCCTTTGCGGCGCTCCCAGCTGGAGATGCAGGATTATTATGCCGAAGACAACTGCTCATAAATGGTGCTTTCGAAAAAAGTATTAATTTAGATGGCTAAGCAAAAAGCGCCAAATGCAAGGCGCGTAGTTGTCTCTGTAGAGACGTTGCATGCAACGTCTCATGCGTACGTCGAAGCAGCGAGACAATTACGACTGGTTCTGTAATGGCGCCGCAGTTGGTGAGTTTTTGCGACGCCATCATAAATCACAAAGGTTATTGCAATATGTCCCGTTTCGCCGCCATTGATGTAGGCTCCAACGCCATGCGTCTCATGATTGCACGCATCGCAGGCACAGAGGATGACACACGCCTGTACAAGGAAGCCTTTTTCCGCGTGCCGCTGCGCCTCGGCAGCGATGTGTTCTCCCGCCAGCGTCTTTCAAAAGAGACTCAGATCAAGCTCATGAAAACCATGGTAGCATTCCGCAATCTGGTGGAGGTTTTTGAACCCCTCTCCCTGCGTGCCTGCGCCACCAGCGCCATGCGCGACTCCATCAACGGCGCTGACACCGTAGCCGCGATTGAGGAGCAGACCGGGATCAGACTGGACATTATCAGCGGCAGCGATGAAGCTGAACTTATTTTCTCCACCCACATCCGCAAAAAACTCGACCCCCACAAAGCATATCTGTTCATCGATGTAGGAGGCGGCAGCACCGAACTGATGCTGCATACGAATGGCCGGGTCGCCAGGGCGCACTCTTTCAACATCGGCACGGTAAGGATGCTCAACAGTACCGTAAATCCGGCCGAGTGGGACGCCATGCAGGACTGGCTGCGCACCTATCTCGCCGACGTGGATGCGAGCGCCATCGGTTCCGGAGGCAATATCAACCGCCTCAACCGCATGGCAAAAAAAGATGAAAACCGCATCCTGACCCGCACCAAACTTCAGCAGCTGTACAAAAAACTCAGCAGCCTCGATGTGAATGAGCGCATCAGCGCCTTTCGCATCAAACCCGACCGCGCCGAGGTGATCGTCCCTGCGGCTCAGATCTACCTGCAGGTGATGAAATGGGGGGGGATACAGGAGATCAAGGTGCCCAAATTCGGCCTGGTTGACGGCCTTGTACATCAGCAGTATCAGGAATATATGCAGAGCGGGAAAGGTCAGCAGAATGGGAACTGAAATAGAGCGCAAATTTCTGCTTAAAAACTCCGCCTGGCGCGATCTGCCCCACACCAGAATCCACATTATCCAGGGATATATCAGCGTCGCCCCTGAAGCCACGGTGCGGGTGCGTATTGCCGATGCAAAAGCATTTCTTACTCTTAAGGGCAAACGCAGCAACTACACCGCCTCCGAGTTTGAATATCCCATTCCCGTATCTGACGCCAGGCTTATGCTCGAGCAGATGTGCGTCTACGCCGTGGTGGAAAAGTGGCGCCATGTAGTGGAAAGTGGCGGATACACGTGGGAGATTGACGAGTTCTGCGGCGCCAACAGAGGCCTGTGCATAGCGGAGATAGAGCTTGAATCCGCAGATGAGGATTTTCCGCGCCCCGCGTGGCTCGGCGCTGAAGTCTCCAATGATCCGCACTATTCCAACTCCAGTCTCGCCCAAGCACCCTACACTACCTGGGAGGTTAAGCATGAAGAGTGAATCCAGAACCCTCACCCTGATCCGGCACGCCAAAGCGGAGCAGGGCTCGGAAGATACCCGCGACATCGACCGCCCCCTGAAGCAGAAAGGGGAAAAGCAGGCCACCCGTCTGGGCACATGGCTGAAAGAACAGCACTTCGATCCGGACATGCTGTGGAGCAGCCCCGCCGCCCGCACCCATATGAGCGCGCGCATCATCCTCGACTGCGCCAATGCCCCTTTAAGTATCCTTAAAGTGCGTAAAAAACTCTACCTCGCCGATGCAAAGGATATGCTGAAAATGATCCGGGATACTCCGGAGGAAGTCCGACATCTGGCCATTGTGGGGCACAACCCCGGCATTGCGGATTTGATCCACATCCTCGCTTCCCCAAAACAAGTGGACATCCCCACCGGAACCGCATGCTGCATCGACTTTAACACCCCCACCTGGGATAAAATCAAGGGGGGAGAGGGGATTGTCCGCTATCTGGTCACTCCGACCATGCTCAAGGAATAAGCTGGCAAAGCGGATAAATCTTAAAAATCATGGCTGCGTGGGGGATCAAGCAGGTGTATATTCAAACAAGATGGCGTCGCAAAAACTCACCAACTGCGGCGCCATTACAGAACTAGTCGTAATTGTCTCACTGCTTCGACGTACGTATGAGACGTTGCATGCAACGTCTCTACAGAGACAATCTCGCGCCTTGCATTTGGCGCTTTTTGCTTAACCATCTAACTTGATACTTTTTGCGAAAGCATCAAATTAATGCCCAAGATATTCGCACACCGTGGAGGTGCAGGATACTTTGTGGAAAACACCCTCAGGGCCTTTGAGTTCGCCCTTGAACTCGGCTGCGACGGGGCGGAGTGTGATGTCCATCTGAGCAGAGACGGTGAAGTAATCGTACATCATAATCCCGGACTCAATCATCACTACGCCCGTACACCAGACGGAGCCTGGATCGGTAAAGAGGATGAAGTGCGTTTTGCGCAGCTTTCTTTAAGTGAAATACAGCAGTACACCATTGGTGAACCCAATCCTCAAATTCATGATCCGGAAATCCGGCCCGAGTTACAGGCAGCGACCGCTCAGCACATCCCGACCCTGCGCCAGGTGATTGAAACCATCAAAAACAGATCCGCCACCTTCCAGCTGGTTATTGAAATAAAAAGCGATATTTTCAATCCCGAAGATCATTACGGAAAACTCCTCGTAGACCAGACCCTGAAAACAGTCAGAGAGGAAGATTTTGCCCGGCAGACTATTTTATGCAGCTTTGACTGGCGCACTCTCCTATATGCGCAAAATAGAGTTCCCAGCATCCCCTTATGGTTTACTACTCATCCATTTTCATGGTTAAACCCAGGTGAAGTACCCGAAAGCGATATTCCTCCCGGCATTAAATATCTTGCCCGGCTGCGCACCGCCCTTTCTGACAACAATGCTCACTGGTATGCAGGTTTCCGGGTGAAGACTCCGGAGGATTTTCCGCGCTTAATCAAAAAAGCGGGAGGCCAGACATGGTTCTGTTACCACACCGATGCTACAGGAAATAATCTGAAACGTGCCCATGCAAACGGCCTGGAGCTTGCCGCCTGGAGCGTTAATCTGCGTGAGAGTAACGCCCTTGACAACCTCAAAAATGTTGATGCGGTGTGTGTGGATTATCCCGGGGACTGGCTTTGATATCTGCGGCATATAGCAAAAATATACACCTGGAGAACTAATATACATGCGCTGCACACCGGAAGAACATACATCCTACCCCTGACAAATTATTCTTTATCTTCGACCAGTTACATAAAAAACAATCTATATCTCCCCACCAAGTTACAACCTCCGGAGTGTATATTTCAGTTATACGTCAACGTTCTTTGGATGCTGCTGAGAACACAAAATCTCCTTATCCACATCAGCCCAACAAAAAATTCCCCCAGGATTAACCCTTTAATTTTAGTATGTTATGCAAGGATACCACATTTTTCAAAACGTGCCTGACCCTCCTTGGCACGCAAGTAGCAACATCAGAAGGGCAAGAACGCAACACAACGTAA
>JBNGCY010000047.1:0-21240 GCA_049975505.1 Desulfuromonadaceae bacterium | reverse complement strand
GTAGCCTGCGCCTTTGAGGGTGAACGCCACCATCTGGAGAATAGAGCGGGAATCGTCTACTGCGAGTACGGTTTTTGCCATATGGAGTTCTCCTGTTTTTTGTAAAGTCTTGTCTTTACCGCTTTACACAACCTTAAAACAGTTCGATATCCCCTTCATCCATACTTTTCTGGGTTACGGGGTTGTGCTCACTTTCGCGCACCAGGCGATTGGCTTCCTGGAGCATGCGCTGGAGCTTGAGCATGTGCTGCTGTTGTTGATTGAGGGTTGTGCTCTCTTCGGGGCTGAGCTCCACTTCAAGCTCAGCGAGGGAATCGAGAAGGTGGTCCAGGGCATCTATCCGGCGTGTAACCGTATCCACCACCTGGGTGGCCATATCCTGAAACTGAAGGGAGGTGACCGCAGCCCCAACCTGGTGCGAAACACTTTGGGAGATATCGCCGATTTCCGCGGCGCTTTCATCCACCCGGGTATGAAAACTCCTGGTCTGGTTCAGAATGGTTTCCACATGTTTCTGTTTTGAGGTCGCAAGCTCCTCGGAGGTGGTGGCCACCCTGGTTATCGCCTTTTCCACCTCTTCCAGCGAGGTGGCTATCCCCTGGACAGAGGTGTAGATCTGATCACTGAAACGATTGGAGCGAATGGAGAGATTGCGCACCTCTTCGGCCACCACGGAAAAACCTTTGCCCGCAGCGCCGGCGCGCGCCGCTTCCACCGAAGCATTGACCGCCAGAAGGTTGGTCTGATCGGCGATTTTGCGCACGTCGTGAAGCATGGCCTGAATATTGTGGAACTGCTGTTGCGCCTGCGCCATGGATTCGCTCAGGCGTGTGGCATCCGCGCTGTTTTTCACAATCCCCTCGATCAGGGTTGCGAGGGTGTTTTCTATCTCCTTGAACAGGGTGTTGAAGTTGATCTGTTCTCCCTGAAGCGCAGAGTCGGTGCCGCTGATGGTGGCGGCGAGATCCTGCTGGCGCTTGGTCTGGCGTTCGAGCTCGGTAAAACTGTTGACCAGTTTATCAATCGCATCGGAGAGGATGTCCTTTACCTGGGTATTTTCACTGCGGATGTTGTCAAACTCTCTGCCTGTCTCCTGGTTGAGGTAGCCAAGCAGCTCACGCGTGGCTCCGAGATTATCCACCAGAGGTTCTTTCGCCGGGGCAGCAGAGGAGGTTCTGTTCCCGGACAGGATGAGAGCCAGTCCGACAGCTGCTGCTCCAATCACCACCAGCGCCAGCCACCACATGCCACTCAGCCATGCTACCGCAACAGCTGCGGCAGTATTCAAACCTGCAGCCAGGAACACCCGCCCGTATTGAGGAGATTCAGTCCCCATATTTTTCACCTCTTTAATAAACATTGCACAACAGGATCACTTTAGCGCCAAAATCGGTCTGCCCGGATTTTTTACATTTTGAGAGTAGCACAAAATTGTCATTTTTCTGCGCGTAAATGAAAAAATGCGCGTCAGCACGGCCATTATGCGGAGTAAAAATACGTCATATGACCAAAATGGTTGCAGATGGGCGCATGTATACCTGTAATCTGCCTGCAGTGCAACCGTTTTGCTAATTATGTGCCACTTGGAGATTAATCCCGCAATGCCGCAGAAGCTGACGCACAAAGCGGTAGGTCAGCCCCCAGAGGGGCGGGGCATCGGGATCGATATAAAAGGAGGGAACGGCAGATTTTTCTCCATGCCAGTCTATAATGCGCATACCGTGATGGCGGGGCTGGAGAAAATGGGAGAGGGGCACCCAGAAATGGCGCTGCACTTCGTAGTTGCCCTGTATCCAGGTGTGGCTGGAGGGGAGGTTGAACACAAACGCACTCACGCGCACCCGCACCCGTGCGGCATAGATGTCATCCAACTGCCCGAGATAGTGTTCAGGATTTAACTCCAGATCCACTTCTTCAAGGGTTTCACGCACCGCCGCCGCATAGGCACAGCGATCTTCGGGGTCGATTTTCCCCCCGGGAAAACTCAGATTTCCCGACCAGGGATCATCCGGATGTCTGGCGCGCTGCATGAGAAGCAGATGCGGACTGTGTTCTGCTCCCAGGGGGGATTCTCTCAGAACCAGAGCCACTGCCGCATCCCGGTGCTCACGCGCTGATTCGAGCATGGCGGGGCAGTGCCGGCTCAGGGCGTATCTGATCTGCGCCATATTGATCTCTGCTGGAATAGAAGTGCTTTTTTTATTCATAGCCTTAATTGATTCCGCTGCGATTCACATCTTTTTGCGCCCGGATATCCGGGAGAAAGCGCTGGACGGATAGAGGTTAATATTCCTATAATCCCAGAAAACGCCCTTTTGCTGAAGGGATTTTTATCTGCCGTCCTGTCTTGAATGACACCTGCAATGGATATTGTTCGTTCCACCCCGGCTCCTGAGGATTTTTATGCTTACTGTACCTGTAACCCATGGCAAATACAGCACCCCGGCGAGCGCCGGAATAAAACCTCTCACCCTTCTGCCCACACCTGCTTTTTACCTCCAGGCGTTCTGGATTGTCATGCGCAGTGCCAATATGGCGCGCAAAGGGATGTATACCGATGGCGACTGGGCCAAAAGCAGTATGGACATCGTCCGTGCCCTGGAGCGCTGCGGGGCGACCTTCAATATCAGCGGCATGGAACATATCGACACCGATCCGCAACCTTGTGTGTTCATTGCCAACCACATGAGCACACTGGAAACCTTCGTGCTCCCTACTCTGATTGCTCCTTACAAGCGGGTCACCTTTGTGGTGAAGCAGAGCCTGGTGGAATATCCTCTGTTCAAGCATGTGATGCGCGCGCGCAATCCGGTTCTCGTGAAGCGTACCAACGCGCGCGATGATCTGAAGGCGGTACTCAGCCAGGGGATGGAGCGCCTGCGCAACGGAGTGTCCATTGTGGTGTTCCCGCAGACCACGCGCACCACAGAATTCGATGCAACCCAGTTCAACACCATCGGTCTGAAGCTGGCGCAGAAAGCCGGAGTGCCGGTGGTGCCGGTCGCATTGAAGACCGATGCCTGGGAAAACGGAAAGCGCCTCAAGGATTTCGGGCGCATTGTGCCGCAGCGCCCGATTAATTTCCATTTCGGGGCTCCTATTTTGCCAGAGGATCTGAATAAAGAGACCCACTCCCGGATTGTGGAATTTATCCAACACCATCTGGAGCAGTGGAAGTAGAAAATATCAAAGGTAACTATTCACCGCATAGGTGTGAAGAGCCATAATCCCCGGTTCCAGGGACGCATAAACTCGTCCTGAGGCTTGACTGGCTCTATCCGGAAGCCAACAGCACCCTTCCACCGGGAACCATGGCTCTATCTCCTGGGCTATTTCAAATTCCAGTGAATAGTTACTATCAAAGTAAATGATTGCAAAAATCAGCTGGATGCAAAAAGGGCGAACCGCTTAACGGGCTCGCCCTTTTTTGTGTGCCTGTGTTGTGCGTTGCAGATCAACTGCCGCAGCCGCCGCAGCTGGAACCACAGCCGCCTCCATCTTTGGAGGTGATGGTAAAACCATCCTGCACAAAGTGGATAATCTGATCATCGGCAAAACGCACCACCTGGGGATCAAGAAGTACGTCGATATCATTTACCTTCTGCTGCGTATCATCATCATTTGACTCATCCAGAGTCAATCCCAGAGAGGGCCCGCCTCAGCCAAAGCCGGCCATTACCACACGCAGCGACTTCCCCGGATTCTGCTCCAGGATGTTCTGCAGTTCGTTTTTTGCTTCATCGGTAATTGTGAGCATTTGATAGCTCCTTTCCTTAATTGCACATTGGCCAGGATGCACAACCATGCCACTCTGAAGCAGCATAGCGTCAACCTATGGAATACCTGAGAAATATATGTCATGCCAATATGCAGAATTTTATATATTTTTGCAACCGTTTAAACCCCTGAGAGATTCTGTGCTTTTCAACAGACAAAACATGCAGACTGCCAGCAATACGTTTAATTGCCCGTCAGGAGGTGTGGCTCCCATGGAAAGGGCGTCTGTCGCCATGGACGGCGCAAAGTTCCCCTTGGAATGGGGGCTACACCTCCTTTACCGACAGTTGCTTGCGAACTACTGGCGCACGCGCATCATCCCACCGGCACCTCGCATTATTCGTACGCGATCACCTACATAGAAAGGCACATCTGCCGCCTGGACCACCGCGATAATTTCACCGTTATCCAGCTCCACGACAATTTCCAGTCCATCCACGCTCGTTGCACCTTCCTCGATAGCGGTCCCCAGCAGGGCTCCGCCGATGGCACCGGCAGCAGTCGCAAGGGCGCGCCCATGCCCGCCTCCGACAGTATTTCCGGCGATACCGCCCACTACGCCCCCGGCAACAGTGCCGGCGCCGCTCTGGGTTCCCTCAATAGTCACTGGTGATACAGCCAATACCGTGCCGTAATACACCGACATCTGGCGTTGCGCCTGATCGCGCGAATACACTTCTGACGAAGTGCGGCTCGCACATCCGGCAACCAGCGCAAGAAGAAAAACAATCCCTGCCATGTGTAAGTATCTCATGATCACCCTCCCGGATGCCGGCCCGACATCCATTATCCGAAATTCTTCGTCCTAAAGCTGCAGTACCGCTCCGACAGAACCAAAGAAAAACCTCTGCCCGAAGCGTTCGCGAATCTGCGCCGCGCGATTCTGCCCGGTGCAGTGTGACACACCAATATGCTGAATTCCGAACTGCTCCAGATCCTGCATGGTACTCTCAAACTGTTCCGCGCTTGCAGGCCCGAGATGGGTGCCGCCAAGAACCGCGTGGATCTTACGTCCGGGGAATTGCTCCTGCACCTGGAGAAGGATATTGATCATCCCGGAATGGGCACACCCGAGGACAACCGCCAGTCCGGCCTCAGTTTCTACAATCACCCCCATATCATCGTTGAACGGGTCAGGAGCAAAGGTGCCGTCATCCCGGGCAACAACCAACTCAGGGGCGCCCTGTTCGTAGCTGGTGCGCCTCGGTACCTGCCCGGTGACATGAATGCCCGGCGCAATTTCACACAACTCAGGGGTCCACCTGAAATTTGCCCCCATGGTTTCGAGAAGTTCACGGCGCTGGGGAATCCCGATAAAGCGCAGAGCATGCGCACTGCGGTGGTAGCGCGGAATAAAGATGTCCGGATGGGCAAACACATCCAGCTCACCTGTATACCCAAGCACCTGATCCAGACCGCCGACATGATCGTAATGCCCGTGGCTCAGGGCCACGGCGTCAAGGCGGCGCAGGTCTTTGCCCAGTACGCGGGCATTGCGTTTGATGCCGAAGCCCTGGCCGCTATCCACCAGCACTGAGGTTTCCCCGCGCTCAATCAGGCATGCAAAGCCGTGCTCGCCAATGGCGGGAATTGCGCGCCCGACACTGTTTTCACATACAATGGTAAGGGTGGTTTTCATATTGACCTCCGTGCAAAACATAACATTTCATTCAATGGATACCTTAAACTCTAGTCCATCGGCACGCCTAATTCCAGTTCTAAGGTGTAACAATTGGCATTAAACACAAAAAAGTTCTATACAGGCCGTTTTTTTGTTTGACATCGCCTGCGGGAAATATCTAGTATCAACGCCTTAGTTTATCTGCGGGCCCATAGCTCAGTTGGTCAGAGCCACCGGCTCATAACCGGTCTGTCCCAGGTTCGAGTCCTGGTGGGCCCACCATTTTCTACAGGCATTGTATGGTTAGAACGCAGCTGGATCCCCCTTTTTATCTATGTGCGACGCTAAAACCAGACACACACATGCAGGACAGAATATGTCAGAACCGAGAGTGCACCTTGACAAGGTGCACTCTCTTTTTTTGTACCCCCGCAGTGCAAATACGGTGACTTGGATATGAAAACCCATACCCTGCATCTACATGAAGTTATCGGTATTATTCATCAGCTTTATCCACCCGATCTGGCCGAGGAGTGGGATAACGTGGGGCTTCAGGTGGGTGAGCCAGGCAGCAGCGTGGAACGCATCATGGTTGCCCTGGATCCAACCTTCGCCAACCTGGAACAAGCCCGGAAACACAAGTGCCAGCTTCTCCTCACCCACCATCCTCTGATTTTCAAGCCCCTGAAACAGATCAGTACCTCCGATCCCACCGGCAACTGCATCGCCTTCGCCCTGCGCCATAACATCAACATCGTCTGTGCCCACACCAACCTCGACAGCGGCGCCAACGGACTCAACGACTGGCTCGCCACCGTCCTCGATCTGAAACAAACCAGAGTTCTGCAACCCTCCCGCCAGGAGGAATATTTCAAACTCATGGTATACGTGCCCGACTCCCACGTCGAAGAGGTAAAAGAAGCCTTGTTCAAGGGTGGAGCAGGGCATATAGGGCAATACGATAAATGTGCTTTTTCCCTGCGCGGGCGCGGACAGTTCCGCCCTCTGGAAGGAAGTGACCCGTTCCTCGGAAGTAACGGTGAACTCGAATCCGTGGATGAAACGCGCATTGAAACCATAGTGCCGCGGCGCAAACTCGATAAGGTGCTGAAACAGATGTTCAAGGCACATCCATATGAAGAGGTGGCCTACGATCTGTTTGACCTGCGCAACCGCAACGAAAACACAGGCCTGGGGCGGATAGGCCGGCTCGAAGCCCCTGTCACCCTGGAGGAGTTTGCCCACACCTGCAAAGAGCGCCTCGGATGCTCCGGACTGCGCATGGTCGGAGCCCCGGACGCCAGAGCGCAGCGTATAGCTGTGTGCAGCGGCAGTGGCAGCAGCGCCATGTTTGCGGCAAAATTCAGCGGCGCCGACACCATGGTAACCGGAGACCTGAAATACCATGAAGCCCAGACCGCGGCCGAACTAGGGCTCAATATCATCGATGCCGGCCACTTCGCCACCGAGATCATAGCCGCAGAAGGGCTGTGCCGCACCATTGCCCCGGAACTGAAAAAACGCGGCTATACCACCGAGATTATAACCGCCCCCAACGAACAGGACCCGTTTACTTTTATCTGAACAGCCTGATTTTATTCCCCAATTCTGTAACGGAGGAGATAACGTGAAGGAAGAAGTACAGCAGTTGATTGACGTGCAGGAACTCGATCAGAAGATTCTTGAGGCGCGCAGCAAGAAGGACGAGCTCCTGACCCGCAAGGACAAGCTCATGGCCCAGGCCGAGAAGCTTGAAAAAATTGTCGCCTCAATTCAGGAGCAGATCGACGAGGTAGCCGAGGATGTCGCCAGCCTGAACCAGGATCTGGCCAAAGAGCAGGACAACGTGACAAAAGCTGAAGACCGCCTGCCCGAAGTCAAAACCCAGAAAGAATATCTGGCCATCTTAAAAGAGGTCGATGCGGCCAAGAAAAATGTCAAGGATATCGAAGAAGCGCTGAAGCTCAAACAACAGGTGCAGGACGAACTCGAAGCGGATAAAAACGACAAACAGACCGAGCTTGACGAACTCAACAGCGACAACGAAAATCAGCTCAAGGATATTGAGACCCTGGTGGCGGAGATGGAAGAGATCGAAGCCACGCAAACACCCAAGCGCGACAAACTCATCGCCCAGGTACCGGAACCTCTGCGCAAACGCTATGAGCTGGTGCTGAAACGCCTTAATAGTGTGGCGCTGGTGGAAGCAAAAAACTACACCTGCACCGGGTGTCACATGCGCCTGCCGCCGCAGTTCTTCAACAATATGCTCAAAAGCAAGAACATCTCCACCTGTCCACAGTGTAATCGGTTGTTGTATATTGAAGAGGCGTAGTATTCTAAAAACATGGTCGAAGAAGCACAGGCGATCGCCGGTTCTATCCTTCGGATAGGACGGGAGGAAAGTCCGGGCTCCGCAGGACAGGATGGTTCCTAACGGGAACCGGGGGTGACCCCAGGGAAAGTGCCACAGAAAACAAACCGCCTGCATCTGTTTGGGTGCAGGTAAGGGTGAAACGGTGAGGTAAGAGCTCACCAGTTCCGGCGGTGACGTCGGAAGCTAGGTAAACCCCATCCGGAGCAAGGCCGAATAGGGAAGCGTTTGAGGGCGGTCCGTCCGAAGCTTCCGGGTTGGCTGCTTGAGGTCACCGGCAACGGTGATCCTAGAGGAATGATCGCCACCACTGCCCTGGTAACAGACAGTGGTACAGAACCCGGCTTATGGGCTTCTTCGACCTTTTTTACTTTGAATTACACGTAGCTGCTCAGTCGGGGTTAGCGACACCCATTCCAAGGGACACGCCTGTTTGGGATTGGGGCCGTCCATGGCCGTTCGACTGTCGCCGTCCGTGGCGACAGACGCCCTTTTCATGGGTGCCACTAACCCCGACCAGGAACTGAATGCAGAATAATTTACCCTCTTTTGAATAAGTCGATAATTTCATGCTGAGTTCCAATCGACATACGCGCTGGGATGAGATACTGAATCAGCTTCGGCGCGAACTAAACAGCATTGCGGATGAGGAACTGCAGTGGTTAAAACAGCGCATCGCCCTGATTGAATCGGTGCAGGAACAGATCCACACTCTGTTTCTCGACGCGGACGGCAGCAAGGCATGCCGCACTTGCTCCGGCTCCTGCTGTGAGCATGGCCACAACCACATCACCCTCATCAATGTGGTTGCTGCTCTTCTGCGCAACGACGTACCCGAAGTGGATTTTTCCTCTACCTGTCCGTTTCTTACCCCGCGCGGCTGCAGTCTGGATGTAAACCTGCGCCCGTTTAACTGCGTCACCTTCATCTGCGACCACATAGAAGCACGCATGAATGAGACACAAGTGGAGGCATTTTATCGCATGGAAAAACTCCTGCGTGCCCACTATGCTGAAGTAGACGAACGCTATACCGGCTCTAGTCTGCGTGGCTTGTTTATCGGCACCAGCAGGCTTGGCACACAGCAACTCTTGCAGCGCAGGAGTATTTAACCCCCGGACCCCTGAACATCGGACATAGATATGGATTTATCCTTTAAACGCAAAAACGGCCCGATTGACACCAGAATAGATGAGTTGATAGATGCGGTGGGAGTGCATCACCCCCGCATCATCCGCGATATGATCATCAGTGCCCTTAAAGCGGGAACAAGCAGCGACTACCTCGCTGATCTGAAACTGATGCGCACCACCATGAACGAAATGCGCATCACCAATGAGGTGTTCAGTCCCTACCGCCACCGGCGCAAGGTGACTATTTTCGGCTCCGCGCGCACCACACCCGATGAACCTATCTATCAGAAATGTGTTGCTTTCGCGCGCCTGCTGGCAGAACACAACTACATGGTAATCACCGGCGGAGGCGGGGGGATCATGGAAGCCGGCAACGAAGGCGCCGGCTCGGAAAACTCCTTTGCGGTCAATATCCGTCTACCGTTCGAGCAGAGTACCAACAAGGTTATGCACGGCAGTGAACGCACCCTGATGTACAAGTACTTTTTCAACCGCAAGGTGGCGTTTCTCAAAGAAGCCCATGCGGTGGCGCTGTTTCCCGGCGGATTCGGCACTCTGGATGAGGCGATGGAGACCCTGACCCTGATCCAGACCGGGAAGAATCCCCCCATGCCCCTGGTGCTGATTGATGACGAGGACAGCACCTACTGGGAGGATCTGTTCCAGTTCATGCGCAATGTTCTTCTGCCGCGCAACCTTATCTCCGGAGAGGATTTCGGCCTTTTCACCATCACCAGCAGTCCGCAGGAAGCGCTGGAGGTGATCAATAACTTCTACCGCGTGTATCATTCGAGCCGTTACGTGGATGAAACCCTGGTAATCCGCCTGAATAAAAGTCTTACTCCGGATCAGATATCCATTCTGCAGGAGGAATTCGGCGAACTCCTCAACAATGGGGGCAGTATCCGCGCCTGCACTGCATTTGAAAAGGAGCACGATGAGCCCGATTTATGGAATCTGCCCCGCCTCGCCCTCGATTTCAACCGCCGCAATCACGGGTACATGGTGGCTCTTATCCGGCGCATCAACTCGTTTTTTGATCCTGAAGCACGGTAGCTGCTTCAACGAGTACGGGAGGGTAGCGTATGGGCTACAAAAATCTTCAAACCTGTGTCACTGATCTGGAGGCGCATGGGCAGTTGTGTCGCATTGACACGGAACTGGATCCGCATCTGGAAATCGCCTCTATTCAGCGCCGGGTTTACGCCGCCGGAGGACCGGCGCTGCTGTTCACTAATGTGCGGGGGTGCAAATTCCCCATGCTCGGAAACCTGTTCGGCACCCTGGAGCGCACGCGTTTTATCTTTCGCGACACCCTGCCGGTGGTAAAGCGCCTGGTGGAGGCAAAGATCAACCCCGGTGCCGCATTTAAACGCCCGTGGCAATTTGCGCGCACCCCCCTTGCGGCATTTCATCTTCTGCCGCGGCGCACCGGGAAAGGGCCGATTCTCGAACATCAGTGCCGCATCAGCGATCTGCCCCAGCTGGTCTCCTGGCCCGATGACGGTGGACCTTTCATCACCCTGCCCCAGGTATACAGTGAAGACCCGCAACAGCGCGGCAGCGGGCATTCCAATCTGGGAATGTACCGGGTACAGATGGGCGGTAATGCGTATATTCAGGATCAGGAGGTGGGACTGCACTACCAGATCCACCGCGGAATCGGAGTGCACCATCAGGCTGCCGCTGCGCGTGGCGAAGCGCTGCCGGTAAATATCTTTGTGGGTGGAGCCCCGAGCATGAGTGTCGCCGCAGTTATGCCCCTGCCCGAGGGGATGCCGGAGTTGAGTTTTGCCGGGCTTCTGGGTGGGCATCGCATCCCCATGACCAGAGGAGACAACACCCTGCCGTTTCCCGCCGAGGCCGATTTTGTCATCTGCGGCTCCATCGACCCCACCCGCACCAAACCGGAAGGGCCGTTCGGGGATCATCTGGGATATTACAGCCTGACCCACGAATTTCCGGTAATGGATGTGCACCGCGTGTATCACCGCCCCGATGCGATCTGGCCTTTTACCAGTGTCGGGCGTCCGCCCCAGGAGGATACCAGCTTCGGCACCTTTATCCACGAACTCACCGGCGAGCTCATTCCCACGGTATTGCCGGGGGTGAAAGCGGTACATGCGGTGGATGCCGCCGGGGTTCATCCGCTTCTGCTCGCGCTCGGCTCGGAGCGCTATACCCCGTACCGGCGCGCACAGCGCCCGCAGGAGCTCCTGACCCAGGCCAACGCCATCCTCGGCCAGGGGCAGCTGTCGCTGGCCAAATACCTCTTCATTGCCGATATCGCAGACAACCCGCATCTGGATATCCACAATGTGTCGCTGTTTCTGCAACACTGCCTGCAGCGCTGCGACTGGAGGCGCGATCTGCACTTTCACACCCGTACCACTATCGACACCCTCGACTACAGCGGGGACGGCCTCAACCAGGGTTCCAAAGTGGTGATTGCCGCCTGCGGTGAATCCAGACGCGAACTGCCCCGGAACTGCCCGGAAAACCTTGTACTTCCCCCCGATTTTGACAATCCGCGGGTACCCATCCCCGGGGTTCTGCTGGTGGAAGGACCGGAGTGCACGGCCCCGGATGCCAGCCCCACCCTGGATCTGGAGCGCTTCTGCACCAGCCTTACCCCGCAGGCGAGCATCAATCAGTTCCCCCTGGTGGTGCTCTGCGATGACAGCGCCTTTGCCGCCGCGACTTTTAATAACTTTGTGTGGGTTACCTTTACCCGCTCCGATCCGGCGCGGGATATCTTCGGTATAGGAGCCTCATGTGTAGCAAAGCACTGGGGTTGCGAAGGTTCTCTGGTGATAGACGCACGCCGCAAGGCACACCACGCCCCGCCCCTGATAGAAGATGCGCAGGTGGAGGAAAAACTTGAGCGTCTGGCATGTAAGGGTGGCCCGCTTCATGGTATTATATGAACTCGCAGTTGATGCGTCCTGTGAAGGTATCAACGCTAACTCTCCTTAAATAACATATGAAGGCTCATGAACCCTTTGAATAAACTTTCCGATCTGCATATCTCTCACGCCATCGGCAACACCCCGCTGGTAGAGCTCAAGAAGCTCAACCCCAACCCCAAGGTGCGTATTCTCGCCAAACTCGAAGGGAGCAATCCCGGCGGTTCCGTCAAGGATCGTCCGGCGTGGTACATGATAAGAAACGCCCTGGCCAGCGGCGAACTCTCTCAAGAGCGCATCCTGCTTGAACCCACCTCCGGAAATACCGGCATCGCCCTCGCCATGATCTGCGCCACCCTGGGTATCCGCATCAAACTCGTGATGCCACCGTGTGTCAGCATGGAGCGCCGCGCTGTACTTGAGGCCTATGGCGCCGAAGTGGTGCTCTCCGCTCCGGGACAGGCCACGGACGGGGCGATCCGTATGGCGCACGAACTGGTGCAGCAGGATCCGAAGCGCTACTACATGCCCAATCAGTACGCCAATCCGAGCAATCCTCAGGCGCACTACGAGACCACCGGGCCGGAAATATGGAATGAATGCGGAGGCAACATAGACGCTTTTGTCGCCGGGCTTGGCACCTCCGGAACTATTATGGGCACCGGACGCTATCTGAAGGAAAAGAATCCCTCTATCGGAATTATTGCGGTCGAACCCACCCTGGGGCACAAGGTACAGGGGCTGAAGAACATGAATGAATCCATTGTTCCCGAGCTGTATCATCCTGAAAACCTTGACGACAAGCTGATTGTTCAAGATAATGAAGCCTTTAACTGTGCGCGCGATCTTGCCATCAATGAAGGGCTTTTTGTGGGGATGTCGAGCGGAGCCGCCGTGGCCGGAGCACTGAGGGTTGCCGCCAGGATGGAGCGCGGCACCATCGTCACCATCCTTCCCGACCGCGGTGATCGCTACCTGAGTACCACGTTGTTCCGCTCCACCTGCGCCAACTGCCCCCCTTGATGACAACACAGTACTTCTTATAAGGGTAAAATCAATGTAGCTGTTTACCGCCCGGTAACTGTAGGTACCCAAAGACCTCAACTGGCGGTTACCATTCAACAAGGCAGAGGAGAACAATTATGCAGACCTGTCAGATTCTCGGCAGTGGACACGCCGTTCCGGAGCGGATTCTAACCAATGCCGATCTGGAACAGATGGTAGATACCAGCGATGAGTGGATTGTCGAGCGCTCGGGTATCCGCCAGCGCCACATCGCAGAACCTGGCACGGCCCTCTCCGATCTGGCTGCGGATGCGGTAAATCAGGCGCTGAAGCGCGCTGACACCAGAGCCGAAGATATAGATCTTATCATCGTGGGCACGGTTACCGGAGACATGAAATTCCCCGCGATGGCGTGTCTACTGCAGGAAAAAATCGGCGCGAAAAAGGCGGCTGCGTTTGATATCTCCGCCGCATGCTCCGGCTTTCTCTACGGCCTGCATCTCGCGCGCAGTCTGATGCAGACCTGCGGGTATCAGCGCGTCCTTGTGGTCGCGGCGGAGATGCTCTCAAGCATGGTGAACTGGGAGGATCGCAACACCTGCGTTCTGTTCGGTGACGGCGCCGGCACCGTGGTTCTGGGGCCTGCAGATGACACGCGCGGCATCCTCAGCACCACCATACACAGCGACGGACACTACAGCGATCTGCTCTACAACCCGGCGGGAAGCCAGCACGTCCTCGAACCAGACGATCTGAAGAATAACTACGCCACCATCAACATGCAGGGACGCGAGGTGTTCCGCCATGCGGTTTCTTCCATGACCGGAGCCCTGAATGAGGCTCTGGATCAGGCCGGGCTGCAGGCCGCGGATCTCGACTTTGTGATCCCGCATCAGGCAAATATCCGCATCATCGAGGCCATCGCGAAGCGCTTCAAGGTGCCGCATGAAAAGCTGATTGTAAATGTAGAACGCTTCGGCAACACCTCCGCTGCCTCCATCCCCATCGCTCTGGATGAAGCGATCCAGAACGGCACCATCAAACAGGGAGATGTGGTGGGCATGACCACGTTTGGCGCGGGTCTGACCTGGGCGGCGTCCGTTATCCGGATTTAGTCAAGCCGAGCTTTTGCGCAGACGCAGCCACTGCAACGCAAGCATGGCGGTGGCATTGATTATGCGTCCCGAATCCATCAGGTTCACCACTTCATCCCAGGGCAGCACCATTACGCGGATATCCTCGGATTCATCCTCGACCCCACCCAGAGTTTCGTGCAGACCTGCGCTGTCAATCTCGGCGTAAAAGATATGGATCTGCTCAGAGCTGCCTCCAGGGGTGAGGTAGTAGCGCCCGATGTACTCAAGACCCTGCGGCGTGCATCCGGCCTCTTCCTGAGCTTCACGCTGCGCCACATCCTCCAGGGCTTCCCCCTCTTCAACCACGCCCGCAACCACTTCGAGCAGCCACGCCGAATCGGGATCGTCCAGCGCCCCGACACGAAACTGCTCAATCAGCACCACAGCATCAGCGGCAGGATCATAGAGCAGAACCGCCACCGCCTGCCCACGCTCCAGCAGCTCGCGCGTAATTACCTGTGACATCTTTCCACTGTAAAGTCGGTGGCGCAATTTGATTTTAAGAATGCTCAGAAAACCGGAATACACCTCGGTATTTTCGAGAATTTGCACGGTTTGCTGGTTTTTATCCATGATTCCCCCTATAAAAAGTCGCTTCCCCTTCGTAGCGCAGCCGAAGCGTTGCTGCCAGGAGGCGAAAAAGATGGACCGCCTGTCTGAGCGTCAGCGAGTTCAGGTCCATCCGCCTCATGGCAGTATAAGCGTAGGGAACCCGCAGGGCTGCGATGCAGGGGTGTCCTTCTTTTGCTTACTTTCCTTGGACAAGCAAGGAAAGTAAGGTGGTGTGGGCCACCGCCCACGTCATGTGGGTTCTGCCGTTGAATATACGCCGTAGTTATAACCAAGATCTCCTTCGGGCAATACAAATCGTAACTGTTCAGTAAGGCCTTGCGGCACCCATTCCAAGGGACACTTTGCGCCGTCCATGGCCGTTCGACTGTCGCCGTCCGTGGCGACAGACGCCCTTTCCATGGGTACCACAAGCCCTCACCGGTAGCGGTGGTGAATAGTTACTACAAATCTTCCCTACAGCACCCCGCGCAGATACCTGCCCGTATGCGAGGCGGTCACTTTTGCGACCTCCTCCGGTGTTCCGCACGCGACAATCTCACCCCCGCCGCTGCCCCCCTCGGGACCGAGATCGATCACATGATCGGCGAGCTTGATCACATCGAGGTTGTGCTCGATGATCAGCACCGTATTTCCGGTATCCACGAGGCGCTGAATCACCTCCATGAGTTTGCGTACATCATCGAAATGAAGCCCGGTGGTGGGCTCATCGAGGATGTAGATGGTGCGCCCGGTGGCGCGTTTGCCCAGCTCACGCGCGAGCTTCACCCGCTGCGCTTCCCCCCCGGAGAGGGTGGTGGCACTCTGCCCGAGCTTGATGTAACCCAGGCCGACATCGCGCACGGTCTGGAGTTTGTTGTGAATGCGCGGGATGTTCTCGAAAAAACGGCTCGCCTGATTCACGGTCATATTCAAAACATCGGCGATGCTCTTACCTTTGTAGTGCACCTGCAGGGTCTCGCGATTGTAACGGGAGCCACCACACACCTCGCACTGCACATATACATCGGGGAGAAAATGCATCTCGATCTTGATCACCCCATCTCCACTGCATGCTTCACAGCGCCCCCCTTTGACATTGAAGGAGAAGCGCCCCGGTTTGTAGCCCCGCACCTTGGCCTCTGGGAGTTGGGCGAAGAGATCGCGGATATCCCCGAACACCCCGGTGTAGGTAGCGGGGTTGGAACGCGGAGTGCGCCCGATGGGGGACTGGTCGATATCCACGACCTTATCCAGCTGTTTACACCCCTCGATGCGCCGGTAGGTTCCCGCTTTCTCGCGGCTGTTGTTCAGTTCATGCGCCAGGGCGCGGTACAGGGTATCGATAACCAGGGTGGACTTCCCCGAACCTGACACTCCGGTAATGCAGGTGAGTACGCCGAGAGGGAATTTGACATCAAGATTGTGCAGATTGTTGCTACTCGCGCCGATAAGTTCGAGACAGCGTTCGCTGGTACGCCGCTGCGCCGGCACCGGGATTTCGAGCACGCCATTGAGGTATTTGCCCGTAAGGGACTCCGGGTCGGCGAGGATCTCTTCGGGTGTCCCCTGAGAGACCACCTTGCCTCCATTCATCCCCGCCGCCGGCCCCATGTCAATCACGTGATCCGCATCGAGAATGGTTTCCTCATCGTGCTCCACCACTAACACGGTATTCCCCAGATCGCGCAGGTGCATAAGAGTATTGAGGAGACGGCGGTTATCGCGCTGGTGCAGCCCGATAGAGGGCTCGTCAAGAATGTACAGCACCCCCATGAGAGAGGAGCCGATCTGGGTCGCGAGGCGGATGCGCTGCCCCTCACCCCCGGAGAGGGTACCGGCGGAACGGTTCAGGGTCAGGTAGTCGAGCCCGACCTGATCGAGAAATCCGAGACGTTCGTTGATCTCCTTGAGAATCCGGCGTCCGATCTCGGCATCCTTGGGGCTGAGATCGAGTTGTGTAAAAAAGGTGTGCGCCTCGGCAATCGACATCCGGGTTACTTCATCAATGTTTTTTCCCGCTACGCGCACATGGAGGACCTCGGGGCGCAGGCGCGCGCCGTTACACGTAGGGCAGGGCATGATATCCATGTAGCGTTCCAGCTTTTCGCGCAGGTTGTCGCTGTCGCTCTCGCGGTAGCGTCGCTCCAGACTCGGGATCACCCCCTCAAATGGCTTTTCATAGTAGTGACGCCGCTCTCCCTGATCGTAGTAAAAGCGAACCTTCTCTTTGCCGGAACCGTACATAAGTATGTTTTTTATCTTCTCGGGCAGATCCGCATACGGGGTGTCGAGAGAAAACTCGTAGTGCTGTGCCAGGGCATCCAGAAGCTGCTGATAGTAATACGCCCGCCTCGTAACCCAGGGCTCAATCGCCCCTTCGCGCAGGGTGGCATCAGAGCGGGGGACAATCTGTTCCGGGTCGAAGTAGTTGCGCGTCCCGAGACCGGAACAGTCCGGGCACGCCCCTTGGGGGTTGTTGAAGGAAAACAGGCGCGGCTCGATCTCCATGTAGGAAAGACCACACTCGATACACGCATGCTTCTCGGAAAAGCGCAGGCATTCGCCATCCACCACCTGGATCAGAACCAGACCGTCACCAAGACGCAGCGCGGTTTCCACTGAATCGGCAAGGCGCCCTTCGAGACCCTCCTTCATTATGAGGCGATCCACCACCACCTCGATGGTGTGTTTCTTGTTCTTATCCAGCTCCGGTGCGTCCGCAAGTTCACAGATCTCGCCATCAATACGGGCGCGCACATAGCCGTCAGCCTGAAGCTGCTTGAGTTCGCGTTTGTATTCCCCTTTGCGTTCGCGCACCAGGGGTGCGAGAATCATCAGTTTAGTGCGTTCGGGCAGCTGCATTACCTGATCGACAATCTGTTGGGCGCTCTGAGGTTCGATCTCACGTCCGCAGCGGTGGCAGAAGATCTTGCCGATGCGCGCAAAGAGCAGACGCAGGTAGTCGTAGATCTCGGTCACGGTACCCACGGTGGAGCGCGGATTCTTGGAGGTGGTTTTCTGCTCGATGGAGATCGCCGGGGAAAGGCCGTCAATGCTGTCCACATCCGGCTTTTCCATCTGTTCGAGAAACTGGCGTGCATACGCGGAGAGGCTCTCCACATAGCGGCGCTGCCCTTCAGCGTAGATGGTGTCAAACGCCAGGGTGGATTTGCCCGAACCGGAGACCCCGGTAATCACGACAAATTTATCCCGTGGAATCTCCACATCGATATTCTGCAGATTGTGCTCGCGCGCACCTTTGACAATTATTTTATCTATCATGCATCAAGCCTTCCTGTGTTGGGCGTCCATGTGCACAGCCATCTCAATCGCGGCAATCAGGCTGCTCGGGTTGGCTTTCCCGCTTCCGGCAAGATTGTAGGCGGTGCCGTGGTCCACCGAAGTGCGGATAATGGGGAGCCCGAGGGTGACATTAACCCCGTCATCGAAGTGAAGCAGCTTCAGCGGAATCAAGCCCTGGTCGTGGTACATGCACACCACTGCGTCATACCCGCCCTGAAGCGCAAAGTGAAACAGGGTGTCGGCGCTGTGGGGGCCGCTGGCGTGGACCCCCTCCTGCTGTGCATTCTTAATGGCGGGCGCGATGATGCGCTCCTCCTCATCCCCAAACATCCCCCCTTCGCCCGCGTGGGGGTTAAGGGCGAGCACCGCAATGCGCGGCGCCCTATCAGGATGAAAATAGCGGCGCATAGCAGCATCGGTAACTTGCAGGGTCGCTTCTACCTCCGCCTGAGTCAGAACAGAGGGTACGTCCCTGAGTGCCACATGGGTAGTCACCAGACACACCTTCAGGCGCGGTCCGGCGAGCATCATCACCACTTTGTCCACCCCGCAGCGCTGCGCCAGCAGTTCGGTATGGCCCGGGAACTCACATCCGGCGGCGTGGATCGCCTCCTTCTGGATCGGGGCGGTTATCATTCCCGCCGCATCGCCTGCCTGGCAGCGGGCACAGGCCCATTCAATGTAATCGAGCATCGCGCGCCCGTTGGCGGCGCTGATGCGCCCGAACGGTGTCGCCTCGAGATCCAGATGGGATAAAGGCTGGACGCGCAGAGTTCTTCCACCACAGGTGAGGACCACCTCGTCAGCGGGAGCGGGAGCCGTTTCGGGGGCATACCCTGCTATACGTGCCGCTCGCTGCAATATCCCAACATCTCCACCCACAACAAGCCGAGCAGCATATCTGTCCAGTGCGCCTGAAAACACCGCCTTTACAATGATCTCAGGTCCGATCCCTGCGGGATCTCCCATGGTTGTCAGAAATGGTTTGTCCACATATCCTCCATGCGTTCTATATTCCCCATTTACAAAAAATCGTAAACGGCAATGATATCTAACCTAAGAGGTTATGTATAGAGGAAAATTCTAGGCGTAAGAAACAGTCAATGCAGCTATTTTATTCCTCCCTGCCCGTAAATGCTCCGAAAAAGGCAAACACTTGCCCATCCCATGATAGCTATCGCCAAAAGCGCTAAAACACCAGCTACTGGCTCTTAATTCCCGCTTTTAATGACTTCCCGGTTCTGCGGGTTCAGGGGAAGAATGGGAATTATTCGAAAGATTGCCAAAAGGTAATCTTGTGGTCATGTTTCGGCAACCAACTTGCTTTATCTTCATCATGCCTGAAGATGACGAAACGGTGCAGGCGCAGCACAGTTTGATCTGAAGTTGTGTCCGGCACAAAGCGCAGCTGACAATGCAAATCTGCCACAGTTTATGACATTACAGCTGCAAGCTTGTGTGAAAAGCGTATTGCACAGAATCAGGGCGGAATTACAGAGTATGACGGATAAAGGATTCGGGGTTTTGTGGAAAAAAGATTGTAACTAAAAGCAAAGTCTTGCAACACCCATTTAGACGATCACGACTGACTGTTTGCAATTGAGACCGTCTCAGATGTAACAAGCTGGCAGGAAGTGAATAGAACCGTACAGGAGGCGTAGTTTACCGAGTGACCTTCTCCGCCGGGGCTTAAGTAGTGTTGCCTTCACGGTGGCGGAACAAGAAGGACAGGAGCAACCAATCTACGACTTTTAAGGGGATAAACATGAAAACAACTGCAGCGAAAGAATTTTCCACGGGCCATATTGATTCCACCACTGATCTCAATGAACAGGAATGTTACCTGGAGACCTGCAGACGTTTTGATTCTGCCGAGGTTGCCAGTACGTATCGAGAGCGCAAAAACCATTTTACTTCACGCAATCGACGTGAGTGGAACTGTATAAAAAAGGCTCTCAGTGGTCTCCCGGCCGGAGCTAATATACTCGACCTTCCGTGCGGCAGTGGCCGATTGGAACCTTTGTTAGAGCAACAGGGATATCGTGTAACTGCTGCGGATTACTCCCGGCATATGGTTGAAACAGCCCGGAGTTTCTACCTGAAAAGTACATTTCGGTGTGATGTACCGGATACCATGCGTTTTGTTCAGGGCGATGTCATGCACATGGATTTCGCTGATGGGGTATTTGACGCCGTAATCTGCAATCGTCTGCTTCATCATTATTCCACTTCCGATTTGCGTAAAAATGCATTACGTGAATGTGCCAGATTGTCCCGTGAGGTGATAATCATCTCCTATTTTGATAATTTTGCCCTTTCCTCCCTGCGCTTTCATTTGAAAAACCGCCTGCTCTCACGCACACCCTCTGACCGGATTCCGATCTGGTATCGAACTCTGAAACAGGACCTTGATGCGGTAGGTTTGCGTTGTACAGCGGTCTGTCCGGTGCGCTATGGCTTTTCCCCGCAAACCTATCTGCGGCTGGAGCATCGCTGATGTAATAGCCAAAAGTGTCAGGACTATAAACAAGCGATAGGCATCCCTTGACCGGACCAGGTCATGGGATGAAATTAAATGGTTCTCGGAGAAGTAAATAGAAAAATAAATTCTATTACAGCCCGCATAATATGGCGCTGCAACTCCAGCACCATGACGAAGGCAGCACTGGAATTGTTGAAAGATATGATCAATCTGGACAAACGTAAATTAATCGGAAAAGGCCTGCATCGAGAATGTTATCCGCATCCTGAAAACAAGAACCTCTGCATCAAGGTAACCTTATTGGAAAACCAAAGGGAAACCAGCCGTGAAAAAAAGTACTACAGGCATCTGCAAAAGAGAAAAATTTCCTGGGAAATGATCCCCAGATATTATGGAGAGATTAGAACAAACTTGGGGCTGGGCTCTATATTTGATCTGGTTCTCGATGATGATGGAGCAGTATCCAAAACCCTTGAATACTATCTTGTTTCAGACGCAAAGACCAATTTGCACGTTTGCAACATTACCAAGGCATTATTCAGATTAAAAAAATATTTGCTGGAGCAAAGGGTTATAACCATGACCCTGAAACCCAAAAACATCGTATGTCAAAAAAAATCAGATGGGAATTTTCAGTTGTCTATTATTGACAATATAGGAACTTCCGATTTTTTCCCATTTTGCACCTACAGTAACTTTTGGGCCAAAAGAAAAATTATTCGAAAGTGGAGCAAATTCGAAAAAGACTTAGCGGAAATTTACCACTTCAATAGCGAGTTAAAACCGTAAGGCAAGAGTAGCGGAAGATAAGCGGCATATTCCGGAAAGGAGGATTCAGGCCATATCGTGAAGCTTTTATTTAGCGGAATAATGTCGGCACAATGTGTAGAAAAACTGATACCGGACCTGATGAAATACCTGCTCGCCAGTATTTCAGGCACGTTGGTTCAC
>JBNGCY010000046.1:0-21958 GCA_049975505.1 Desulfuromonadaceae bacterium | reverse complement strand
ACAGTCGAACGGCCATGGACGGCGCAAAGTGTCCCTTGGAATGGGTGCCACAAGGTCTTACTGAACTGTTACAAAACTTTAAGCAATTACAAATCATACGCAATACACCCGGAGCATACCGTGAGCACTATAATCAATTTACTGCAGCACAGTTGCAAAATCCATCCCAACAAAACGGCACTGCGTGAAAAGGTTAACAATGTATGGACCGGCATCAGCTACACCGACCTATGGCAGGAATCAGACCTTGTAGCCGCGGGTCTGCAACAGTTGAATATAGAGCATCAGGGTCATATCGCCCTGCTGGGCCCCTCTTCTCCCCGCTGGGTTGTCAGCTACCTGGGTATACTGAAGAACGGATGCGTCGCCATCCCGGTGGACAAGGATTTAAAACGTAATGAACTGCGCCACGTCCTGAGTGACGGGTGCGCGTGTGCGGTTTTCACCACCAGAGACTATGTGGAACAACTTCTGGAACTGAAAACCAGACTTCCGGATCTGAACTATATCATTGTTATGGATTCATCTGCTGAAGAATTCAACGCGCACACCGAAGCGTTCAATCTGATCGGTGATCTCATAAGCGAATGGCATACCCTCATAAATGATCTCCAGATCCCGCGGGAAAAAGCGGAAAGACTCGAAAAAGTTGCAAGCAAGGCCCACCGATTGCTGACGGCCTCAGCATCGGGGAGTCCTGCGCCAACCGCGAAAAGTGAGAAATTCGATCTGTTTTCTCCGGGGGCAAAACTGCGCAAGGATGCCCTTAAAAAAGGAACCCTCGTCGATTACGAACAGTTTATCGGCAGAGAACTTCCGGAACCGGTCCAACTCCAGTCCGAGGATATTGCCATCATCCTCTACACCTCGGGTACTACCGGACGTTCAAAGGGGGCTATCCTGAGCCACGGCAACATATCTTCCAACATCAAGGATCTTATCCCCCACTTCAGACTCAGCGAGAATATCCACACCCTGTCGTTTCTGCCTATAAACCATGTGTTTGAACAGGTGTGTGGCATTCTGCTCCCCCTGTCCCTGGGTGGTACCGTCTCTTTTGCACAGTCACTGAAAAAACTCGGTGATAATCTTACCGAGGTGCAACCCACTTTCCTGCTCGGGGTTCCGGCGGTATACAGAATTTTACTGGAGCGCATCAAAAAAAGTATCAACACCAAGAAGATGAGCAAAACCCTGTACAACCTCCCCCTGACCCGCGCCATCGTAAGTAAAAAAGTCAGAGAAAACCTGGGCAACGGGACTGTATTTGTGAGTGGCGGAGCCGCCCTTGATCCGCATGTAGTGCGGGAATTCAAGCAGTTCGGCATTCAGATCTACCAGGGGTACGGTATAACCGAAACCGCCCCGGTAATTACTGCGGAACAGCCCGGATGCACCCGCATTGGCACGGTGGGCCGCCCGCTGCCCTCAGTGGAGATCAGAATAAAGGATCCAAACGAGGATGGTGTGGGTGAGATCGTGTGTAAGGGACCGAATGTAATGCAGGGATATCTGAACAACGATGACGCCACCAGGGAAGTGCTGATCGACGGCTGGTACCATACCGGAGACATGGGGAAAATTGATGCAGACGGCTTTGTCTCGATCTGCGGGCGGGTGAAAAATCTCATCGTCACCCCCAACGGCAAAAACGTCTATCCTGAAGAGGTCGAAAACGAGATGTTAAGCAGCCCGTTCATCAGCGAAATTATGGTGTATGGGCACAAAGTCGGGCCTCTGGCAGAGGAAGTGCACGCCCAGATATATCCGGACCAGGAAGCGATTGACAACTACGCCCAGGAAAACAACATCTACCCCATGAGCCAGAAGCAGATCGAAGCCCTGCTGCGTAAAGAGGTGCTCAACATCGGCAAGGAACTGGCGGACTACAAAAAAATCAAGAAGTTTACCGTGCGCGAAGATGAGTTCCCCAAAACCACGACCCGCAAAATCAAGCGCTTTGTGGTCGAGGCGGATATCAGCGCTACCGAATAATGTCCGGCTGGCGCCGTACCACCTTATTCTCCGCATAAAAGGGGGAACGGCGCCACATAGTCAACTCCATCTGACGTCACTTGTAATGCTGATGCTTTCGCCTTACCCGCATCCCAGAAGATTATTAACATCTTTGGCGTATTTCCTGAAGTACATCTCAAGATTTTCCATATCGCTTTCACTGAGTTCATCCCAGGCTTTTTCATGGATGGAATCAGGTTTTTGGGCAAAGAAGTCAGACCATTCATTTTTGCTTTTACTGTCCAGAGAAAGGCGCCCGGCCTCACCTCTGGTTTTATGACATTCCATGCAAACAGAACGGTAGGCGCGCTTCCCCTTCCGCCAGTTGGCTGCAAACGCCTCTGAACTCAAGAACACGAGCATAAGTAAACACAACATTGCGGCGCACATTTTTTTCATCTGCATACTCCCTTAGTTACTGGCAGGAAAAACTACTCTTCTTCCGGAAGACGGAAGGTTCCGACGGATACAAGCAACTCTGACGACTGCCTGTTCAGACCTGTGGTTATTCTGGACGAATCCTTCACATGCCGCTGGGCAAGGCGGGAGATCTCGACCACTTTACCCATGGCTTCGTCCACATTCTTGGTCATCTCCAACTGCGCTTCAGACAGCTCGGATATCTCGGTTACCACGTTTCTGGATTTATCGATGGCCTCCTTGATTGAAATAAATGCCTCTCCGGTATCCTGAGCCAGACGGGTCTGACTTTCCACCGTCCTCGTCTCTTCCTCAAGTGAAGCAGTCACTTCGCCGGCCTCGGTCTGAATTGATTTGATAATGCCGTTAATCTGCTTGGTGGCTTCAGCGGATTTATCCGCAAGGCGTTTGATTTCGTCGGATATAACCAGAAAACCCCGCCCCTGCTCTCCGGCGCGGGAGGCCTCGATGGACGCGTTCATAGCCAGAATAGTAGTCCGGGTGGCTATTTCTGAGATCAACTGAGAAATGGTGCCGATTTCAAGCAGACGCTCGGAGAGAGTCTTCATCTTCTTGTTGATTACCTGAACCGTAACTCTGATCAGCTGCATCCCCTCGATGTTATCATTCACAAGCTCCTGTCCCTGGGCAGTAACCCGGTCGACCTGAGTGGAAACATCCTGAGCCAGAGCAGCTTTCTCGGTAATCTCCTGTGCCGCCGCTTCAGATCTCTGCACCGCTTCGGTAACCTTTTCAATCTGCGCACTCTGGGCTTCGGCGCCGGTTTCGAGATCCTGGAATATCTGCATCAGGTATTTGGATTGAGTCCCGACATCATCGGCATTTTTCTTTGTTTCTTTGAGCAGATCGGCAAGGCTTTCCACCATCAGATTGTATGCATCGGCAACCGAACCGAAGGCATCGGCAGTAACCGGGGCTTTTAACGTAAGATCCCCCTCCGCCGCTTCACTGACTACATCGAGAAAACCGATCAGGTGCTCCTGGGTGGTTTCACGGTCCGCATCCGCAATAATGGCCTCTTTATACTGGCCTACAGCTTCATTGATCTGAAGAGCGGTAACACCGATCTCATCTTTGGGTTTTATATCAAGTTCTGAAAAATCCCCTTCATTAACCCTGGATACAGTATGGTGCAGAAGTTCAACAGAACGCAGGAGACGCCGATTCCACATAAGAACAATACTCACCACCCCGGCAAAAAGCATGACCACAACAGCTATAAACGCATAGTAAAAGCTATCCTGCCCGGAAGCCCTGTACTGCAGATGGGCTTTTTTGACAAATTGTTCCTTCAGGGTATCGATCCCAAGATTGAACTCACGGACATCCTGCTTATAGTCACGGTAGAACTCGAGTACCGCTACAGGTGCCCCCCCGGTTTCCAATTCTGCGGTTATCTCATTGAGATTATTTTCTATTCCTGTGTGGACATCCTCCAGGGTCTCGACCACTTTAAGGGACTGATAACGGGTGTAGTCAGGAACGCGCAATTTCAAAAATTCAAGAACCCGGTTCCACCATACAGCGCCAGGCTCTTCGCTGTCTGCCTCAATGAGGTCACGCAATTGCCTCAGATTTGAAGTAAGATCATCCAGGGCCTTCCACAACTTGTCGGCACGTTCAATAACATGGTCGAGATCACCTCCCTGGGCAGCTCCCACCATTTCTCCGTCAAGCACCTGGAGAGCGGACACGTCGAGGCTGAGCCGATCGAGCAGCTGCATGTTTTCAACTGCGTTGAGGGTTCGCTTCTGACCTGATTGAGACAACATCTGATATACAGCAATATTCAGCACAAGAAGCAACACGACCAGAGCTCCCATCGAAAGTACGTTGCGAGTCAAAATCGTCTTTACACTTGGGATTTTTCCTGCCCGCTTAGACATGGTTAAGCATTCTCCTTTAAAAAATTCCCTGCGGCACAATAGGTTCTGTCATATGGCTCAGTTATATCCAGGGACAAACTCACGCAATTTTTCAAGCAATGTCTGCTCATCAAAAGGCTTTATCAGATAGCCGCTGGCACCGGCATTCAGGGCTTTCTGGCGATGCTGCTCTCCGGCGCGGGAGGTTATCACCACAACGGGGATTGAACTCAAGGATTCGCGTCGTTTCAGTTCCCCGAGCAGTTCATATCCATGCATCACCGGCATCTCGAGATCGGTAAAGATAATATCCACCTCATCAGTGTCTAGGCGCTCCAGGGCATCCTGTCCATTCACGGCATTCAGAACCTCAACTCCGCTTCCTTCAAGAATCATACTCGCGTATTTACGCACACTTAATGAATCGTCAACCACCATGACGCGAAGTTTTTTATCCGGTTCAGATGACGATGACTCAAGGATGTCATCAGGGGATATTTGCTCCGATACAACAGGGTTAACTGTGTCACTCAAACGTGAGGGATTGACAACCAGGCGGATATCGCCCCCACCGGAGACGCTGGTACCGGAAAAACAACGCATGGACTCGAGCAGGGGGCCGAAGGGACGGATAACAGTATCCTCCTGATTGATGACCTCTTCGACACCCAGGCCGATCCTGGTTCCCATGGTTTTCACAAACAACACGCAGCGGCGGGATGCATCAATTTCGGGGATTGAAAAGCTCGTATTCAGATTTACTATCCGGTAGCGCTCGTTTTGCCTCAGAACATGGCCTTCAACCACCTCCAGATCCCGATAATCCTGAATTTCTTCAATCAGTGCCGTGGGCAGGACAAAAAGCTGCTGCCCGATACGGAATTGCACCACATTAATAATGACCAGAGAGAGGGGAATCTGGAGATTAATAGTGGTCCCCTTCCCCTCTTCGGAGACAACATCAACACTGCCGTTAAGAGCGGAGATGCTCTCGAGAACCACATCCATCCCCACTCCACGTCCGGAGAGTTCGTCGGCACCGGTTCTGGTGCTGAAGCCGGGATGAAAAATCAGATCGAGAATTTCGCGCCGATCCAGATGTTGATCGGGTTCAATCCAGCCCAATTCAAGGGCTTTTTGTCTAACCTTCTCCATCTGAATCCCGCGCCCATCATCAGATATACTTATAAGAGCAGAATTGCCCCGCCGTTGCGTTCTGATTTTAATGGTGCCTTCGGGTGCTTTGCCTGCAGACCTGCGTTCGTTCTCGGGCTCAATTCCATGCGCGAGACAATTGCGCAACAGATGCACCACAGGCTCAAACAGACCATCGATAACCGTGCGCCCGATGCGGGTGTCTCCCCCTTCAAATACCAGCGCGGCGGATATGCCATCCTCTGCCCGGATCAGGTTTCTGAACGTGCGTTTGAAACGGTGATAGAGATGTTCAACCGGAAGGGTACGCATACCGGAGATGCGTTCCTTCATCTCTACGGTCATGCGATCCATTGCTTCAATATCTATGCTCAGGTTATTGAGATACCCGCGAATATCCGCCAGGGCTTCATTGATATCATTGCTGATTTCCTGAAGCTTGCGTGAAAACAGATTGAGTTCATCATAGCGGTCGAACTCGAGTTCATCGAAATCGGCTATGGGCAGTGCGGCTTTTTTGGCCTCCGGGTTTTCTTCACCTCTGAAGATGGAATATTCGTGACGATCAGAAAAAACCCGCACTTCGCGCAGCAGGCGGTCACGTGCAAAATCGATCTCCTCCTTCATAGTCTCCGTATGGTTCATCTGATCGAGCATGTGACTTTTATTGACAGTAATTTCACCGAGCAGGTTCATCAGGGTGTCGATCTGGTTCAGATCCACTTTAACCGTGCTCCTGCCCTGATCTGCAGAAGGAGGGCTTTGCTGAACTGCGGTGCCGTCGGATTTGCTCGATGCCGGGTCTTCCTGCAGAGCCTGATGCACCATCCGGGAGAAATTCTCCCCTGCCTGTGCAGCTGTTGCCGCATACTCCTGTCTGTCTACACTGTGAACCAGGGTTCGCATTGCATCAATGCCACCCAGCATGGCATCAGTAAGCGGGACATTGAGAATAATACGTTTATCCCTGATCTGTTCGAGTAGTTCTTCAAACTCGTGGGCGATATCACTGATTGCGGTATACTTAAGCAGGGCGGAAGCCCCTTTAAGGGTATGGGCAGAACGGAACAGGGCATCAATCAGCTCCGGATCAGGGGCATGTACGTCTTCAGCTTCAAGGCGCAACAGACCTGTCTCCAGAAGCGTAAGATGCTCCTGCGCCTCATCGAAGAAATAATCTTTCGCGGTACCCTGATGCTTCATATTAATTCTACACCTTGTATTGTTCGATAAACGCTTCGACTGCGATATGATGCCCAGCGGTTTTAACACTCAGGTTCGGCATGGTATCCGCGAGAAACCCCACATAACCTGTGGCACAGGTTGCAATCACTGCATAGGGCGTTGCCACCTCACTGCTGCGGGAGTTCTCGGTGAGCAGAGCCAGATCCACAACCGGCACTACCGTCCCTCGAATATTAAGCAAACCCGGGATATACGCGGGAGCATAGGGTAACGGAGTCAGTTGATCATACTGATATATCTCCAGCACCTCTTTTACCCTGATGTAATACTGCCGTCCGAGTACGAAAAACCGACAACATACAGGTCTTACCAGTTCCTGCAGGTCATCTCCGGACTGGTGCAGTTTCATCATAAACGGCAGGGCGAAATCGTTTATAATGTCCTGATCTGCGACATTTATTAATGCTTCGAGAGAATCGTGTGATTCTGTTGCATCATCAAAACCTTCTTCCGCCTCTCCTTTTCTGGCGCGATCGAGGTATGAACACAGGCGCTCATGCCATTCGACTATTTTATCCAGGTCGGCACCGCCGGAATCGAGGCTGGCTTCCAGATGATTTTCGAGCTTGCGCGCAACTTCACTGGTCTGAAAGCGTTTCACCAGACCTGCCGTGCCTTTTATGGTATGTGCAGCTCTGCGAGCATTCTCAAATGAAATCTGAGAAGCAGAACCTTCCCGGTATTCCTGAATAAACGCCTCAATCTGACGCAAAGCCAGTTCTGTTTCTTCGATAAAAACAGGAAGGAGTGTTTCCTGGATATCGCCCATACACCACCTTTATCGGATTATGCCAGACAAATTCATACGTCAGCCTACCTGCACCGCCCCGGCCATATATAGATGAAATACACTCTGTCTTACCTGTTTTTCATCCTGCGCACTTGCGGTGATCAAATCACCCAGATTCCGCCCATCCATATGCGGCATCAGGTCTTTCTCCTCTTCGGTGAGCAGATCATTATGCAGAAGATCGGCACATACAGGTAAACGCTGAATCCGCAGGGCGTCGTGGTTGAATTTCTCCGCGGCCGGCAAGTGGCGTACACCACTGAGAAGCATTTCAGACATGGAAATTCTGAAGGTAATATCATCCAGATTGTAGGGGAGCTGATCCTTTTCGAGGAAAAAATTTCCTTTGTTTACTCTCAGGGCCTTATTGAAAGCATCCTGGGCATGCTGGCGCAGGTAGTACATAAGATCGTCAGAACTGATAATATTGCGTTCCACCAGAGCACGCCCGATTGGGAGATTGTTTTCACGTGCCAGTTTAACTACTTCCTGCAACTCTTTATTATCGCAGGTAAAACGGTTATCACTGCATATCAGGTCAGTTAAAAACGTATGGGTTCCCTTCTGGCTTGCGGTAGCAAAGACAAAACGTCCAGCGTCAATAAAAATTTCTGCGAAGGTATCATCTGAAAAAACTGACAGGCGTCCGCTCTGAGAGCTGTTGGCACAAAAACACAGCACCTCGGCCAGAGTGATCCGCTCCAGATCTCCGGACATGATGAGGGTCTGGTGTTTTACCAGGCCGGTCTCCTTGAGGGTGTCCGCAAGGACATTCTTCATCAGAACCGGAAAATCTTTCTGAAAGTAATTGCGCACCACTTTGTCAAACTGATCACTTAGAGAATCCAGAATGTTTTCCAGATCCGCCGCAGACGAATGGGACGGTCCAGGTGATGGACGCTCATTTATTTCTGCCGCTTGCTGTTCCTCTGTTCTCGGCTGGGGGGCACCTTCCGCGCTGAGAACTTCGTGGATTTTTGCTACCAGATCATCGGGTTCAAAAGGTTTGGTAAAGTAATGAACAATGCCAAAACTCTCTTCGAAGGCCTGCCCCACCACTTCGCTTTTGGATGAAATTAAAATTACCGGGACATCACGCAGATGTTCATCCTGACGTAATGCCTTGCAGAACATGTGGCCGTTCATACGCGGCATTACAAAATCAACCAGGATTATTCTGGGATGGTGTTCGCGCGCCAGTTCCAGACCGGTATCGCCATCTTCTGCTGAAATGATCTCAAATCCATTCTGATTCAGAATCAATTCAACCAGACGCCTGACTGTGGGAGAATCATCAACAATGAGTACCTTATCCTTACCTGCGACCATATGAGCTACTCCATTCCATTCAATCTGAACTGCGGATCAACAAATTACCGGCGCATAATATCCATGGCTTTCGACATGGATACCTTCATGCGCTCAAAGGCATCGGCAAGGGTACGGATTTCATCTTTGGTATTCACTTTAAACTCGGCGTTGAGGTCGCCTCGGCTGATTTTCTCGGCCACAGATACAATGTGTTCGATAGGTCTGACGATGCTGGTCACAATAAAGCGATCCACTGCGAACAACACAATCAGGAAGAAAAGGCTGAAACCAATGGAAAAATACAGAATGCGCTGATATGCCTGATTTTTAATCATCTCAACCGGAACATAGATAAAGCGTGCCCCTACTACATCACCTTCGAGGTAACCATATCCTGATCGGGTGCCGTACTTTTCAACCTGGTCGGGATGCGCCACCTCCGGGACATCATGGCAGCTGATGCAGTCGGACCCGGCGATCAGAGGTTTTGCTACAGAGTAATAGCTCACCCCTTCGCGTTCGGTAAAACCTTTCCACTCATGAATGGCGCCATCTTCCATTTTAGTGATAATCTCATCTTCAAACTGATTTGAGAGATTGTCATTGTTCAGCGGATTGGGTGAGGCGAAACGAAATATGTATTCCGGATAGATGTCCTGAATATAGCGTGCGGTTTCAGTAAGCATCAGAACCCCGACCCCGCTTTCCGGGAAATAGGCATCCTCGGGGACAAGCTCTTCGGCTTTCGGGCGGATGACATTGTGCAGATAGCGCGCAGAACTCGACATCACTGCAGCAAACAGGTCGGTTTTCTCCTGGGCTTCACGCTCCACGTCCTTGAGCAGAACATATCCTCCGCCGACTACGGCAACAGCAATGGAGACGATATATACAACTGCCAGCATCACGACAATGCGTTTACGAATAGACAACTTCTTTAACATTCGGCACTCCTCAAATATCAGTTTGATTGCATCCGCTAACAGCTTTTTCCGGCTATAAAAACCAGTTCAGACACTGCAACATGCTCTTGATAACCCGGTTTCTCCCGCAGGATGTCAGCTCAACAGAAATTATTTAATCGCATCTTTGAATTCAGCCCGCAACGGTTGCGGCACATCATTTTCAAGCTGGGTTATCAGATAGGCAAAATCGTCTGCAGGCATGGGGGTATTTTTGGTGTAATTGAGCTTTTTGAGAATATTTTCCAGCATTACCGCTCCTAAAGGGCCTACGATATCCACATATTTATTAATTGCTCTATTGACCCTGGAAACGGATACAATCTCATTGGATGAATAATCTCCCTGTATCCCTGGTTCGATATTATCTGTGCCATTCAGCCCCCCGCCGGATCCAAGAATCTGCTCAGTTACAGGGGCCGGAAGCTTCTTTTTGGGGACAAACCCTTTAATAAAGCTGACTTCAAGCGGATCATGTCCGGAGATAAACTCAAAAATCTCTTCAACCTCAAGGTTCCCGAGTTTTATATATACGGCCTCACCGTTTTCTATGCTTATCTTGCACAGGTGCTCGGTTCCGGGATATTTCAGAATCAGCTGTCCATTCTCGTTTCGTGCGTATTTCTGAAATGCCGTAACAAGATCCACTATGCACCCCCAACGTATTTTTTTACCGCCAGAAGAATATCCATGGGTTCATACGGTTTTACAATATATTCATCCGCTCCCTGCTTTTTGCCCCAGAATTTATCGCTTTCACCTGATTTAGATGTGGTGAGAATAACAGGAATATCCTTCAGATCCGGATCGCGCTTTAATGCCCGACACACCTGAAAACCGTTTTTGTTGGGCATAATGACATCGAGTATAATGAGGTCAAAATGCTCGGAGCGGGCGCGGTCTTCAGCCTGCTTGCCATCAACAACCGATATAATTTCGTGGTCTGTTCCATTGAGAATATCGAGTAGAAAAGCCAGTTCTGTTTTACTGTCATCTGCAACCAGTATTTTAGCCATACATTGAACTCCTGATCTGCGAGTAAGTTAAGTTCACCCGGCGCGCCTTCACCACTGCAAAGACTGCACCAATAAACATTATTTATTAAACATCGATGCCTGTGTAGGAAGTATCAAATCAGTACAACATGCAAAAGGCAACACAGAGAAAATGAGGAACTACTCAGTGATATGTAGCACTTAGACTCTTCGAAGAAGCCAGGATAATTACAGGAAGGGGACATATGATATGTTCTGGCACATCTGTTAAATCCATGTTTCAGTATGCATGCCAAGGCAAAACCGAGTTAGATCGATTTAACCTTGGAGCCAGGAAGCGTGGTTTTAAATACCACATCCTGTAAAAACACCGCCATATGACCGGAGTGTTTCGCCATTTACAGAGCCGCATTTTCAGCAGGCATAAAAAAAGCCGTGCTTAACACGGCTATTTTTATGCAGAACGTCTAAACTGCGCGATAACGTAAAAGATGAATCAGTTATCTACCCGCTCACGCAGTTCTTTGCCCACTTTGAAGAAAGGCAGTTTTTTATCCTTCACATGAATTGTCTCACCAGTTTTCGGATTCCGTCCTGTATATGCTTTATATTCCTTGACCACAAAACTCCCGAAGCCACGGATTTCAATTCTGCCATCATTACTCAATTCTTCAGCCATGGAATTGAAAATCAGATTAATTATCTGCTCTGCTCTTTTATGCGTCAGGTCTTTTTCCAGAGATAAGGCTTCAACAAGTTCCGATTTATTCATCTTCCCCTCCTGCCTTTGGTGCGTACCACATTTAAATTAATAACCTTCAGGCATAAGAGATACCTGATCAGATTAAAATACAGTATTAACAACCCTTGTCAATACCCTGGGACTCAAGTTTAAACAAAAATCGCACCTATATCACCGTAAACGGAGAAAGAGTCCAGATTACTTTTGCCTCACCCTCACCCATATTTTTCCATCTATGCGGCAAATGAGATTTGAATGACAGGCTGTCTCCACTATTAAGGGTATAGATATTGTTGGCAATCTCTACCTGTAAACGCCCTTCAAGCAGGTAAATCAACTCATCGCCGGGATGGTACATGCTCTCAACCCCGCTTTTACCCCCCGGGGGAATGGTACAGAAAAAGGAGGTGAACTGGGGATCACGTAATCCACCGGTAAACGATTCGGTGAGCATGTTGTCGTTATTTTCATATACCGTAGTTTTGCGGTGACCTTTAGAGGTAAACACCACTTCGTTCGTGGTTTTAATCTCTTCTACAAAGTAGTCGATACTCTTCTGAAAAACCGCAGCTAACTTCATCAGAATTTCTACTGAAGGTGTGGTCAGACCGCGTTCCACTCGGGAAATCATATTGGAGGATACCGCAGATTCCTGCGCGAGTTCCTGGATGGTGAGATTGTTGGCGAGACGAATGGTCTTCAGCTTCTTCCCGATAATCTTCCGCAATTTCATGGGCAATCTCCCTGAGTTCAGCTCTGCGCCTGGGCTATTACCGGCGCAGGTGAAACCACCCACAGAACCGTTGCTTCCTCGGCCGCAGGATTGATCCAGCGGTGGGGCAGGTTTGCCTTAAAACTGATGGAATCACCTTTATCGAGAAAGTAATTCTCTCCTTCAATAATAAATTCCATCTGCCCCTCTACCACGAGAGCGAACTCTTCGCCGGTGTGAACCATATCCTCCTCACCGCTGCTGCATCCGGACTGCACCGTGTCGTAAAACACAGTAAAACCGGGATCACGCAACCCCTGGGTAAGGCTTATAATATGATGCTTGTCCTGAAAAAAGAATATGGGCTCCCCTTCTCCGGCTTTGGTAAAGACTACCGTTGAGCCCTTTTCAGCTTCTTCGACAAAATAGCTGATGCTCATGCCAAAGACCTCGGCCAACTTCATCAATATTTCAACCGAAGGAGTTGTGAGACCGCGTTCTATACGGGAAATCATATTTGATGAGACCCTCGACTTATGTGCTAAGGTCTCAATGGTCATCTCGTTTTTTAAACGCGCATTTTTCAGTTTTTTGCCGATCAGTGTTTTTACCATGCCACCCCCCACTGCATAACAATAGAATGTTGTTTTACCACTCATGGCAATGCAATGTCAATGTGTGTTTTTTTACGCATGAACCTGTCGATTCCCCTTTGGGGGTTTCAGCAAAAAGGCAGGGAATAACAAGGGATGTGATCATCAGATACGGCAAATAACCGGAAACCGTCCCAATGTGTGGTGTTATGGCGCAATAAAAGGGAGATTTCCATTTCAGGCGCGGAAACCAGGGATGGAAACGGGATGCAGAAGATGACTTTCAAAACCATATGCCAGCTTTATTGCCGTCCCGGGCAAACCTGAAACAGTATTCAAGCCCTGAATTACATTTTGGCACATCTAATGCAGATAAGGAGGGTAAATGACGGACTAAAGTCTACCATCTGTCCCCTTTTACGCCCCGGCGCTTTCCTCCTCCTTAGCCCGGGGCTTTTTTTATCCCTTTATGTACTCACCTGTGGCGCTTTCATACATCTTGAGTACTTCGGTATCACTGCACAGAAGGCGGCTTCCTCTTACGTCTTCAACCACAACCCGTTGCAGACGCCCACCCAGATCTCTGTTGCTTACGCATTCCACTTCGAGATATTCGCCACTCAGCCCCTTCCAGAGCGGAACGCCGCTGAGTTCCGGTTCCGGGTGTCGGCGAAACACCGCATCAACCCGGGTGCCGATAAATCCGCGTGCATAGTGCCGGCTTCGCGAACGTGCCATATCCCTGAGGAGTGCCGCGCGTTCGCGCCTGATTGCAACCGGCACCTGAGCTGGCATGCGTGCTGCGAGTGTACCTTTTCTGGAACTGTAGGGAAATACATGCAGGTGGTTGAACGGCAGTTCTTCAAGCAGGCTCCGGGTTTGCTCAAATTCAGCAGTATCCTCACCCGGAAAGCCGGTGATAACATCCAGCCCCAGACTTATATCCGGAATACGCTGTTTGATTATTGCTATAAGATCTCTGAAATATGCACGGGTGTAGGTGCGTTTCATGCGCTCCAGTACGGTATCGGCACCGGACTGAAGGGGGATATGCAGATGGGAGCAGACGCGCTCAGAGGTGGCAATTAAATGCAAAAGCGCTGGAGTAACCTCCTGGGGTTCAACTGATCCGAGGCGGATACGTGTCACATGCGTCCGGCGCAGAATGGTCTCAACCAGGAAGGCCAGGTCGATATTTTCCGGCAGATCCTTACCGTACTGGCCGATGTGAATCCCGGTCAGAACTATCTCCTGAAAACCGCCAGCTGCAAGTATCTGTATCTGTTCCACAACATCCGCACATGGAACCGAACGGCTTCTGCCCCGGGCGTAAGGGATAATGCAGTAGGAGCAGAAATTGTCACAGCCGGTCTGAATCTGCACAAAGGCACGACTGTGACCGGCAAAGCGCCGGATTTTAAGGGCGGGGCAATGCGGGGCCTGCGCAATGTCGCCTACATTGACGCGTGAACTTGACTCTGCGAGGTATTCCTGCAGGTTCTGTTTTTCCATATTGCCGAAGACGCCCTCAACCCCTGGCAGCGGGGTAAACATGGAGGGATCGACCTGCGCGGCACAACCGGTGACAAAGATTCTTGCCTCAGGGCTTATACGACGTGCACGACGCACCAGTTTACGTGACTGAGAATCTGTTGCCCCGGTTACGGTGCAGGTGTTGATAACCACCAGCTCTGTTTCCGCACTGAGAGAACCTACAGCGAAACCCGCATTTTCGAGTTGTTCCTGCATCGCGGCAGATTCGAACTGGTTGGCTTTGCACCCGAGGGTAAGAACAGCAGCTTTGCGCATCAACTGATCCATCCGCCTCCAACAATTAAATCATCCCGATAGAACACGGCGGCCTGGCCCGGAGATACCCCCTGCAGCGGTGCATCGAAACATACAGTGGCCTGATCAGCGCGAGGATATACCAGAGCATCCACCGGCCGCTGGCGATAGCGAATCTGACATCTGAGCTGCAAACTATCCTCCCGGCTCACATCCATGCCCCAAACAACGTTGCGCACCCGGATCTGTTTCTGGTAGAGATGTTGTTTCTCCCCTACGATTACATGGCAGTGTTCCGCATCCAGACGCACCACATACAGGGGCTCATGCCACGCGATTCCAAGGCCGCGCCGCTGGCCGACGGTATAGGAGTAAATACCCTCATGCCGGCCGAGAATAGTGCCATCTACATGGACAATGTCTCCGCGATTTATCTCACCCGGAGCACTGACGGCAACGTGCTGCTGCACCAGATGCTTGTAGTCGTTATCGGGGACAAAACAGATATCCTGACTTTCCGCTTTACGCGTAGCGCTGAGGCCAAAACGGCGGGCGACAGTACGCACCTGACTCTTATCCAGCTCTCCGAGGGGGAAAAGAACACGCTCCAGATCCATATCCGCAAGTGAGAACATGAAGTAACTCTGGTCCTTTTCCGCGTCGATGCCGCGTCTGAGAAACATCCCCGCGCATGTTGAAGCAATTCTGGCATAGTGCCCGGTAGCGAGATACTTACACCCGGCTTCATCTGCAAGACGCAACAGAAAACCGAACTTGAACTCACGATTACACACCGCACACGGATTGGGCGTCAGCCCTTCCAGATAAGCATGGCAGAACGGCCGGATCACCCGCTGCTCGAACTCTTCACTGCAATCGACCACTTTGAGTTCAATCCCCAGTTCATCTGCAGCACAGCGCGCGGCATGTTCCACCGCGTCACCACCAGTACCGGGGAGAAATCTCAGGGTTACCCCAATGACGCTGTAGCCCTGCTCAATAAGCAGGGCCGCTGCTACACTTGAATCAACTCCGCCACTCAGGGCAACCATCACCCTCTCAGGATGTGTCAGAAATTCACTCATAAGGGTCTTCAATGGGCATGGGGATCAATTTCACACGTGATCACCTCGCACTCATAGCGGGTCAACTCATCAAATGCCGGACTCATCGCGAGTAGACGTTCTACTGCTCCGGGCAGATGTTCTATCACGTAGTCAATATCCTCTTCGGTGGTGTGATACCCCAGACTCAGACGTACACTGGAATTGAGAGTCATTTCATCCGCATGCATGGCCTGCAGTACATGGGAAGCGCCATCTGCACCGGATGTACACGCTGAACCGGACGAAGCTGCAATTCCCAGCATATCCAGAGCCATTAACAACCCTTCCCCTTCCACATACGGAAATGCCAGGTTGAGGGTATTGGGAAGACAGTTAAGCGGGTCACCATTGCGCTGTACATGCTCAACCTGAGCAAAAATGCCTTCCTCCAGACGGCGGCACAGGCGCGCAAGACGTTTGCTCTCGTCAGGCTGATGTTCATTCACCCATGCACACGCGCGTCCGAATCCGACTATCCCCGCAACATTGTGGGTTCCGGCACGCAGGTGCTGCTCCTGATGCCCGCCGTGCTGACACGGAGAGATATCAACTCCGTCGCGCACATACAGCGCCCCAACTCCCTTTGGTCCACCTATTTTGTGTGCGGAGATGCTCAAGAGATCGACAGGTGTACGTTTTACATCAATGGGGATACGTCCCAGAGCCTGCACCGCATCAGTATGAAAACGTATTCCATGCTTATTGGCCAGACTGCAGAGCTGATCAACGGGAAAAACCGTTCCGGTTTCATTGTTCGCCCACATCAGCGAAATCAGGATGGTGTCCGTATCAATTGCTGCCTCGACATCATGCGGATCAATTCTGCCCTTCTCGTCCACGGGGACATAGGTAACCCGGCCGCCACGGGCTTCAAAATAACGGCATGTATCGAGCACTGCCGGATGTTCAACTGCAGAGGTTATAATGTGCTTTCCCCTGCTGCGCAGGGCGTCGGCGCTTCCCAGCAGGGCAAGATTGTCGCCCTCTGTGCCGCAGCCGGTAAAAACAATTTCATGCGGTTGCGCATGGATAAGTGCCGCAACCTGTTCGCGCGCCTGCTCCAGCAAAACCCTGGCCTTGCGCCCGGCCCAGTGGAGACTCGACGGGTTGCCGAAATTGTCCCGCATACAGGGAAGCATGGCATCGAGCACCTCATGTAATATGGGCGTAGTCGCGTTGTTGTCCAGATATACCTGACGCAAAACAACCTCCAATACGGCTATAGTACCGCACTATGCATTACATAAAAAAATGATGGCGTCGCAATATCAGGATTCTGATAAATCAAAGCGTTTTGCCTTGCTCATCAGGTCCTCAACGGAAATATCAGCAAGAAATGTGCGGATCTTTTCACCCAACTCGTTCCACACCGGATGCATGAAGCAATCCGGGCTGCGCAGACACACCCCTTCATTTTCAGTGCATGCAGCAGGAGCAATGGTTTCATCCACACTTTCTATAATCTGTTCCAGATTAATTTCTGCCGGGGGGCGTGAAAGGACATATCCTCCACCGGGGCCGCGTACACTCTTTACCAGCTCGCTACGACGCAGACATGCAAAAAGCTGCTCCAGATACGGCAGAGAAATGTCTTCAATCTCGGATATTTCGCGGATAGACACGGGGCGGTCTTCATGCTGTGTCGCAAGACGCACCATGGCACGTACCGCATACAATGATCGTTTAGAAAAACGCATATATATACCTCTTGTGCTTTTGTAATGTTCTATGAAAGATGTACAGTAATGATGTCAGGCCTGACGATACCGCTTCAGTTCCTGTTCCAAATCTTCAAGGCGCTGTTCCATAGCTTCAATCTTATTCATCAGTCGGGCGGTGTTTTTCTCCTGCACATCCGGCAGTCTGCCATGTTCAAGGTCCGGTCTTTCGACAGCTTTACCCGCTTTGGAATCCTTTACACCGACCACCACTTTGGCCGGGATTCCCACTACGGTGGCATTTTCCGGCACCGGTTTGACCACAACAGAGTTTGATCCAACCTTACTCCCGTCTGCAACCAGGAATGGCCCCAGGATTTTAGCCCCGGCACCGACAACGACATTGTCTCCCAGGGTCGGATGGCGTTTTTCCTTGGCCCAGGAAGTTCCTCCGAGGGTGACCCCGTGATACAGGGTACAGTTATCTCCGATCTCGGCCGTCTCGCCTATAACCACACCCATACCGTGATCAATGAAAAATCCCCGCCCGATTTTAGCGCCGGGATGAATTTCTATTCCGGTCACAAAGCGGGAAAAGTGTGAAATTGAGCGTGCAAGCAGACGCCAGTTTTTATGCCATAACCAATGGGCAAGGCGATGGAACTGCAGAGCATGAAAACCTGGATAACAGATTATCACCTCCAGGGCCGAGCGGACCGCAGGGTCACGATCGAATACCACCCGGATATCTTCTTTAAGCCTCTTAAACATAGAGCAAGTCCTTTGCATTCAGCAGGCGCGACCAGAGTTTACGGCCCCGTTCTTCTTCTACTTTCCCGGGGATTGCGCAAGATATAGCATTCCATACTTTATCAATCAAGTATTTAGAGGATTTCTGCCGCCAAAAAGCGTAAATTACAGAAATAAACTATAGACAGGATTGTCGGTCTCATCCATATACACATAGCCGAGATTATCGAGGATGTCATTTACCTGGCTGCGCTGATCTTCCGGCAGTTCCAGTCCGATCAGAACCCGGCCAAAACATCCTCCCTGGGATCGATAGTGAAACAGGGAGATGTTCCATGCAGAACCCAGGGCGGCAAGAAATCTGCTCAGCGCGCCGGGGCGCTCCGGAAACCAGAAGCGGTACAGTAATTCATGCTTTATCCGGGGGCAGCGTCCGCCTACCATATAACGCACGTGAGTTTTAGCCAATTCATTATCGGTTATATCCAAAGCAGTGTAGCCGTGCCGTATGAGATGGGAATTAAACTCTTCACGCTCCTGGTTATTATGGGTTGAGATACCCACAAAGATACACGCATCATGCTGATCGGAGCGGCGGTAGTTGAATTCGGTTATATTGCGCTCTTTAACCACGCTGGTACAAAAGGTACGCAGTGCTCCGGGTTGTTCCGGAATGGTTACCGCAAACAGCGCTTCCTCATTCTCCCCCACCTGAGCACGCTCCGCAACATAGCGTAAGCGGTCGAAATTCATATTCGCACCTGAGTTTATCGCTACCAGATGTTGCCCTTCGATGTGGTGTTGCTGGACATATTTTCTCAGCCCGGCTACGCCCAGGGCTCCGGCCGGCTCCACTATAGAGCGGGTCTCCTGATAGATGGCGCGGATAGAACTGCAGATTTCATCGGTGGATACAAGGACCATCTCATCCACGTATTTATGGCACAGGCGGAAGGTTTTTTTCCCCACATCGCGCACGGCAACACCGTCAGCGAAAATCCCCACCTTATCCTGATGCACCGGTTCTCCCGCCTCGAGAGAACGGGTCATAGCGCAACTGTCCTGCGGTTCAACCCCGATTATCTTCACATCCGGGCTTACCGCTTTCATATACGCGGCAATACCCGCAATCAGACCTCCGCCCCCCACAGGGACAAATACAGCATCAAGTTTACCCGCACTCTGACGCAAAATCTCATCCGCAACCGTGCCCTGCCCGGCAATCACATAATCATCATCAAAGGGGTGGATATATACCATTCCGGTCTGCTCCAGGATTGTGGAACAGTGAGCCGCGGCCTCGGAATAGTTATCTCCATGGAGGATAACTTCGGCACCCAGGCTGCGCACCGCCCCAACTTTAATCGCCGGGGTGGTCTCAGGCATCACAATAATAGCCCTGATTCCGAGCTGGCGGGCCGAAAAAGCCACACCCTGAGCATGATTGCCAGCCGAAGCCGCAATGACTCCTTTTTTCTGTTCCTCCGGGCTCAACTGCGCGATACGGTTGTAAGCCCCACGCAGCTTGAAGGAAAATATGGGCTGCAAATCCTCGCGTTTGAGATAAACATGATTATTGAGTCTTTCACTGAGTTTAAATGCCTCTTCCAGAGGGGTTTCCACTGCAGCTTCGTAGACCTTCGCCGTCAAGATACGCTTAAGAACTGCCTGCATCACTTTATCGCCCCGCATCAGTTGAAATAAATAAAACGCCGCACACCGGATTCCGCAACCCTGTGCACCTGCCGCGCTCGTTTGTATCACGCGCCCGGAGTAAAAATCAATCAAAGGCGCTCAGGATGAAGCATCACCCACCCCCTGTGTAACCTGGGTACACTCCTGGATCGGGAATAAAACAATGTTCAGCTATCGACAACTGTATACAATTTAACTATACTGCTCAGCGTTAAGCATGGTTGGAAAGGGGAGATCTCTCCCCGGTGTTGTTCAATCCATATAAATGTCATGTAAAGGAGAGCAAGAATGTCTGAATTCAAGTATCAGGATCCGTTCCCTCTGGGTAAAGACAAAACTCAATACCGCCTGCTGACCAAAGACTATGTCAGCACTGCCAACTTCGAGGGTCAGGAAGTGTTGAAGATCGACCCCGAAGGTCTGGCGTATCTATCCAATCAGGCTTTTCGTGAAGTAAACTTCCTCCTGCGCCCGGCACATAACGACAAGGTTGCGGCGATTCTCAAAGATCCGGAGGCTTCGGCCAATGACCGCGGCGTCGCCATGGCAATGCTGCAGAATGCCGTGGTTTCGGCAAAATTTGAACTGCCCTTCTGCCAGGATACCGGAACCGCCACGGTGCTGGGGAAAAAAGGGGAAAACGTCTGGACCGGCTGCAACGATGCCGAACAACTTTCTGCCGGGGTATACAAAACATACACCGAAGAGAATCTGCGCTATTCGCAGAATGCTCCGCTCAACATGTACGACGAAGTAAACACCAAGTGCAACCTCCCCGCCCAGATTGACCTCATGGCAACCGAAGGGAACGAGTACAAGTTTCTCTTTGTGGTTAAAGGTGGCGGCAGTGCGAATAAAAGCTACCTGTACCAGGAGACCAAGGCCACTATCAACCGGAACACCCTGGTAGACTGGCTGGTGGAAAAAATGAAATCCCTGGGAACCGCTGCCTGTCCTCCATATCATATTGCGTTCTGCATTGGCGGAACCAGTGCCGAAACCTGCCTGAAAACCGCTAAGCTCGCGTCTACCGGCTACTACGATGAACTCCCCACCGAAGGTAATGAGCTGGGGCAGTCCTTCCGCGACATCGAGCTGGAGAAAGAGCTGCAAAAACGCGCTGAACAGCTGGGAATCGGGGCACAGTTCGGCGGGAAATACTTCGCCCACGATGTACGTGTTGTCCGCAGCAGTCGCCACGGTGCTTCCTGCCCGATCGGGCTCGCGGTATCCTGTTCCGCGGATCGCAATATCAAAGCCAAGATCAATAAAGATGGTATCTGGCTCGAGCAGATGGATGACAATCCGGCACGCCTACTCTCCAAGGAAAGCCGCGGTCAGCGCCCCGAAGTAGTAAGCATCGATCTCAACCGGCCCATGGATGAGGTTCGCGCCGAGCTGTCAAAGTACCCCATCAAGACCCAGCTGTCTCTGAATGGTACTATAATCGTAGGTCGCGATATTGCCCACGCGCGTTTCCGCGAAATCATTGAGCGCGGTGAGGAACTGCCACAATATCTCAAGGACTACCCCATCTACTATGCCGGCCCGGCCAAAACTCCGAAGGGCAAGCCCTCCGGTTCGTTCGGGCCCACTACCGCCGCACGCATGGATCCATATGTGGATATGCTCCAGTCCCGCGGGGCTTCGATGATCATGATCGCCAAAGGCAATCGCTCCCAGCAGGTGACTGATTCATGCAAGAAGTATGGTGGCTTCTATCTGGGGTCCATTGGCGGTCCCGCTGCTGCTCTCGCCGAGTACAATATCAAGAGCGTGGAATGCCTGGACTTTGAAGATCTGGGAATGGAAGCAGTATGGAAGATTGAAGTAGTTGATTTCCCGGCCTTCATCCTCGTGGATGACAAAGGTAACGACTTCTTCAAGGAGTTGGGTATCTAGGTTTATTTAAATATAGAACTACATTTCAGCCGGGGAGTCTTAACGCTCTCCGGCTGTTTTGTCTGCATAACTACAAAAAAAGCCCTGTTCCGGAGGAGGAGGAGTGGAACAGGGCTCATGGTTCCTGTGTCTGGAACCTCTATCGCTGTCGCACTATGATCACCAGGGGCTGATGACCTTTACGTGCTATGACACCTTAGCTTGTGCCTGTACATTTTAGCAAGCATAAAAT
>JBNGCY010000045.1:10651-21982 GCA_049975505.1 Desulfuromonadaceae bacterium | reverse complement strand
AAAATTGACATGCAAGCTATCAACGACTTCTTTCTTGCCCATGAACGTGTGGAAAGGCTCCACGATCTGCATGTCTGGCCTCTGAGTACCACCGAGGTGGCCTTAACCGTGCATCTGGTAGTTAACGATGAACATGTTGACAACACTTTTCTGTATAATTTGCAGGAAGAACTGCATCATGATTTCGGCATCGACCATGCCACTATTCAGATTGAGAGCATAAACGGGGAGAACCTCTGCTTGCTCGATAAACATACCTGTTGTTGAGTCAGGCAGGGGAAGAACAGAACATCCTTAAAGGAGGATCTCCATGAATTCAACGCCGGGGACAGGTGCAACCGCACCGGACTTTTCCGTATCTGATGTTGAAGGGAATGCTGTTTCCCTGAAGAAATACCGTGGAGAAAACCCGGTACTTCTGGTACTGAATCGCGGCTTCAAGTGACCGTTCTGCCGTCGGCACATGACGCAGTTGCGTCGTCACGCAGATGAATTTCTGGCTCTGAATGTTGCGGTGCTTATTGTGGGTCCGGAAGGTGAGTCGAGCTTTGCTGCTTATTGGCGTAAGGCCGGCCTGGATGCTGCAGGACTGCCTTTTGTCGGTATTCCTGATCCGGAGGAGCAGGTACTTGAACTGTATGCGCAGCCGAAGCGCCTGCTGCGCCTGGGGCGGATGCCTATGCAGGTGCTGATCGATACAAATGGAGAAGTCCGCTGGCAATACACCGGCTCATCCATGCGGGATATCCCAGATATGGATCAGGTGCTGGAGGAGTGTCGTAAATTGAAAGAGGGGAATAGTTAGCCTAGAGGCACTGCATACCGTGCCCGGGTGTGCTGAAGTCTACAAAAAAGGCAGCACTTCCTTCGTTTTAAACGAAGTTGGTGCTGCCTTTTATATTTTTTGATCTATGCTGAACTAGTGGCAGCGCGTTTAAGCGCTTGCACGCCGACTCTGGCTGCGTCCTGAACTCCGGTTGCCTCTCAATCCATTGCGATTATTCGGCTTGCGTGCGCCGGAAGTGTTTTCCTCCTGGCGTGCATTTTTGCCCCGGCTCTGCCCTTTGTTTTTATTCTGGGTTGGGGCAGGGCTTGCGGTGGCGCTGCGCTCATATCCGGGCACGTGCTCGGTGGCTATTTTCTTCTGCAGCAGCTTTTCGATGGCGCGCAACTGCTGGGTTTCATCGCCGCCTACAAGGGAGATTGCCTGGCCGGTGTGTCCGGCCCGTCCGGTGCGCCCGATGCGGTGGACATAGTCTTCCGGGACATTGGGCAGATCGTAATTGACGACATGCGGAAGTTGTTCTATATCAAGACCGCGCGCGGCGATATCTGTGGCGACCAGTACCCGTGCCTTGCCCGATTTGAAATCAGCAAGAGCCTTGGTGCGTGCGCCCTGGCTTTTATTCCCGTGAATAGCTGTAGAGCGGATGCCGTCCTTCTCCAGTTGCTGCGCCAGACGGTTGGAACCGTGCTTGGTGCGCGCAAAGACCAGCACCTGCTGCCAGTTGTTCGAGCCGATCAGGTAGGAGAGCAACTCGCGCTTTTTCCCTTTATCGGTGGGGTACACAGTCTGACTCACCTGCGCCGCCGCGGTGTTGCGCTGTGCCACCTCAATCATGGTGGGGTTATGCAGCATTTTGTCGGCGAGGGTTTTTATCTCATTGGAGAAGGTTGCAGAAAAGAGCAGATTCTGGCGCTTCTTGGGCAGTAACGCGAGGATCTTGCGGATATCGTGGATAAAACCCATATCCAGCATCCGGTCCGCTTCATCCAGCACTACGATCTCGACCTGAGACAGATCCAGGGTCTTCTGGCTTACGTGGTCGAGGAGGCGCCCCGGGGTGGCAACGACAATATCTACCCCTTTGCGCAGGGTGTTGATCTGGGGGCGGATATTAACCCCGCCGAAGATTACACTCGAACTCAGGGGCATATAGCGCCCGTAGTTGGTAACGCTTTCGCCGATCTGCGCTGCTAGCTCACGTGTCGGGGTGAGGATAAGGCCGCGCACCGGGCGCTTGCCCTGAGGTTTTGTACTTGCGTGGAGGCGCTGTAGCAGCGGTAGAGTGAAACCTGCGGTTTTGCCGGTTCCGGTCTGGGCTCCGGCGAGAATGTCGCCGCCTTCGAGTACTGCTGGGATCGCTTTTTGTTGAATAGGGGAGGGTTTGCTGTAGCCCATTTCGGCAACAGCACGCAACAGTTCGGCCTGAAGGCCGAGGGTGTCAAACTTCATGTAACTATATACTCCGGGTTGGATTCCGCCCATCCGGTACTTGGCGTACCGCAACGGTCTGTCAGGTTGGGAATCCTATTGATTTGTGTCAGGGGGGATATCTTGAGGAAATCTACCAAAAACACGGACAGTGCCGACCGATGGGCACCAAGGAGTTTTGGACACTAGCACCGCTGCATATGAAAGTCAATCTAATTAATTTGAGGTTGTTCAAAACCCGTTACCGGTGGGGGCTTGTGGTACCCATGGAAAGGGCGTCTGTCGCCACGGACGGCGACAGTCGAACGGCCATGGACGGCGCAAAGTGTCCCTTGGAATGGGTGCCACAAGGCCTTACTGAACAGTTATGGTATTTAAAAGAGGCTCTTGCAAAAGTCGTCATCCTTGTGAAAGGGGGATCCAGTTTTTGGGTCAAACCCGAGATCTTCTGGATTCCCGCCTAAGCGGGAATGACGGGCACTGAGTTTTCTGCTTTTTGTAAGAGGCTCTAAAAGTAAATTCAATCACGAAGCGCATCGGCCAGGGTGCCGACTGCAACCCCGAAGGCGTTGGAGCGGTTCCACTTCAGGATAACCCTGAAGTTGTGGTACACCAGCCATGCATCCGTATCACGTCCATCCGGTTGGATGAGGGAGGCTTCAATATCCACGTTGGGCAGAGGTGCCCCATTCGCCCGTTTTACTCCGCAGTCTGTCCATTCCTGCAGAGAGATGCGGGTATCCAGCCCCAGCATTTCTTGATCCAGATGTTCCGGAATGCTTACCTTGCGTCCCCAGGTGTAGCCTGTCTCCCACCCGGCCTGATGCAGATAGTTGGCCGCTGAAGCAAGCACATCCGGAATGGAATTCCAGATGTCGATAGCTCCGTCCCCATCTTCATCCACAGCGTATTTGAGAAAAGAAGAAGGCATGAACTGGCACTGTCCCATGGCACCGGCCCAGGAACCCTGCATATCTTCTGCTTCGATATGTCCGGCGTCGATAATCTCCAGTGCCTGGAGAAGTTCTCCGCGAAAATAGGCGCTGCGGCGCTCATCATACGCCAGGGTTGCGAGCGCGTGGATTACCGGGAACCCGCCGGTATAGCTACCGTAGCTGGTTTCCAGCCCCCAGAGTGCGACAATAAAGCGTGCCGGAACCCCGTAGCGCTGCTGCAGCTCCACGAGCAGGGATGCATGGCGCTCAAGCATCTTCTTCCCTTTTGCAATCCGTTCCGGGGTCAGGCGTTGTTCCAGATATTCACTCAGGCTGAGTTTTGTTTCCGGCTGATTGCGATCGAGTTCAATGATGCGCTCGAGCGGGGCATCGACCTCAGCCAGAGCCTTGTCCAGAGTAGAAGAGGATATCCCCCGGGCAAGCGCCTCGTTGCGCAGCTCCTGTACCCATGCGGAGAAACCGCGGCCGGATTTTTCTGCAGCGGCAGTTTCGCCACAGGCATTTGAAAATGCCATGACAAGTATGAGGAACAGGCCGATGGTCAGTACTCCCGGATGTTTTGTCAGCATGATTTATCTCCCTGGATAGCCACAACCCTGTTTCTTCCCTGCTGCTTGGCACGGTACAGATTCTGGTCTGCAAGTTCAAACAGTTTTCTGGCATTGTCGGCGCTTACGCTCGAGGCGGCTCCGATACTTAAGGTCACCACTTTATTCACGGATGAATACTCGTGGATGATGCCCAGATTCTTCACCGCTTTTATCAGGCGTTCTGCCACATGCACGGCACCGTTGAGGTCGGTATCCGGCAGTACCACAACAAATTCCTCACCGCCATAGCGGGCAATCCAGTCGATATTGCGGCTCAAATTCTGCTTCAGGCATGCTGCGACCTGTTGCAGGCACATGTCCCCCTGCTGATGGCCGTATTTGTCGTTGTATGCTTTGAACTGATCTATATCGCACACCAGAAGGGAAATCCCGCGTCCGGTGTGTCTGGCGGTGGTCAGCTCACAGTGCAGGGTCCGATCAAAATAGCGCCGATTATACAGGCCGGTCAGAGGATCGCGAGTGGCATCGCGTTCCGCCACAACCAGACGCAGTTCGCGCTTGAAGGTCCAGATCAGGATTATTTCGACCAGAATGAAGCCCACAATCGCATAGATGATGTTGTATTTAACCGAAGCGTACAGATCATCCACCATGGGAGTGACATTCTCCCACATCAGCACAAAACCAGCCGGAGGCAATGCGGGGTTCTTTTCACCTTCATAGTCACGCAGAGGGAAGTAGTAAGCGGAAAGATACCGGTCATCTAGTTCAAGTATCCCGGCATTCCGGGCGACAAATTCGGAAGAGATGCCAAGCTGTTTTAATACCCTGATAAGATCCCGGCGTGTATCCGCGCTTGAAACCGATTCGAGGTAATACTCTATGTCCGGGTTGTCGCCGGAATACTTTTCCACAAATTCGGGCCACATGCGGTTCTCTATATGCTCTCGGGTCAGAAGTACTGCGGTATTTACCGAGTAGAAATCTTCAAACATCGGCAGAATAAGGTCAAACGATGTCCCGACTTCAAGAGAGCCGACAAAGGTTTCCCGTCCGCTTTCAGGGTCTTCGGTCCAGATCGGGGTCACCGCGCGCAGACCGCAGTAGATGCGCCCGGTTTCAAAGCCGGTGCGTGCCTTTTTTTCCGCATTGGTGTCCACAATGGTATGGCGGATTTCATCCATCCGGTCCCCGTATTTCTCAGGGGTATGCACGCGCAGAAAGCTCAGGCTTCCGGGACCTAAGTGGTAGTGAAGCTGGCGGACGTTGAAATCAGCGGTGAGTTTGTCCCATGCTGGTTTCACTTGTTTGAGCAGCGCATGTCTGATCTCCTGCGCGCGAATATCCCCGGAATCCCTCTGGGCTTCAACAGCTTTTTTACCCTGCAGAAACAACTGATTGAGATCCTGGTCATTACTGATGAACTGAGCCATCTGCATCATGTTGGTGTAGGTCATTTCGAGCATGATGCCGAATTCATTCTGATGATTCCGGGCACGCTTGCTTAGGTTCTGGATCAGGGCGTTTTTTGAAGAGGAGTAGTTGAGCCCGACAAAGACGATATCCAGCAGCAGAATGAGCAGGCTGATTATAAGCAGAGATTTGGGCGCGTTTTTCTTTGCGCAGCGCAGAAGGGTGTAAAAGCCCATAGGATGGAGGCCCTGTTTAATGCTGTGAACTGAAAAAGAAAGACAATGGATTGATGAGTAATATGGCTATATTTGTGTCGGTATTATACAGGTTAATGAAGTCGTTGCCAACAGGGATGCAATCCCCCGACGCACGGATAAATGCGTCAGGAGAAAAGCGGTCATGGACTATTGTGATCGGCTACCGGCTTAATCCGCCAGCCTGAAGGTTCCATCCTTTATTTCTACAATCACCATGGAATCGGTCCCCAGCCCATTGTGATCAGTGGCGCTGATATTGTAGATGCCGGATATCCCTACGTGGTTGCGGGTATTCTCAAGCGCCTGGCGCAGGGCCTCGGCTTCGGTGCCGCTCTTCTGCATGGCCTCCGCCAGAATCATGAGTGCATCCCAGGCGTAACCTGAGTGGGTGTTGATGGGGAACTGTTTATGATAACCCTTTTCCGTGTAGAGGCGGATAAATTCCTGAATCACCGGCTTCTGCGGGTCTGAGTCGGGCAATTCGTCGGCAACCAGGAGTTTGGTTGAAGGCATGCGGTTGCCTTCGCTCGCACTGCCGGCAAGTTCGATGTACTTGGGGTCGGGGAGGCCATGGCATTGGAATAGAGGGATATCAATCCCGAGCTGAGCTTTGTTCTTGGCCACTATCGCCCCTGCAGGACCTATAGTCCAGGTTATAATCGCCTCTGGGTTGGCGTTTTTAACCTTGGTGAGTTGGGTGGTCATATCCGTATCGCGGGGGGAGAAGGACTCCTGGGCCACAATCTCGATCCCATATTCCGGCGCCAACTCGTTGACCCACTTCGCTCCATCCTTGCCGAAGCCGTCTGCGGCGGCGAGGAGAGCGATGGTTTTTATTTCCTGTTTCTGCAAATACTCAAACAGCCGCGCTACAGCAATACTGGAGCGCTGGGGTGACTTGAATACCCAGTCAAAGGGGCCGAATTTCCCGCCCATGATTACCGGATCGCCGCCGACGGTCATGAAAATCGGGGTTTTGCCCTTGTTGGCGAGCATCTTTACCGCCATACCGGTATCGGTCATGGTGGGGCCGATGATGGCTGCAACCTTATCCTTGTAGATAAACTTCTTCGCCAGATTCACCGCTTTAGCCGGATTGGCCTCGGTGTCGCCCACGATGAGTTCGATCTCGCGCCCGTTGATGCCTCCTTGTGCGTTGATCTGTTCCACTGCCATCTGTGCCACCAGTTTGGTGGGGGTGCCGATGAACGCCGCATTGCCTGAGAGATCAAAAAATGCGCCGATTTTGATGTTCTCACTGGCATGGGCGCCGAGGGTCATGCTCAGGAGCATGGTTGTAAGTATCAGTATGCGTTTCATGGTTTTTCTCCTCTTTAACTGTTGAGTAAGGGCTTGTGGCACCCATTCCAAGGGACACTTTGCGCCGTCCATGGCCGTTCGACTGTCGCCGTCCATGGCGACAGACGCCCTTTCCATGGGTGCCACAAGCCCCGACCGGTAATGGTAGCTGAATTTTTACAATCAGACAATTTCATCCTGAATCCGCGTATCAAACACGCGCTGGCTCTTCTTCTCGGAGCGCGGCAGGGCTCCGTAGTCCACCAGCTCGAGTTCGGCGCTGACCAGCAGTTGCTTTTTAATCTGATGACCCGCTTCGTGGATGAGTTCGGCGCTGCGTGCTGCATCCACGCCCTGGCCGCGTTCCACCACCATACGCATGTGGTCGCGCCCCGAATCCTCATCGCGGCTGAGATGGATCTGGTACTCACTCCCAAGCCCCGGCACCTGAGAAAGGATGGTGTCGATACTGCTGGGGTAGATGTTGACACCGCGGAACTTGATGGTGTCGTCGGAGCGCCCTTTGATGCGCGAATGACGCGGCAGGGGGCTGCCACAGGTACAGGGCCCGGGTATCTTGCGCGTGATGTCGTGGGTGCGATAACGCAGCATGGGGGAGCCCTCCTTGCACAGGCTGGTCACCACCATCTCGCCCCATTCGCCGTCGGGTACCGGCTGCAGGGTTTCGGGGTCGATGATTTCAAGGATATAGTAATCCGCCCAGTAGTGGATGCAATCATGGTCGGAGCACTCGATTCCGGTGCCGGGGCCGTAGAGTTCGGTGAGCCCGGTGATATCGAAGAGTTCCGCGCCGCCGAAGAGTTCGGATATCTTGCGCCGCATGGAAACCGAGGAGCGCTCGGAGCCGTAGATGATCTTGTTGACATTGATCTTGTCCGCAATGCCGCGGCGGTGGATCTCCTCGGCCATGAGCAGAGCCATGGAAGCGGTGGAGCAGAACACCGTGGACTGAAAGTCGAGGAGAAACTGAATCTGGAGGTCGATATTTCCTGGTCCCACTGGAACCGCCATGGCTCCGATCTTTTCACATCCGGCCTGAAATCCGGCCCCGGCGGTCCATACCCCGTAGCCCACCGCAATCTGAATCCGGTCCAGGGGGGTTACCCCGGCCATCTGATAGCAGCGCGCAAAGAAATACTCCCAGTCATCCAGATCCTTTCGGGTGTAACACAGTACCTTGCGCTTTCCCGTGGTGCCGGAGCTCGCGTGGATGCGCACAATCTGTTCGAACGGCACCGCGCGCAGTGGAAACGGGTATCCGGCGCGCAGATCGTCGGCATCGGTAAACGGCAGACGCTGCAGATCTTCGAGGCTGGTGATCATTTCCGGGGTGATGCCGGCAGCGTCGAGGCGTTCGCGGTAGTAACTTGACCCTTCCCAGGCGTGGCGCACACTCCACTGCAGCCCTTTGAGCTGGTGGCGGCGCAGTTCCTCTTCGGTTTTAAATTCAGGCATAAAGTTCTGTTGATGCATAGCGGGTTTCTCCAGGCGGATATTGGTCAGTCCGGCCGCACCAAGACGACTGGCTTTCGCACTGTTGGCGCTTGCCGCGCCTAAAAAGGCGGTGCGCAGTTCCGGATCGTTGAGTAATTCATCGCTGCGCCCCTGCTGCACCATTTTGCCGTTGGCCAGCAGGTAGGCGCGGTCTGAGGCGCTCAGGGCACGCGCGGCATTCTGTTCCACCAGCAGGATGGTGGTGCCACTGCGCGTGAGCTGGTGGATAATGCCGAATATTTCATCGGTGATCTTTGGCGCCAGTCCCAGGCTGGGTTCATCCAAAAGGAGCAGACGCGGTTTGGCCATCAGGGCGCGTCCCATGGCGAGCATCTGCTGTTCTCCGCCCGAGAGGGTGCCCGCAAGCTGAGTGCGGCGTTCCTGCAGGCGCGGAAAACGCTCGTATATTTCTTCCACGCGGGCGCGCTGTTCAGTGTGTTTGAGCTTAAGCGCCATGGCGCCGAGGAGTAGGTTCTCCTCCACGCTCAGAGGGGCAAACACCTCGCGCCCTTCGGGGGAGAGGGCGAGACCGTGGCGCACCATGGCTGCAGGTTTGGCTGTGGTTACTTCCTCCTGCTCCAGAAAGATGTTGCCGCTGCTTGGCTGGAGAAGCCCCATGATGCATTTAAGCAACGTACTTTTGCCGGCGCCGTTGGCGCCGATAAGGGCGATGGTCTCCCCCGCATGGATGCTAAGATCTACGTTGAAGAGTGCCTGGGCCGCACCGTAATGGGCACAGAGATTCTGAGCGCGTAACAATACAGGTGTGCTTTGCGTGTCGTGTCTCATGCCGTGGCCTCCATGCTCCCCAGGTAGGCTTCGAGCACACGTGGATTACGCTGGATCTCATCCGGTGTGCCGCAGGCGATAATCCTGCCGCTGTCGAGCACCACCACCTGATCGGCCAGATCCATCACCAGCTCCATATCGTGTTCCACCAGAAGCAGGGTCTGGCCCTGAGTGCGCAGGCGCTGCAGCTGGGATTTTACCCCGGCGGTTTCAGCGGCATTGAGACCCGCAACCGGTTCATCGAGCAGGAGCAGACGCGGGTTGCTCACGGTGGCGCGCGCCAGCTCCAGGCGTTTTTTGTCACCATAGGCGAGAATCTGCGCAGGCCAGTCGGCCTTGTCCGCAAGGTTGAAATTATCCAGAGCTTCAAGGGCGCGGAGCTTGAGGCGGCGCTCGCGGTGGCGCAGGTAGGGGAGGCGCAACATGGCCATGCACATGCTCGAGCCGGCTTCAGATGTGAGGCCGCTGAGCACATTGTCGAGAACCGAAAGGCGTCCAAACAGTCTCAGGTTCTGAAACGTGCGTGCCACACCGGCGCGGGCGATACGGTGCGCAGGTGCGGAGGTGATGGGATGCTGCTCCAGAACAATAGTGCCGCTGTCGGGGGTGAGAACCCCGGTGATGCAGTTGATAAGGGTACTTTTCCCCGCGCCGTTGGGTCCGATGAGGGCGGTTATCTTTCCATGCGGTACTCTGAAGCACACCTCCTGCAGGGCCGGGAGGCCGCCGAAATATTTTGTCACCATATCAAGTTGAAGCATGATCCCTCCGCTTCAGGGATTTCTTGTGCAGGGCGGCACGGGTTCTGAACAGATCAACCAGACCGCTGATAAAACCCTGGGGCAGAAACATCAGCACCAGCACCAGAATTCCCCCGTGGACAAAATCCTTATATGTCTCAAATACTTCTATCCATTCGGGCAACAAGGTGATCAGAGCCGCGCCGAACAGAGAACCCCAGATGGAGCCCATCCCTCCGATTACTACCATGATAACCAGGTCGGTGGAGACAAATATGTCGAAAGAACCGGGGCTGATGTAGGCATAACAGTGGGCATACAGGCTCCCGGCGACAGAGGCAAGGATCGCTGAGAGGACAAAGACCTTGATCTTGCTCCCGCGCGTGTTCACCCCCAGGGCGGCTGCGGCGCTTTCATCTCCGGCCAGCGCGGCGAGACCGCGTCCGACCCCGCTGCGCACCAGATTGAGGCACAGGAGCAAAGCGAGCAGGGCCATGCTCCATGCCAGATAGTGAAACCTGACTTCGGTATCGAAGATGAAGTTTCCAATATTCAGCGAAGGGATACCGTAAAAGCCGCTTACCCCTCCGGTAACCTCGTCCCACTGGATAAAAATGCGGTGTATGACGATATTAAAGCCCAGGGTCGCCATCGCGAGGTAGTGCCCGGAAAGACGCAGGGTGGGGATTGCCAGAAGCATGGCGAAAACCGCGACCATGGCGCCGACACCCAGCATCGCCACCCAGGGGTTGATTTCAAAGGTAACCGTACTGATAGCCGAACCATAGGCCCCGAGCCCGAAGAAGGCCGCATGCCCCAGGGATATCTGCCCCGCATAGCCGATAAACAGGTTCAGTCCCAGGACCACAATTGCATAGATGGCCACCAGATTGGATATCCCCAGGGTGTAGGGATTGGTCTGAACCAGCGGATAAAGGAGCAGACACAGACCCAGTAGCGTTACCCACAGACCGGTGCGATGCAGACGAATGAAATACAGAATTTTATCCGGGGTGCGCATATGCATGAGTCCGATCTATCCGTTCTGAAATGTGTTTTCAGGCTTCCAGTCCGAGGTGAAACGCAGCGATATTCTGTTCTACAAAACGCTCTGGAGCCAGATGGCGGATCGCTTCCTCGCACTCTTCTTTATTACAGAAAAGTGCCCGATTTTTTACCGCCGCACCCAAAAGAACCAGATTGGTGAGCACGGCGTTGCCCAGTTCACGCGCCATGGCGGTGGCATCGAGGTGGATATAATCTCCTGCAGCGGTGGAATTGACTACGAGAACACCCTCCGGGCGCATAAGGTTCCGGTGAACTTCAAGGTTGGCGTCCCATAAGATGAGGCCGAGATCCGCCTGCCCCGCGCGGATCAGGGGGCTGGAAAACTCCCCGACCTTGATGCATGACAGCACCGTACCGCCGCGCTGCGCCATGCCGTGGGTTTCGGAGGTCAGCACCGCAATGCCACTGTTCACTGCGGCCTGGGCGATAACCCGGGTCAGAAACAGCACCCCTTGGCCGCCGATGCCGCTGACAATGATCTGTTGTTTCATGTTGTGCTCCATGTGTATCTATTTGATTTGGGTGTTT
>JBNGCY010000045.1:4476-10551 GCA_049975505.1 Desulfuromonadaceae bacterium | reverse complement strand
AATGATCTGTTGTTTCATGTTGTGCTCCATGTGTATCTATTTGATTTGGGTGTTTGTTTTTTAAGGGTCTTGGGATTTGCCCCATCTCTTTTCACGTCATTACGGACTTGATCCGCAATCTCTTCTGCATGGAGATCCTGAATCGAGTTCAGGATGACGGACAATCGAACATGGGCGCACACATCGGTGCGCCCCTACCATCATTTCATCCCTTTGATCGCATTCACCGGGCATACCGGGATGCAGGTGCCGCAGCCCACGCAGCGATCCTGGTCAATTACGGCAATGGCGTTTTCCGTATCCATGCTCAGGGCCGGGCATTCAAACGCATCCACACAGCGGCGGCAGGCAATGCACCCGGAGGTGATACTCATGCGATAGCGCGCCTGCTGCTGCAGAACCCCGGGAGTCATCATGCAGCCGTGACGGGAGATCAATACCGCGACAGAGCCCGTTTCGGAGCGGATGTGGGCGTCAGCTTCACGCAGAAGATCCTCGAATCTGTGGCTGTCGTAGGGATCGCAACATTCCATGAACTTCACTCCGCTTGCCGCAACCAGCGGTTCAATCGCAACGGCCTGGGTTTTTGCGCCGGTAGCGGTGACGCCCAGATGCGGAACCGGCTGCCCTCCGGTCATGGCGGTGGTGGCGTTATCCAGAATCACCACAATGATACGTGCCTGTTGGATGACCGCATTGATCAGGGCGGTGATGCCGGAGTGGAAAAAGGTTGAATCGCCGATGGTGACCACCACTGTGGGAAAATCCTCTTTCTGATCCTGAACATAGCTCTGATAGAAACCGGCTCCCTGGCTGATGCACGCGCCCATGCAGTGCACCGTGTCTACCGCTTTGAGGTTGATCCCCAGGGTGTAGCAACCGATGTCGGAGGGGAAGATCCCCTTGGGGAACACCTTTTTGATACTGTAGAACGCACTGCGATGCGGGCATCCCGGACACAGGGAAGGGCGCTGACCGCGCGCATCCTGCGGGGCCGGGGCGGTAGCGGGCAGGTCGAGAAACCGGCTCAGGGCAATGTAGAGCACATCCGGGGTCAGTTCTCCCTCCCTGACGATGTCTCCGTTGTGTTTGCCGAACGCGCCGGGGTGACACAACTGCATCTCTATAACGGGGTAGGTCTCCTCCGCAATCATCACCTGTTCATACTCGCGTTTGAGCCCTTCAATCCATGCCGGATTCAGCGGGTAGGGTACGATCACCTGGTGCAGGTCGATGCTTCCGCTCAGGCCCAATTCTTCGAGCAGATCCACCAGATGGCTGTAGACGATCCCAGAGGCCACGATAGCGCGGCGCGGATAGCGTCCATCGCCACTGAGCTTGCGTGGCTGGATAGCCTCTTCTGTGGCGAAGGCTTCGAGCTTGGTGTTGAGTTCCTGGTGCAGACGCGGCAGGAATGCCGGAGTAGCGGCCCAGCGAGCCGGATCCTTGCTGAAATCGGCCTTGCGCTCCAGGGTGGTAACCGGGTTGCGCCCAATACTCTGGCGTGAGTGGCAGATGCGCGTCGCCGGACGCAGTACCGTAAGCATCTCGTACTTTTCCCCCAGTTTGAGCGCGAGGGGGATAAGCTCCTTCGCCTCTGCCGGGCTCGCCGGGTCAAATACCGGCACGCGCCCCTGGAGGCAGAACAGGCGCGTATCCTGCTCATTTTGGGAACTGTGCGGTCCCGGGTCGTCGGCTACAATAGCGAGCATCCCACCTTTGATCCCCAGATACGCAGTGCGCATAAAGGGGTCGGCAGCGACGTTGAGCCCCACCTGTTTCATGATTGCAGCACTGCGTTTGCCGGTGTAGCTCGCCGCGAGGGCCACTTCGAACGCGATCTTTTCGTTAACCGACCACTCCACATGTAGCGGTTCACGTGCCTCTTTATGGCGATCCGCCACCGCCTGGAGAATCTCCGTGGAAGGTGTGCCCGGATATGCCGCCACCACCTGGCATCCGGCTTCGATCAGGCCGCAGGCCATGGCTTCATTGCCCATCAACAGTTCTATGTTGTGATTAGCGTTCATGTTTATCCTGTAGTTTGTTTATGTGATTGCTGTTTTATTTTGGTAGGGGCAGACCGAATGTGTCTGCCCTTTCCTCTATTTATTCCCCTACGGTGAATTATGCAGCCATCATTTCCCCAACATCCCTTTGGGGCGCACAAAGAGAACCAGCAGCAACACCACAAAGGCCGCCGCATCCTTGTAGGCGCTGGATATGTATGCTGCTGAAAGGGATTCAAGCAGCCCCAGCACCACCCCGCCGAGGATTGCGCCCGGAAAAGAGCCGAACCCGCCCAGAATAGCGGCGGCAAATCCTTTGAGCCCCAGCAGGACCCCGACATCGTAACTCAGAGTGGTTATGGGGGTTACCAGGACTCCGGCAAGACCACCGAGGGCACCGGCAATGGCAAAACTGTAGGAGCGAATCCGCTCCGGAGCTATCCCCACAATTGCCGCTGCAGTGGGATTGGATGCTGCTGCGCGCATGGCCAGCCCCATGGGGGTGCGTTGAAAAAACCAGTGGAGCAGGATGATGGATAGCAGGGTGAGGAGCAGAATCCAGATGGCCTGGGGGAGGATAGTGGCGCCGAGCAGCGTCAGCGGAGTATCATCACTTAAAGGGGGCAGGGCCATGCGGTTCGTGCCCCAGATCAGTTTCATCCCGGCGCGCAGAATGATGGAGATGCCGATGGTGAGAAAAATAAGCACCAGTTCATTGTGCGAACGCGCCGGGCGCAGACCGAATCGCTCCACCATAACCGCAATCAGAGCCACTCCCAATATGGCAAACAGCAGGGCGGGGAGCATGGGAAGCTTCAGGGTGATCAGGGCGGTGAACATCAGCATGCCGCCGAGGGAGACAAAGTCCACCTGGGTGAAGTTGACAATTCCCATGCTGTTATGCACTACACTGAATCCCAGAGCTATGAGGGCATAGATAGCTCCATTGGTGAGGCCAGCGAGAATAAATTGTAGAAGATCCTGCGCCATAGCAGTAAGGTAACCGGGGTTATGCGAGGATAAAGTAGAACGTCTGTTTATCCCTGCAGATGAAAGAATTGCGACAGGGTATGCCAGAGATCCGAAAAGGTCAAGAAATGGGAGCAGGAAACAGGGCGGCTGCTTAAAATTTAGGCGAATTTATGCGCGAATAAAGAAAATGTGCGTGTAGATATTTACGCCAGCCATAAGCTGGCGCTATTTGGCATATCTGTTATATTCACTGACTGTAACTTTACTAAGATCCGTCATCATCGTATATATTCTGTAGGAAATTCATACTTTTTTGTGTGTTACCCTTGTCTTACGTCTAAAATCGTCCCAAAGAGACAACGTAAGAGCGGATTTAGCCACGAATAATCGCGCCTGAAGGTGACTTTTACAAAAGAGGGGGGAATACATCTATTTTGATCCGCTCGGCTATCAGAAGGTGACTACGGCAAATATCTCAAATAGAGTATATAACGGAGACTGTGTGTGACAGAGATTATAATTGATTCGATCTATAAAAGATACAAACCCGGTCTGTTCAAAAAACCGGTTCAGGCGGTAAATGGTCTGAGCTTAGAGGTGCCGGCCGGAACGGTGTATGGTCTGGTAGGGCTCAATGGCGCGGGGAAAAGTACCACCATCCGCATGCTCCTCAATCTGATTCGTCCTGACCGGGGCAGGGTGTGTATTGCCGGAGAGCCTGCAAGTGGTGGGGGCTTTCTGCATAAAGTAGGGTATCTGCCCGAAAATCCTTATCTGTATGAGCATCTTACCCTGCGCGAACTCCTGCATTTTGCAGGTCAGGCATGCGGGATGAATAGAGATCAGATTGAAACCCGGATTACTGAGATTACGCACCAGACCGGGATTGAATACGCCCTGAAGAGGCGCCTGCGTACGTTTTCCAAGGGGATGCGTCAGCGTGCCGGCCTCTGTTTTGCTCTCCTCCACAATCCGGAACTGATCATTCTGGATGAGCCCATGAGTGGTCTCGACCCCCTGGGGCGCAAGATGGTGTGTGATCTGATTCTGGATCTGAAGCACCAGGGCAAGACGGTGTTTTTCTGCTCACATATATTGAGTGATACCGAACGTCTGTGCGACCGTATCGCAATCCTGCATCAGGGGCGTCTGGTGCGCGAGTTTGAAGCGGATGACCTGCGTGCCTTTCGAGATAAGGAACGCAGCCTCGAAGATGAGTTTGTTGCCGCAGTGGGAGGAGAAAACTGATGCTGAAGCGGGTTGGAGCGCTGGCTCTGGTAACATGCAGAGAAGGTATTCGTGATCGCTCTGTGTTCGGAATTCTGTTGTTTGCCCTGTTCGTCCTCGGGCTCAATGTGGCGGTAGCCGGATTCTTTATGCGTGATCTGGGCAAGGTGACCGTGGATATGAACCTCGCGGCCCTCTCATTTGCCGGGCTGCTGCTGGTGTTTTTTATCGGCATAAACCTGATGGCCAAGGATATTGATAAAAAAACTATCCACCTGGTGCTGTCGAAGCCGTTTTCGCGCGGGGAATATATCTACGGCAAATATCTGGGTCTGGTATTGCTTGTTGTGTGTACCCTGGCTTTGTTACTCGTGTTCTCCACCGCAACCGTTGCGGGAGTCCACGCCATGTATCCGGATTATTTCGGGGGTTTTACCTGGAGCGTGTATTTCTGGGCTGTGGCCTTTATCGCCGTTCAACTCGCGCTCCTTTGCGCCATTGTGGTGTTTTTCAGCGCCATTACCACCTCTTCGTTTATCACCCTGATATTTTCCGTAGCCAGCTACCTGGTGGGAATAAGCATCGAAGAGGTACTCTTCTATCTGAAGTCCCAGGCGGCAGCCGGGGAGGTGGCGGCTTCGGAACTTCTGCGCACGGTGCTGGAGATCGTGGCGTGGCTGGCACCCAATTTTGCCGCGTTTGATCTGAAGACCGAAGCGGCGCACGGTCTGGCATTGGAGCCGGTTCGCCTATTTGTCAGCGGTGCATACGGTGTCGGATATATTCTCCTGCTACTCTGGCTTGCGGCGCTTATATTCCGGCGGCGGGAGTTCAACTGATGCGCTGGCGCCGGGTTGGAATAAATGCGCTGATGCTGGTGGTGCTCATCCCGCTCTATCTGGTAGTGCGCGATATAAGCTGGGAGCAGCGTGCCGAGGTGCGGCGCAGCACGCCTCCGGGATACACCATGCCCGCAGCATTCGCGCGGGTGCTCGCTGTCGGATATCAGGGACTGTTGAGCGATTATGAGTTTCTGCGCGCTATCACCTTCTACGGCGATCGTTCGGTAAAACAGGAGCGCATGAGCGCAGAGGACTGGGATTTTTTTGCCTACAGTCTCGATGTGGTGACTGATCTTGACCCATACTTTCTCGATCCATATGTGCTTGGCGAGGGGCTTTTGACCTGGGATGCACAGCGCTTTGAGGACGCCAACGCCCTGTTGACCAAGGGAATGCGATACCGCGACTGGGACTGGCAGTTACCCTACTATGTGGGATTTAACTACTTTTACTTCCTGAAAGATTATACCACCGGCAGCGAGTATCTGATGCAGGCCTCCAAAATTCCGGGGAGTCCGGCATTTCTCAAAACCCTGGCGGCACGCCTGGCCTACTACGGGGGGAAGTCTCAAACAGCACTGCTGTTTCTCCAGCAGATGCTGGCACAAACCAACAGTGATGCTCTGAAGAAGCGCATGGGCAAGCGTCTTCTGGCTCTGGAGCGCGCCGTGCAAATTGAGGAAGCACTGCAACGCTATCGCACGGAGGAGGGCTCCGACCCTGATGTTCTGCATGACCTTGTGCAGCATGGATATCTGCGTGAGCTTCCGTCTGATCCCTACGGAGGGGAGTGGAGAATCCTTAAAAACGGCCGGGTTTACAGTACAAGCAGATTTGTGGATCCGAAACCACGCAGAGAATAGCTCTACCTCCTCGATGGGACAAACCTGTTAACTCCCTCTTTTCTGAATAATCCCTATCAAACAACGCGCTTGACGCCGGGATTGGTCTTCAGGTATAAGACCGTATGAGTATAAATAAAACCTTGTTTTATGTGAGGAGGAGACATGCATCTGGTAGATCAG
>JBNGCY010000045.1:2523-4376 GCA_049975505.1 Desulfuromonadaceae bacterium | reverse complement strand
AGTATAAATAAAACCTTGTTTTATGTGAGGAGGAGACATGCATCTGGTAGATCAGATTAAAGAAAAAGCGCGTGCAAGCAAGCAGACCGTTGTTTTACCCGAAAGTTATGATGATCGTATGATCGAAGCTGCCGGCAGAATTGTGGCTGATGGCCTGGCTGACATAGTCCTGCTGGGCAAGCCCGACGCCCTGCAGGCCAAAGCATCTGAACTCGGAGTGAGTCTGGATGGAGTGACTCTGCTTGATCCGGCTCAGGCGGAAAACCTCGACGCCTATGTGGATGAGCTCGTAAAGCTGCGGGAAAAGAAGGGCGTTACTCCGGATGAAGCACGTAAAATGCTTACCGCCGAAGACAATCTGTTTTTTGCCTCCATGATGGTGCGCAAAGGGGATGCCGGCGGTGCGGTTGCCGGAGCGTTCAACACTACCGGAGATGTGCTGCGCGCCGCGTTTCAGGTGATCGGCACCGCTGCAGGGATGAAAACCGTATCTTCGGTGTTTCTGATGGTGACCAAAAACCCGGATTTTGGTGAAAACGGTATTATGCTGTTTGCCGACTGCGCGGTTAATCCGAACCCTGGGGCACAGGCTCTGGCGGAGATTGCTGTCGCCACAGCAGGCAGTTGCCGTAGTTTTCTCGGAGTGGAACCCAAGGTCGCTATGCTGTCATTCTCCACCAAGGGTAGCGCCAAGCATGCCGATGCCGACAAGGTTCTCGAGGCGTTGAGTATTGCGCAGAAAATGCAACCCGATCTGCAGATTGATGGCGAACTTCAGGCCGATGCCGCGCTGCTGCCCAAGGTCGGGGCGAAAAAGGCGCCGGATTCCAAGGTCGCAGGCCAGGCCAATACCCTGATTTTCCCCGATCTGGATGCGGGAAATATCGCATACAAACTGGTGGAGCGTGTGGCCGGAGCTGAGGCGGTAGGGCCTATCATTCAAGGGCTGGCCAAGCCGGTCAATGACCTCTCGCGGGGCTGCAGTGTGGATGACATTGTGAACGTGGCAGCGATTACTGCAGTGCAGGCGCAGGCATAAGTACAGGGAAAAGGTTCAAGGTTCAAGGCACTAGGTACAAAAAAGCCCCGCTGCTCAAAATGATGAACGGCGGGGCTTTTTTGTCTAATAGTATTACCTGCAGCGCTTATGGCTTATATTCCGGATCGGTGAAGGTGTAGCGGAATTCCATATGGTCGGTGTAGGTTTTATCCAGGATAGCCACCACATCCTCCACAAAGACCAGTTCCTCGTTGGTGGGGATGACAAACACCTTCACGCTTGAATCCGGCGTGGTTATTTCGGTCTCGCCGTGCTTACTGAAAGTCTTGAGATTTTTCTCCTTATCCAGTTTAATCCCCATGAATTCAAGACCCTCAAGGGCTTTTTCACGGATGGCTCCGGCATTCTCACCTACACCCGCAGTGAAGACCACTGCATCCACTCCTCCCAGAGCTGCTGCATACGCACCGATGTATTTCTTGATTCTGTATGCTTCAATCTCCAGGGCAAGTTTGCAGCGATAATCACCTTTTTCAGCATTTTCAATCACATCCCGGCGGTCGGTATAGCGCCCGGTGACGCCTAAAATCCCGGATTTTTTATTCAGGATCGAATCAATCTCGCGCGGGTTCAAGCCCTCCTGATCCATAATAAAGGGAGGGATAGCCGGATCGATGTCACCGCACCTGGTGCCCATCATCGCTCCTTCCAATGGGGTGAGCCCCATAGTCGTGTCAACCGATACCCCATTTTTGATGGCGGTATGTGAGACCCCGTTGCCAATGTGGAGGGTGATGATATTGCATTCCTTCAGAGGCTTGCCCAGATTGATGGCGGCACGCTTGGAGACGTA
>JBNGCY010000045.1:0-2423 GCA_049975505.1 Desulfuromonadaceae bacterium | reverse complement strand
ACCACACCTTTGGCAATAACGCAGCGCTCATCCCAGTTGAAAAGCTGATACTTGACTGATGAGCTGCCGCAATTAAGCGCTAGAATATCCATAGCCGGTACTCCTCCTTGAAAAAGAAAAAAAAGAGGCAGGAAAATAGCGTTTTAAAATGCATACTATTTCTGCTCAAAATCGTTAACTATTTGTTTTAAAGAAGAAAAAACAGAATCTTAGGCACCAAGAATAGCCAAATAAAGGTTTATGTGCAAGTTTTTTTGTTTCCTTTTAGTATGGCTAAACAATCAGTGTATTATTTTGTGGGCAATTAAACAAACTGCGCTGGTTGGCGGATGTCGGGACTATTATGAGGTGTTGAGAATGGGGTGATGCGGCTGTTTTGGCGAATAAGAAGGCAGCGGTACAGGTTGAAATAGATGCGCTGCTGCCTTGAGATTACCTGTCCGGGGTGGTCACTGGGGCTTCGCTGATGCTGAATTGAGCAAAATTGTCCGGCAGATCGTGAAATACCGCACAGAACGGAACGGACTCCCCGGGCTGGACGGAAACATTGGAAAGCCCTGCACCAAGCCGGTTTGCCATGCGTTCCTGGAGCTGTGCAAGGGATTGTGTTCGCAAACTCTCTTTGCTGATAGTGTTGCCACAGTAAACCTTGATACTTTTGAGAACGGTTCCGTCAGATGAGTACAGGGAGGCGATTACGGCGATCTCTCCCTGGGGTTGCCCGCTGATGTTGGTTACCTTTCCGTTTACAACAAACAGCGGGCCAAGGTGTTCGTTGGTGATGTAGAAGTTCTCTCCGGTTTGGATGTCGATAGACGGGCCGGCGGTTTCAGGTGGGGGATTGAGGAGGTTATTTATCTGCTCCTCGGCTTTATTCATGAGTTGGGATACACTGGTTACCCCATAGGCGACGAAGTAGTAAGCGTAGATACCAGCCCCAAGAAGGATGATAAGCAACAGCAGCAGAAGCAGCTTGGATCCTTTCTTTTTCCGCGGGGGTTTTTTATCTTTTCCTGGTTTTGCCGCAGGAGAGATGATGTTTCGCTGTTCCTGATCCTCGTCTGTACGCTCGGTAGATTCAGCTACGCCTGTTTCATCATCCAGTGGTTTAAAAATGAATTCATTGGCACTGGAGGTGTCCGCTGCTCTGGATGCTTCAGGCTCCAGGAGAGAATCTGTATCCGCCTCTGAGTCAGATGTGTCGAGACTGAATTCTCCAGGACTGCTCCAGAAATCTTCTTCATCTCTGTTTTCTGACGTTATTTCATCTGAACTGAACCCGGTTTGCGGTTCTGCAAGATCGGAAAGGGCCTGTTGGGGACTTTGCGTTGATGTTGGTGCCGCAGTATAAGGCGTTTCAGTTTCCAGGAACTCCTCCCCCAGATCGGAGGAGAAGTCGATTCTGAAAATATTGCCACAGCGGATGCAGCGCACCTGAGCTTCACCATTCTGGAGTAGGGATGGATCGAACCGATATATGGTTTCGCATTGCTCACACTGGATAATCATATGTTGTAACAGCCTCCAACTGGGGGGGGTCAGGGTTGATACTTTCGCAGAAAGTAGAAAATCAGATGGTTAAGCAAAAAGCGCCAAATGCAACGCGCGTGATATTTTATGTAGAGACGTTGCATGCAACGTCTTATACGTAAAGTCCAAGCAGCGAGCCAATGCACCGTTCAGATGGTATAGATCTGGCCTAAATGACGATGTTTGCCCGCGTAATCCATCCCATATCCTACAACAAATCTGTCTTTGATTTCCATGCCAATGTAGTCTGCTTCTATCTGTGCTTCGCGGCGTTCCTGTTTGTCCAGCAGCGTGCACAGACGAAGCGAAGCGGGATTGCGTTCGTTCAACAGATGTTTTAAAGCCGCGAGGGTGTGTCCGCTATCGAGAATATCCTCAATGAGAATAACATGTTTGCCGGAGATATCGCTATTAAGATCCATGATGATCTCCACATCACGGTTTGAACAGGTGTTATTGTGATAGCTTGCAGCCTGGATGAACTCAAGGGTTACCGGGACACTGATGTTGCGTAGCAGATCAGCGGCAAACATGAATGCCCCCTTGAGCACGATGACGGCTATGATCTCCCTGCCAGCATAATCGCGACTGATCTCCGCACCGAGCCGAGCGACCTGAGCGGCAATATCCTCTTTAGAATACAGAAGTTTCATGATAATTAAGGACTTAATAGCTGAGAGAACAGGGCATCGGTAAAATGGTGCATGTGCCCAGCAACTCTATAGCAAGCAGAAGTGTTTTTGTCAATTTAACTGCGGAGCCCAAATCCACCATTTACAAATGATATATAAGAGCGGCTACTGTCTTTTGCGAAGCTTATTCAGCCAGCCTGTCGTCTCATAAATTCAGGATTGTTTAGAGACGAACAGCATTGTCCGGTTAGGTTTTTGCAC
>JBNGCY010000044.1:0-22539 GCA_049975505.1 Desulfuromonadaceae bacterium | reverse complement strand
TGGATGAGCCTCTTGCAGAAAGCTGCAAACACAGTTCCCGTCATTCCCGCGTAGGCGGGAATCCAGAAGATCTCGGGTCTGACCCAAAAAATGGATCCCCTTCTTCACTAGGATGACGACTTTTGCAAGAGTCTCCGCCTGTCTAGCATATTTCTACGTAGTGCCCACATGACGAGGGCGGTGGCCCACACCACCTTTTGTCTCCCGTAACATGTAGGGCCCCCCGTGGTTGCCCGGATCCAATAACGTAAAACGACAAACGATGGAACGGGCAGGCACAGGGGCCAGCCCCTACACTGTGGCACGAAGAGGAAAAAGGCTAACCAGAAATCAGGCTGTATTCTCAATATTGTCCTCAAACACGCGCAGCACCTTGCCATCCTGCTCCACGCGTAGATGGGGGAGCGGTTCGGTCGCGGGGCCTTTCACCACCCTGCCGGTGCTGGTGAACTCACTGCCATGGCACGGACAGGAAATCCCCTGCGGCAGGACGTTTACGGTACACCCCAGATGGGTGCATATTAGGCTCAAAGCGTAGATATTGCCCTCCTCGCGCACCAGAGCTATACGCTCCTTGCGGAACACCAAGGCACCCCGTTCGGGCATTTTCGTTGTGGGCACCTCCAAAAGCATGCGTTCGGCATGCGGAGGCAGAGCAAAAAAACGCTGCAGAAACCACCCTCCGCCAACAGCTGCGGCTATTGCAGCGATGAAGCGGCGGCGGGATTTAGAAACTGTTGCCATTTCTCAATATATTTCCGCGTGTATTCAGGTCCACGCTCTTGAAGTTTGTCCAGCTCTTCCGAAGTATAAAAACGCCCGTTGGATACACTCTGTCCGCTCTGATTCCAGAACCCGTTGAGCTGCAATCCATCCAGATCAGGGCGATACACGCGCTGCTCATCCGCCTGATGCACAAAGCGGCGTGCATCTGCATGGCAGGCATCACACATGGGACCACCACGCTGAATAGTGTGCGGAGTATATGCCTTCCACTCCGCCGCCACGAGGCGGTTTTCCTCCCCCACTGGCTTATTCTCACGCATCTGGGAATAGTACGCAAGAAACTGCGGGCGGATCGGGCTCACCTTTCCTGCGCTATTCACCCCCAGAATCGGGCTGTCGTGGCGCTTCAGATACGCACTTTTGCGATAGTTTTCTGACGGCTGGCGAACCGGAAAGTATTCGGCATTGCTGCTCTTTTCAATGTGGATGTAAAAGGTGCCATACTCCTGCGCTGACCACGCCGCGTGGCACGCCGCGCAGGTCATCTCTTCCATATGGGATGCGATGGAGTGTTCCAGCACCTCAGGGTCAGGCTCATGACAATCCGTGCAGGTTCTGGATGCCAGTTCTCCGCGACTAAGGCTCTCCATGCCGTGGCATTCTCCGCAACTCATTCCCGCTTCGGCGTGCACATCGGGGCGCATCTTCAGATAGTGCTTCCCCTGCGCCTTCGGGCCGCGCTGATAGCGTTCGTGGTCATCCCGGGGGGTGCGCCCCATGTAGTCCCAGCCCACAAAGTAGCCGTTGTGACATTCGAGACAATCCTCGATATCAGGGCGTTGAATCGCATGTGGATCGTCCCCGTGGCAGTCCAGGCAATTATCCACATGGCAGCCCATGCAGTTGGTGGCGAAAAACTCCGGATCGGCCTTGTTCCAGCTGCGCTCACAGAATTCCTGCTCGGGTGTGCGTGTCGCCATGTTATGCTTAAAAATGTGCTCCATCCCGGCGTGGCATTTGCTGCAACCGGGCGCGCCACTTTCACCGGCGGCAAGGGTTTGCGCCTGCTCACTCGCATTATGACACGCATCACATTCGAGTCCGGCGTGGGCTCCGGTCACCTCAACCGCAGCGTTACTCGCCAGCGGGATACAGCTCAACGCCAGCAGCATCGAGACGCAGACACTCTTCCAGACGTCCATAGTCCAACTTCTCTCCATATATGGGATCACGCGGATCGGTGTGACATACCAGGCACTGATTAACCGCAAATACCTTCCTGATCTCTTGTGCGTTTAAGGGACGGCTGTGCTCGCGTACAATCCCGGCAAATGCGGTGATCTCACCGTCCTCCATCTGCATGAAACCATCCAGAGGCTTGCCTTCAGCTTTTTCGCACAACAGCTGCGCCTCGATATCCCCCTGCGCCACGCTGTGCTGACCAAAGCCCATAAACTGCGGATTGGCGTGGCATTCGCTGCATCCCACCGCCTTGTCTGCAGTGTTATGTGAGTAAAAGGGGGCAAAACGCAGCTGATTCCGCCCTTTGAACTCTGCTACATATTCGTCCTTTAATACCTTGCCGTATCTGTCTTTGACGGTGATAAAGGTCTGACATCCAGGGGTTACCGGGGATATCTCCCGGCGCTGATCCAAAGCCAGAGCAAAGGGATAGATATCGCGATAATCCTCTTTTTCACTGAACTTACCCCGGGTGCGGCGCTGTTTGATAAAGTCCTCTCCCGGCTGGGAGCGATCATATTCGGTATGACACCCGAAACACTGGGGCACCGCGCGCGAATGACACGCATAACAGTTCAGGCGCTCATGCCCCTCGATCTCGTGCTCCGGGGTAGCGGTAATCACCTTGCTCACATGGCGTTTACCGTCGCGCTTGCCCAAAAGGACAATTTCATCTCCGTCTTTATACACATTTGCATACGCGCGCCCCTTGGAGGTCAGAACCCGCGCTGCATCCGCAGGCGGTTGTGCCGCGTAGTTACGCGCCTCGCGCACGGCTTCGGGGTTCTCACGCTCGGGCGTTTCCACCTTTGGTGGCTCTGTGGCACTGCCATGACAGTCACTGCAGCGCACCTCCACCTGATGGTACATATTCTCATACGCGTATCCATCTCCCATCACATCGCGTGAGGTATGGCAGTCAATGCACTCCATCCCCTTCTGGTGGTGGATATCCGCATGGATACTGGTGATGTTGCGCGGCCCCCCCATGAGTTCAGGCCCCGGAATGGCATTGCTGGTCGGCACCAGAGAATTGTTTCCGTCATTCATTCCCTGATAATTCAGGGCGATGCGCCCGCTGCGGTTATGGCAGCGCAGGCATACATCATTATCCGGCAGAGGTTCGAGTTTATGCGTCTCCGAATGGGGCCACTTGTCCTTCATGCTGATGTCGTTACCCTGGTAGGTACCGTTTTCGTTAAAAGGGAAATGACAGGCCGCACACCCCGATGCATGCGACCCCCGCCAGATACTGTGGCTCTCCACTCCGACATGGCACAGCGCGCAGAATTTACGGTACAACTCCCCGGCAAGATTGTTCAACTCCGCCACACTCGGACGCGTCACCGGATTGCCTTCGGCATCAAACAGTTCTTCAGTAGCGGTGGCATACAGCTTATCATCATCCCCCTCCCAGGTGAGCTGGATGTTTTTGATAAATCCGGTATTGGTATACATGAGATTGGCGCGCACGCGCTCAAGCTGATACACATGGCATTCGCCGCAGGTCTTATCCCAAAATTCAGGTGCGGAAGGATTGCGCGGCCCATGCATGGAGGCATGTGCTTTCTTCATATCAGGCTCATTCACATCCCCGCCGTGACAGTCAACGCATTCCGTGTGGGATTCAGACGCAAGCTCCAGCCCCACATGGCAGCGTTCACACTGGTTTTCGTTCTCAGCGAAGTAACACCCGCTTAAAAGCAGAAAGGGCAGACACAGGCTGAGTATGTTAAATAAGCGAAAGTGCATGTATAAGACACTCACAAGAAATCAGAAGGGAGAACAACAATTCGTTCGCGCGGATTGTAGCATGAACAACTGTAGGGGTGAAAAATTTTTCGCCCCTATTAATACACAAAAGGCCCCCGCTGATGCGGGGGCCTTTTGTGGTGTTACAGGTTTTGCCGTTAAGCAGGTTTAGAAGATCACCTGCAGCTGAGCAGTCAGACTGTCGAAGTCTTCGCAATCTGTATTTGCAACCTCTGTATCAAAATCAACCATGGAATACTCAACAGTCAGCTTAAGGTTCTGGCCGCGGAAGTAGTAGTTCAGACCACCACCGTACCAGTCAACTTCCTGGTCATATACACCCCATTCAGCAAAAGACCAGTTCTCGGCACGTGCAAAAAACTGCAGCGGAATATTGGGCAGCATATAGCCGATCTTGGTATAGCCGCCGTTTTTCTCGCCGCGCAGACCGATGGCATCCAGGTCGGGAGTTGCACCCTTGAACGCATCATCCAGGTCATAATCCACATATGCAGTGGAGAAAGTGAAAGTACCAATATCCTCAATTGGATACTCAACAAAGAAGTCTACAGACCATGCCTGATAGTCCACTTCGTCCTGCTGTAAGGCAGTATTGGCATAGGCTACATCACCTTCAAACTGATAAGAAGCACCAAGCGTAATGACTTTCTTCGCCCCCATATAGGTACCGCGGTATCCGAATCCTGTTTCCTTGTCCAGGAAGGTCAGGTGAGCACGTGCGCCATAGCGGAAATTAGAATCTGGAGCTGAACTCGAATCGTTTCGCCCGTTAAGTGCTTCAAGACGATACTGGAACACGTCCTCAAACAGATTACCCCACATTACAATACCTTTGTCGCGGGTCTGCACAAACGGAGAACTGATAAGAACAGAACGATCAAGGGTCAGCGGCTTTTCACATGCTTCGAGATTTTCACGTGTTAAGCTGTGCTTGAACTTACCCACACGGAACTGAACAGCGTCATTGTACTTGAAACGGAACTGAGCATCCAGAATGCTGAAGTCTGAATTATTTCCATCTGATACAGCGAAAGGAGTAATGTTATTATCTTCGCGGTATTCAGTCTGAACATAGATACCAAAACCCTCGTACAAACCAATAAGGGCGATACGATTACGGCGGAAGTTAAACTCCATAGTATCGTCATCATCTGGACCAGCGCCCATATCACGATAGTTCATTTGAAACTGACCATTATAATCAAGTTTCAACAGCCCCTGATCTTCGGGACCAAATGTCCAGATAGGGCCAGCAAATGCTGAGGTCGCCAGCATTACCAGACCTGTACATGCAGCTAGTACTTTTAAAGTAAATTTCACTGTATATCTCCTTTAGCTTGGATAATCATTGAATCATTTCGGGTAATTTGCTCAGCACTGAAAATGCAAATTAGCAACCGCCTCCAATACCACCAGACACTGGACCGGAAGCACCATCACCGGAATCAACAGGTGTTGACCAGTACTCATAATCTTCGTTTTCGATGGTGTTAGCACCAGCATCGTAAGGGCTTAAGGCCCCCTCAATTACCCTGAAGGTGGGCTTTTCAATCGCAACACCACTGTCAATATTGTAGATAGGAGATGGTGTTAAAGCAGGAATATCTGTAGCCCATTCAGCCAATTCACTCGGAAGCAGGTAGCTAGAGTCAGGCACAACTGTTGGATCTGTTGTAAGGCTGCCCCATTGACTGTAAGAACCGTCATAAACCATAACGTCATAATTGGTAGCAATATCAATAGGCATAAAACCATATGAAGCAAGGTTCCCAGCACGGCAATAAGTTACTATTGGCTTGCTACCATCAATTCCTCTATCAGCAAGAACCTGCTTAATTTCTTCTGTGCTTTTAATAGGCAGAGTCGTAAAACTTCCTGTGGCGTAAAAATCATTAGCAAAAGCTACATCTACACCTCCGGCAATAAGGCCCTGGAAAATAGTATAATCTCCAGAAGGATCAAAAATGCCACTAACAGAGGGTTCTGTAGCAGAAGTTGCAGGATAAGTATTCAAAGGAACTACGGTCTGAGACTCTACCCCCCTGATTAGTTCGTCCAATGAAGCACGAACATCTGGGTTGTAATCAAGCTCTGTAACACTGAAATCAGACTCTTCAACAACAGGCTCTACTGTGGTGAGCTCATACCCCGCATCTGTCCAAGCATCCAGAGTTCCGTTCAATACCTTAAGCTGATCTTTGCCAAAACCCCAATAGCGGAAATTGAAGTAAACACGCCCCGGGTTAGAATTACCCGCAAATACTACGGTCGTATATTCATCAATTCCATGAGCCTGAAGGGCAGCATCCATGGTAGGTCCGTCAAGAACCATGTTTCCGCTGAGGACAGGACCCTCATAACGCACAATACCGCCACCACCAGACCAAGACTGCGCTCCTGGAATATGACCATCTGCATAACTACTTCCCGTATCAAGGATAACTATTTTTTCATAACTGGAATTATTGTTTACTAAACCAGAATCTACCCAACTCTTAAGCGTTGCTGCATCGATCAGGATATTAGTGTCTTCCTGACCTTCAACCGGAGCAGTATTTCCTGTATCAGGCGCGTCATAGTCATCCGATCCGCCGCCGCTGCCGCAACCGGTGAGGGTGAATGTACCCACGAACAGAACCATCAAGAGTAGCGCGAGGCGCTTGCTTACGTACTTACAGTGGTGTTTCATACGACCTCCATTAAAGTGTTGTAAATAACTAAACCTTCCTACCAGAACCTAAAAAGACAGCCTCCTTTCATAGAACATGAAAAAAGAACCGTTTTCCCGGCTGGAAAAACAGTAGACACAGAAGACAGGTAAGAACAATCGTTCCGCCAGGGGATTCGGGTTGGTGATCCGGTGTGGATGCGGTTGCGCTTGTTCTGACCCAAGTCTTCCTCCCTTAACCTGCAAAGTGAAAAAAGAACGGTCTTTCGGACACACGAAAACTAATACCACAGCATCTAAAAAAATAAAAGGGAATCTGCTCAATTTTTTACGTATAAACGCAGGTTAATTATTATACGAAAAACACTATATTAAGATAGATAAAAAACCCTGGACAGAGTGAGGGTCAGATCCGACTATCAAGGAGGGGGTGTGTAGAAAGGTTAAATTTTACTATTTATTGGAAATGAGTGAGAAAATCCAACCAACCTCGTTAGTTTTATGCGGGAGAAATTTCTAATCCAAGGCAAATTCGGCCCACACGGGGCAGTGGTCGGAGGGTTTGGGCATGGCGCGGATGGTGTAATCGATACCGGCACTGCGGCAGTGCTGGTGGAGGGCTCTGCTGGCAAGGATAAGGTCGATGCGCAGACCGCGTTTGGGGTCGCGTTCAAAGCCGCGGCTGCGGTAGTCAAACCAGCTGTACAAACCGCTTGCGGCGGGATCGATGCTCGCTGGATCGGGATGGCAGGTGCGGTAGGTGTCCTGCAGACCGACGTTCATCAGGGTCTGGAGCCAGTCACGCTCTTCGGGGAGAAAGCAGCATTTCCCCTGGCGCAGCCAGCGCTTTTCATTCTCCGCTCCGATGCCGACATCCACATCTGCGGGAGCAACATTCATATCCCCCACTACCACAAACATATCCGCTGAGGAGTTGTGCTCCTCCAGCAGACGGGTGAGGTCTGTATAGAAGCGCTCTTTAGCGGGAAACTTGGTCGGATGCGCGCGGTTCTCCCCCTGGGGGAAATAGCCGTTGTACACCTTCAGGGTTGCCCCGGATGGGGTGGCATACTCAGCCACTATGAGGCGGAGCTGGGCTTCGGCATCGTCATGTGGGAATCCATACTCCACCCGCAGCGGCTCATTTCGTGAGAGGAGCGCCACACCGTAATGCCCTTTCTGACCGTAATAATTCACATGATAGCCGAGATCCTCAATATCAGTACGGGGGAACTGGTCATCGTGAACCTTGGTTTCCTGCAGGGCAATAATATCCGGCGCGTGCGTCTGCACCAGCCCGGAGAGCTGATGCAGACGCGCACGAATGCCGTTAACGTTGAAGGAGACGATTTTCATATTGCAATCAACCAGTTGGGCAAATCCATGAGGAGTTGGTGAGCGGGTTTGTGGCACCCATGGAAAGGGCGCCTGTCGCCACGGACGGCGACAGTCGAACGGCCATGGACGGCGCAAAGTGTCCCTTGGAATGGGTATCACAAACCTTTACAGAATGGTCACATTGATAAATTTACTCACAACGCTTCAGGATATCGACTATCACCTCTTTGGTATATTCAGTCAGCCCCCACTTCTGCGCCAGCATAGTGGCATTTTCGGCAATGGCGGGAATGTCTTCAGCAGGGATATCCCCTTCACTCAGATCCACGGGGGAACCGATCTTACGGAACCATTCGCGCATGGCGTCACTGGCGTAAAGGCCGCGCTCCGCGGTGCTGCCGCCACTGCAGCGGAATACCCGGTTGGCAAAACGCGCGAACTTCTCGGGGTTGCGCTCGGCCTGGTACGCCATCCAAGCCGGAATCACGATGGAGAGACCTGCACCGTGATGGATATCGTACATGGCACTCAGGGAGTGCTCAATCATGTGGTTGGGCATGCCATAGCTGCCGATGCCCGCAGTGGAAAGGCCGTTGAGCGCCAGAGTAGATGCCCACATCATATTGGCACGCGCATCGGGGTCGTCACCACGGCGCAGGATACGCTCGGTCGCTCCCATGATTACCTTGACGGTCCCTTCAACAAAGCGATCCTGGAGGGGGGTCTCGGTATCGGTGCTGGTGAAATAGCCCTCGATCAGATGGGAGATGGCGTCCACCCCGGCGTATGCGGTATAATCGGGCGGAACAGTGTAGGTCAGTTCCGGGTCTAGAATTGAAATCTTCGGGAAAAGAGGAGTACCGTAGATATTGAATTTCTGCTGGGTTTTTTCGTTGGTCACCACGCCGCCGCAGTTCATCTCGGAGCCGGTGGCCGCAAGAGTCAGGACAGTTACCAGAGGAAGTGCATCCTTAACTTGGGCTTTATCGATAAAAAAATCCCATACGTCGCCATCGTATTTCGCTCCGGCGGCAATCGCCTTGGCTTCATCGAGCACACTCCCGCCCCCGGCAGCAAGGATGACATCGACCTTCTCTTTTTTTGCCAGCTCCACCCCTTCGTGGGTATGGCTCAGAACCGGATTGGATTTCACCCCGCCGAATTCCACCCATTCGACCCCGGCATCTTTGAGAGAAGCGATAATGCGATCAAAGATCCCGGTGCTTTTCAGACTGTTCTGCCCATATACCAGAAGCGCTTTTTTCCCAAACTCCGCAGTAGCCTTGCCTGCCTTATCCACCTTCCCGGCGCCAAAGTCAATTTTTGTCGGATTGTGAAACACAAAGGGCTGCATAAACTCTCCTTTAGATCCTTATTTTCTGAGCCACATAATAATCTGCCGCCCCTCCCCCATGGAACAACGGCACCTCTGTCAAGCTGCATTAATAAAATGAAAACCTTATTCTAACCCTGCGCTCATTGTACTCAAGTGAGCATATTGTGCAACACCTTCTGCACTTCAGCTATGCTCTGCCCTTTGATACGTATCTGCTTATGCCGACTGGTGTGCCCGCGCACAATGCTAACTCTGCTTTTAGCGCATCCGAACAGGCGCGCAAAAAAGGTGCAGCACATCTTATTCGCGGCCCCGTCCACCGGAGGTGAGGTCAGGCGTACCTTGAGTTCATCCCCCTGAAGGCCACACACGCTGTTTTTGCTCGCGCGTGGCTGTACCAGCACTGCTATCAGAGTTGCGTCACCATCCCGGGTTATGCAACGTGAGAGGTCCTCGCCGGACATGGGCCTAAAAACTGTACGCCATGGACACCAGCGCCGCATGCACAATACGCTGCACAAACGACAGCCCCAGCAAAAGCACCAGCGGAGTGAAATCGAAACCGCCGAACTGGAGCGGTATCAGGCGCTGAATGCGGAACAACACCGGATCGGTAGCGCGGTGCAGAAAGCGGACAATGGGGTTGTACGGATCGGGATTAACCCAGGAGATCACCGCGCGCGCCACAATAATGATAATGTAAATACTGAAAGCCAGATCCACCAGACCGGCCACAGCCAGAAAAAACTCGCGTAAAAACATAAATTCCTCTTAAACTTTAGTGGGTTAATAACCTGTTGTGAAAATGGATGATAGCAAAGTACGCCGCAATGTGACAGGGAGAAAATGAATGTGAACGCAGCCTTTAAAACGCTGGCGTTGAGGAGCATCAAACCCGGGGTTGCTCTGCCTAACAAAAGCGCCTCTTTTTTGACAAGGCTGAGGTTTAAGAGTAATCTTATCGACTGCAGACACTTTACACATTACACATGCAATCTTGAAGCTAACCGGGGTACAACACCCCACCCAGGAGGAGAATCGTCCTTATGTATCGCACAAACAATCTTAACATAAAAGGTTTCACCGAAGTTGTCGCCCCGGCGCAGCTCAAGCAGGTATTTCCACAATCGGAAGAAGCCTCGGAATTTGTCGCCAAGGCGCGCCATCAGATTATTGATGTGCTCGACAACCGCGACAACCGTCTTATGGTACTGGTGGGGCCGTGCTCGATCCACGATCCGGAATGTGCGCTGGATTACGCGCGCCGCCTGGCAAAACTGAGCCGTGATTTGAGCGATCAGCTTCTGCTGGTAATGCGCGTATACTTTGAAAAACCGCGCACCACCGTGGGGTGGAAAGGCCTCATCAACGACCCGGATCTGAACGGAACCCACCAGATCTCCAAGGGGCTCGGGGTGGCACGCCAGCTGTTCTGTTCCATCACCGACCTGGAACTGCCGGTGGCCACGGAGATGCTCGATACCATCACGCCGCAGTACTTTGCCGATCTCATCAGCTGGGGAGCTATCGGCGCCAGAACTACGGAATCGCAACCGCATCGGGAGATGTCGAGCGGACTTTCATTTCCGGTAGGATTCAAGAACAGCACCGACGGCAATCTGCGCATCGCCATGGACGCCATGAGTGCAGCGGCCCACGAGCACAGCTTCCTGGGAATCAATCGCTTCGGCAAGATCTCCATCGTTCAGACCAGCGGCAATCCGCATGTGCATATCGTCCTGCGCGGCGGCGGGGGCAAGCCGAATTACAGGAAAGAAGACATCGCCGAAACGGAGCGCCAGCTTAAAGAACGCAACCTGCCCGCCGCCATCATGGTGGATTGCAGCCATGCCAATTCCAACAAGGACCACACCCGCCAGCCCATAGTGGCACGTGAAGTGATGGATCAGATTGAAGCGGGGAACACCTCGATCCGCGCGCTGATGATAGAGAGCAATATCGAATGCGGTAATCAGCCTATCGATACCGCGCCAAAGCTCAGATACGGCGTTTCGGTAACCGACAAATGCATCAGCTGGAAGGACACCGAAGCGCTGCTGCGCGAACTGCATCAGCGCTTAGAAGCGATGGGGGGGCGCAGGACGGAAGGATAATGCCAGTATCCTCCTTCCCCCTTGATGGGGGAAGGTTGGGATGGGGGTGACGCATGTCCCATGATGCCCTGACGGGCATTATCCCCACCCTGCCCCTCCCCTATCACAAGGGGAGGGAATTACATCTCAAATAGAAAAATGCTCCAGCGCGGTCTTTGCTATGGTGGTGCCGATGCTTATTGATGCGGTAGCTGCGGGAGACGGGGCGTTGAGGACATGCACCATCCCATCCCCTTCGCGGATGCAGAAATCATCCAGGAGGGAACCATCGCTTGCCACCGCCTGGGCACGTACCCCGGCACCGGCGCGATAGATGTCATCGCCTTTGAGACCGGGGATAAGAGCACGCAAGTCGCGCAACATTTGGGTTTTACTTAATGAGCGCTTATATTCTCCCAAGCCTACGCGCCAGTAGCGCTGCGCCAGGCGATAAAAACCGGGAAATTTCAGGGTATCGAGCAAATCACGTACGCTGAAATCCCAGAGTTTGTAGCCTTCGCGTTTAAACGCCAACACCGCATTGGGCCCGGCTTCGACTGTGCCGTCGATCATGCGGGTGAAATGCACCCCCAGAAATGGGAACTTCGGATCCGGCACCGGATATATAAGATTGCGCACCAGATGACGCTGCGCGGCCCTGAGGTTGTAGTACTCACCCCGGAACGGCACAATCTTTACCTCCGGATCGACCCCGCACATGGAAGCGACACGATCGCTGTGAAGGCCGGCACAGTTAACGATAAAGCGCGCCTTCACCTGCCCAGCCCTGGTTTCGAGGCTGAAATCATTGCGCTTGCGTTCCACCTTGAGCACTTCGGCGCTGGTGAGTATCCGTCCTCCGGCACTTTCGACCCGGCCAGCAAAAGCTCGGGTAACCGCGACATAGTCGACAATCCCGGTCTGGGGCACATGGAGCCCGGCAATTCCACTCACATAAGGCTCGTATTCACGCAAATCTGCGGCCGCCAGGCGTGTTATTCCCTCTAGACCATTCTCGCGTCCGCGCCGTTCCAAATCATCCAGCGCTTCGATCTGGGCTTCATCCGTAGCCACCACGACCTTGCCGCAGCGTTCGTGCGCTATTCCCTCGGTAGCACAAAAAGCATACAGGGCTTCACGCCCTTCGGCACAGTTGCGCGCTTTGAGCGAACCGGGCCGATAGTACAGGCCGGAATGGATAACCCCGCTGTTGTTCCCGGTCTGATGCGCAGCCAGATGCGCCTCTTTTTCCAGAATTACCACCCTGGTTCCAGGGGCCTGTTCCACCAGAGCCATAGCGGTCGCGGCTCCGACAATGCCACCACCAATTACTGCAACATCATAACATTCCATATCATTAAAACCTAACTGAACACTTTGAAAAACGGTAACTATTCACCACCACTCCTGGTAAGGGCTTGTGGCACCCATGGAAAGGGCGTCTGTCGCCACGGACGGCGACAGTCGAACGGCCATGGACGGCGCAAAGTGTCCCTTGGAATGGGTGCCACAAGCCATTAATGGATAGTTATAAAAAACATAGAAGGGCTTGTATGCGACAGAGTTCATACATCATTCTGTTCATCAATCACCATCATGCGCACATCATCGATATTCACGCTTTTAATCTCTTTACCCTCGCGCTCGCAGCGCACCAGCCCCTCTTCAACCCAGAACAGCAGCTTACTCGGTTTAATCCCGTATTTTTCTGCCGCCTCTTCTACCTCATACCAGGTTTTTCCCAGTGCCATATCGGCCTCCTGTGATCATGGGTTATTTGCTGCCTCTGTTCTTCATTCGTAACTGTTCGCCACCTTCTACCAGTCGGGGCTAGTGGTGCCCATGGAAAGGACGTCTGTCGCCACGGACGGCGACAGTCGAACGGCCATGGACGGCCCCAATCCCAAACAGTCGTGTCCCTTGGAATGGGTGCCATTAGCCCTTACTGTATAGTTACCTTAATTCTAACAGAGGCGACACAGATAACCACTCCTTATTACAGATCATTCAGCAGACGATAGAGCATCTGCTGAATCTCCCACACCCGGTCGGCAGAAACCTTCGCTCTATCGTCTAGCAGAAGAAGGCGCGCACGGTCGAGAATATTATGCGCATCCAGCAACACCGGAGAAAGGTGTGCTTCAATGCGCATACGCGGAATCTCTCCTACAGACTCGACCTGTTTTTCCAGCACATTAATGCCGTTATGCAGCACCTTTAAAGTGCGCTCCGGGGCATTCTCCTCTTCAATCTGTCTAACTGTCGCAACCAGATCGGTAACCAGCTGTCGATAGCGTTCGGAAATACTCATTTTAACTCCGCTGTAATGTATTTAAACCGCATGCGATGTAGCGCGCGGCGCACTGTGCATTGATAAAGAGCCATGTATTATGAGAGTACATACTACTAGGTTCGCGCAAAAAATCCAACGCCGCTCTGTTTTTATCCCCTTGCAATAGCATCTTCGAAATAAATCGGCAATATGGCGTTGACTTACTTCCTTGCGTGCTGGTAGATTCGCACTACAAGCAGATGCCCTGGGGGAGTTGTTTTCAACTGAGAGTTCACAGCGTGGACGACCCTTAGAACCTGATCCGGGTTATACCGGCGTAGGAAAGCGGCACATGCGCGGGCTCCAGATGCCCGGCATCAGGGTCGTGAGTGCGACCCTTTTTTTGTTTGCAGTCGCTTTAAACGTCTATTCCAGGTTCTCAACCGATTTCCCCTCCCTACGCATCTGCTCCGGGTTCGCCGGCTTTTATCAACCAGCAGGAATAAACGCAGATGCAGATCACAGTCAATGGATGCCGACACAGGATAGCTCCAGGTACCAGGGTTGCACAGCTGCGTGCTGAGCTCAAGGATGATGCCGCCGTTATTCTGATCAACGGCAGGCGCTGTCTCGACTCCACCTTGTTGCACCCTGGGGATCGTGTCGATCTTCTGGGCTCATCCTCCAGCTATTCCCCCACAGGGTTTGATGCCATGTTGCGTGAGCGCCACGGTACCGAAGTACAGCAACGCCTGCAACATGCGTGTGTAGGGATCGCAGGCGCAGGAGGGCTGGGATCCAATATCAGTATCGCATTGGCACGTGCGGGGGTGGGACATTTAATTATTGCGGATCACGATGTGGTGGAACTCTCCAACCTCCATCGCCAGCAGTACTTTGTCGAGCAGATTGGCCTGCCCAAGGTTGAGGCGCTTTCCCACACGTTGTACCGCATCAACCCTCAAATTCAGTTGGAGCTCCAGCATATCCGCGTGGAGCGCAGCAATACTGCAGCTGTATTCGGCTCCGCCCGAATCATGGTGGAAGCATTTGACGCCGCAGACGCCAAAGCAGAGCTGGTGCAGAGCTGGCTGCAGCATCATCCCGAGCGCCCGTTGGTGAGCGCCTCGGGGATGGCGGGGTTCGGCAGCGCCAACAGTATTGTTACCCGTAACCCTTTTGCGAATCTGTACGTATGCGGGGACGGCGCCAGTGACGTGGAACACTGCGGGAGCCTGTGCGCCGCGCGAGTGGCGGTTGCGGCCAACCACCAGGCGCACGCAGTGATCCGCCTGCTGTTGGGGCTGGACCCGGTAAAAGATACACAAATCAACAACCCAATACCCACAGGTGAAGCGTATGCAGATTACCCTTAACGGAAAAACCCGCGATATCGATTCTGTCTGCACCATTTCCGATCTCCTTCTGATGCTGAACCTTAAAGCGGGGCAAGTGGCGGTGGAGCATAACCGCAACATTGTGACACGCACCGAATTCGACACCTGCGTTCTCAAAGATGGCGACAGGGTTGAAATTGTCAACTTCGTTGGTGGGGGATAGGTGAAATCAACGCTAGCAACTTCTTCGGCAACTATTAGACTACTCTGGCGACAAGGGTCTGTGACCCCCATTCCAAGGGACACTTTGCACCGTCCATGGCCGTTCGACTGTCGCCGTCCGTGGCGACAGACGCCCTTTCCATGGGTGCCACAGACCCCGACCGTAGTGTGTATTACTCTTTGAAGTAGATAAAACACGACGTCACTTCGGACGTCTTCATGTAAGGAAAGGCTATTCTCATGGATAATCTGGTTATTGCCGGGCGCTCGTTCCGCTCGCGTCTGATGGTTGGGACGGGGAAATTTTCCTCCAATACAGCTATGGCTGCAGCGCTTGATGCCTCGGGCAGTGAAATTGTCACCGTGGCGCTGCGGCGCGTGGACATTGACAACCCCGAGGACGATATGCTCAACCATATCGACCCCAAACGCTATCTGCTTCTGCCCAACACCAGCGGCGCACGTGATGCGGATGAAGCGGTACGCCTGGCACGCCTGGCACGGGCGGCGGGATGTGAACCCTGGGTCAAACTAGAGGTCACGCCCGATCCCTACTATCTCCTCCCCGACCCCATCGAGACCCTGAAGGCAGCGGAAATTCTGGTTAAAGAGGGCTTTGTGGTGCTGCCGTATATCAACGCCGATCCGGTCCTTGCCAAGCATCTGCAGGAGGTCGGAACCGCCACAGTTATGCCCCTGGGCGCCCCCATCGGCACCAACAAAGGGATTCGCACGCGCGACAACATCGCCATTATTATCGAGCAGGCGATTGTTCCGGTGGTAGTGGATGCCGGCCTGGGTGCCCCTTCCCATGCGGCGGAAGCGATGGAGATGGGCGCGGATGCAGTCCTCGTAAATACCGCCCTCGCCGTGGCCCATGATCCGGCGGCGATGGCCGCGGCATTTGCCAAAGCAGTTGAAGCCGGACGCGAAGGGTATCTCGCCGGGCTGGGCAAGCAGGAAACCCTTGCCCACGCCTCAAGCCCGTTAACCGGATTTTTGAGGGATAAATAACATGAATTCCAGTGGCATGACATTCAGCGACATAATTGCACAGTACCCCAGAGAAGATGTTCTGGAACAGATCAACACAACCACAGCGGCTCAGGTGGAGCGCGCCCTGAATGCCGAACGCCCCGATATACGCGACTTCATGGCGCTTATATCTCCGGCGGCGCAGAACTATCTGGAACCCATGGCGCTACGCTCCCACCAGATTACGCGCCAGCGCTTCGGCAACAACATCTATCTGTACACCCCCATGTATCTCTCCAACGAGTGCAGCAACGGCTGCAAGTACTGCGGTTTCAACGCAAGTAACAAGATCCCGCGTACGACCCTTACTATGGAAGAGATAGAAAAAGAAGCGCGTATCATCCACAACTACGGGTTCCGGCATATCCTCCTTCTCACCGGCGAAGCGAGCAAGCTCGCGGACAACAAATATCTGGTGGAGGCAATCGAACGAATCAAGCCCCTGTTCAGCTCCATCAGTATCGAGGTCTACCCCATGGATACCGCTGGCTACGCCCAAGTCATAAAAGCCGGCGTGGATGGACTTACAGTATATCAGGAAACCTACAATCCGGAACTCTACGCCGAACTCCATCCGTTCGGGAAAAAACGCGACTACAAATACCGTCTCGAAGCCCCGGACCGCGCCGGAAAAGCGGGGATGCGCCGTATCGGAATCGGCGCCCTCCTCGGTCTGGGCGATTTCGTGCGCGAAGCGTTCTATACCGGACTCCATGCCCAGTATCTGGCGAAACACTACTGGCGCAGCCAGGTGAGTGTCTCCTTCCCACGCATCCGCCCCGCCGACGGCGGTTTCGCTCCCCTTGAGATTGTCAGTGATGCACAGCTGGTGCAGATGGTATGTGCCATGCGCCTGCTTTTGCCTGACGCTGGGCTCTATCTATCCACACGTGAAAACGCCTCTCTGCGCGACAACCTCATGCCGCTGGGAATCACGCATATGAGCGCGGGTTCGTGCACCGCCCCCGGAGGACACAGCAAAGAGGTGGAATCCACCCAGCAGTTTGCCATTGATGATGACCGTACCCCGGAAGGGATGAGCAACATCATTCGCGCCAAAGGGCTCGAGGCGGTGTGGAAAGACTGGGACAGCGCGTTTCTGAATCGTGATGTGGGGAGATCAGGAACATCCCATGCACATTGACTTCAATCTCTATCTTATAACGGATCGACACCAATGCGCCCCCGGTCATACCCTGTTCAGTGCTGTCGAAGCTGCGCTGCGGGGCGGGGTGAAGGCGGTGCAGCTGCGCGAGAAGGATCTTACCCCTTTCGAACTGCTTGAGTATGCGCGGCACCTGCGCAGCATGACCCAACAATACGGCGCGAAACTGCTCATAAATGACCGCGCCGACATTGCCGTTGCGGTGGAAGCGGACGGGGTGCATCTAACCGAACACTCCATGGATATCGCGAGTGCGCGCAAAGTGCTGGGGAAGGAGAAGTTAATCGGGGTTTCCACTCACAGCCTGGCACGTGCAGGTGCTGCCCAGCGCGAAGGAGCGGATTTCATCACCTTCAGTCCCATATATCATACCCCGTCCAAAGCCGGGTACGGTTCGCCGCAGGGGCTGGAACGCCTGCGGAAAGTGTGCGCGGAGGTAGATGTGCCCGTGTTCGCCCTGGGTGGTATCACCCCGGAACGCCAGGCCGAGGTACAGCGCGCCGGCGCTAAAGGAGTCGCCCTGATCTCAGCGATTATCGGGGCGTCCGATCCGGCGGCAGCAGCACAGAGTTTTAAACCCTCATCCAACTGATCGGGTTACAAGTGCGCATGGATCACAGCTTGTCACAGGCGCACGTTTTTGGCATAGTGCAGCAGATTTGACATAAACAGTACAGTTCACAACTATAACCACCATGTTTAAGGAGAGGGTTAATGCCCAAGCGCGACGATATCCACAAGATTCTTATCATAGGTTCAGGCCCCATCATCATCGGCCAGGCATGCGAATTTGACTACTCCGGCACCCAGGCATGCAAAGCCCTGCGTAAACTCGGATACGAAGTCCTGCTGGTGAACTCCAACCCGGCAACCATTATGACCGATCCGGAAATGGCGGACATCACCTACATCGAAGCGCTTACCCCTGAAATAATCACTGAAATCATCGAGCGTGAACGTCCCGACGCCCTCCTGCCTAATCTCGGCGGGCAGACCGCTCTGAATCTGGCGATGGAGCTGGAGCGGCGCGGAGTTCTGCAACAGTTCGGCGTGGATGTGATCGGGGTCAATCTGCGTGCCATTGAGCGCGGCGAAGACCGCGACATTTTCAAGAACACCATGGACGGTCTCGGGATTGAAATGGCCCGCAGCGCCATTGCCAACACCATGGAAGAAGCCACGGAAATCATTAAAGAGATCGGCCTCCCCGTGGTTATCCGCCCCGCCTACACCATGGGGGGAACCGGCGGCGGGTTTGCCTTCAACATGGAAGAATTCGAGAATATCGTGGCGCGCGGCCTCTCTCTGAGCCCGGTAAGTCAGGTGCTCATCGAAGAATCGATCCTCGGGTGGGAAGAGCTCGAACTCGAAGTGGTTCGCGATGCCAAGGGGCAGAAAATCACGGTATGCTTTATTGAAAACGTGGATGCGGTCGGGGTACACACCGGTGACTCGTTCTGCACCGCTCCCATGCTCACCATCAGTGAAGACCTGCAGGAAAAACTTCAACGCCATGCATACGATATCGTGGATGCAATTGAGGTGATCGGCGGCACCAACGTCCAGTTCGCCTATGATCCAGCCACGGAACGAATTATCGTCATCGAGATCAATCCGCGCACCTCGCGCTCCTCGGCACTTGCGAGTAAGGCCACGGGCTTTCCCATTGCCCTGGTATCCGCCCAGCTTGCCGCCGGTCTGACCCTGGATGAGATCCCCTACTGGCGCGACGGCACCCTGGAGAAGTACACCCCGAGCGGGGACTACGTGGTGGTGAAATTCGCGCGCTGGGCGTTTGAAAAGTTCAAGGGGGTGCAGGATAAACTCGGCACCCAGATGCGTGCCGTGGGCGAGGTAATGAGCATCGGCAAGAACTACAAAGAAGCACTCCAGAAGGCGATCCGCTCCCTGGAAATCGAGCGCTACGGCCTCGGCTTTGCATCAAACTTCAACTCCTTGAGTCTGGATGAACTGATGCAGCGCCTTGCAGAACCTTCAAGCGAGCGCCATTTTCTTATCTATGAGGCGCTGCGCAAAGGGGCGGATATTGACACCCTGTACCAGCGCACCTATATCAAACCCTGGTTTCTGGAGCAGATGCGCGAACTGGTGAATCTTGAAGAGCAGATTCTGCAACACAAAGGGCAACTCCCGCCGGATGAACTCCTCCTCCAGGCCAAGCGCGACGGCTTCGCGGATAAATATCTGGGCCAGCTCCTCGACATCCCCGAAGCGCAGGTGCGCACGCGCCGTCTGGAACTGGACATGGGCGAGGCCTGGGAAGCGGTGCCCGTGAGCGGGGTGGAGAATGCGGCCTACTATTTCTCCACCTACAACGCTACCGACAGCGTGGATACGAGTACGCGCAAGAAGATCATGGTCCTCGGCGGGGGTCCGAATCGGATCGGCCAGGGGATCGAATTTGACTACTGCTGTGTGCATACCGCCATGGCCCTGCGCGAAGCGGGTTATGAAACCATTATGGTCAACTGCAACCCGGAGACCGTGTCCACCGACTACGACACCTCGGATAAGCTCTATTTCGAGCCCCTGACAGTGGAGGATGTCCTCTCCATCTACGCCAAGGAGAAACCCGAAGGGATCGTGGTCCAATTCGGCGGCCAGACCCCGCTGAACATCGCCGCAGAGCTTGAAGCGGCCGGAGTCAACATCATCGGCACCTCCCCTTCCACCATCGATCAGGCCGAAGACCGCGATCAGTTCAATGCCATGATGGAGAAACTCAACATTCCCCAGCCCGAATGTGGCATGGCGAGCACCTTTGAGCAGGCCATTGATATCGCTGCGCGCATCGGCTATCCCCTGATTGTGCGCCCTTCATACGTCCTCGGTGGGCGCGCGATGGAGATTGTTCACGAAGAGGAGGAACTGCGCACCTACCTGGAAAAAGCAGTAGTAGTTTCGCCGGAGCGCCCCATCCTCATCGACCGCTTCCTGGAGAACGCCATTGAAGCGGAAGCCGACGCGATCTGCGATGGGCACGATGCTTTTGTCCCCGCGGTGATGGAGCACATCGAGATGGCCGGCGTCCACTCCGGCGACTCGGCGTGTGTGATCCCGCCCATCAATATCGCTCAGAAGCATATTGACACCATCGAGGAATACACACGCCGCATTGCGGTAGAGATGGGCGTAGTCGGGCTGATGAATATTCAGTACGCCATTGCGGACAACAAGGTGTACATCATAGAAGCGAATCCGCGTGCAAGCCGCACCGTGCCTCTGGTGTCGAAGGTATGCAACATCCCCATGCCCAGGATCGCAGTGGATCTGATGCTGGGGAAAAAACTTGCAGATCTCAATCTGCAGCGGCGCAACATCACCCATTTCGGCGTCAAGGAAGCGGTCTTCCCCTTCAACATGTTCCCCGAAGTGGACCCAGTGCTGGGACCGGAGATGCGCTCCACCGGAGAAGTACTCGGTCTCGCGGATAACTACGGTCTGGCGTTCTTCAAGGCGCAGGACGCCGCCAACGGGCGTCTACCCCAGGAAGGCACCGTGCTGATCACTGTGGCCGAAGCCGACAAACCCGGCGCCCTCGAGGCGGCACGCCATTTTGCCGCTCTGGGTTTCAACCTCGTCGCCACTGCCGGAACCGCTGCATACCTCAAGGATAACGGTCTTGAAGCCAGGAGTATCCTTAAACTCCACGAAGGCCGCCCCAATATCACGGATGCCATCACCAACGGCGAGATTCAGCTCGTTATCAACACCCCCGCAGGAAGACAGGGCAGCCACGACGATTCCTACATCCGCAAGGCGGCTATCAAGTACAAGGTTCCGTACATGACCACCACCGCTGCGGCCATTGCGGCGGCCAAAGGAATTGAAGCACGCCGCAGCGGCAGTGGCAAAGTGCGCAGCCTGCAGGAATACCATCAGAACATCATCTGAACCTGCTCATTCCGCCCATCCTGATCCCTCCCCCAGTGCGGGGAGGGATACTTACGTAAGGAGCCTGCCATGTCTGTAAATCTGAGCTGGGAAAAACTCCTCTCAACCCAACGCATGGAAAAACCAGGTGAAATTGCGCCGCCCCCGGCTCCGTTTGACACTGCCGAACGCAACACCTTTGAGGCGGACTACGACCGTGTGGTGTTCAGCGAGCCCTTTCGGCGCCTGGCCAAAAAGACCCAGGTACATCCCCTTGCCCCCAACGATCACATCCACAACCGCCTCACCCACTCCATCGAAGTCGCGAGTGTGGGGCGCTCTATCGCCAAAAAGGTGCAGTATTTCCTCCAGGAACAGCATCCCGATCAGAGCGAACTTTTTCAGGCGATCCCCATGATTGTCCAGGTAGGATGCCTGACCCACGACATCGGCAATCCTCCCTTCGGGCATGCGGGAGAATACGCAATCCGCGAATGGATGGAGGCGCATCAGAACATGATCTGCCCCGGCGATGTTTCTGAAGCAACGCGTCAGGATCTCCTTTTGTTTGAGGGCAATGCCCAGGGTTTCCGCCTCGCGGCACGCGCGGATAATCCGTGCAGTGGGTATATGCGCCTCACCTTTGCCTCGCTGGGAAGCATGATCAAGTATCCGTGGACCAGCACCGATGAGCGCGCGGCCAGAGACAAGAAGTTTTCGGTATTTGCGAGTGAAGAAGCAATATTTATCCGCATGGCTGAAAGCATGGGGCTGATGGGTACGGACGGAAATGTGGCACGCCATCCGCTCTCGTTTCTGACCGAAGCAGCCGATGATATCTGCTACCGCATGCTCGATATGGAGGATGCGGTATCAATGCGGATATTCCCGGAACAGCCGGTGAAAGAGCTGTTTTTGAAACTCGCTGGCCTGGAGGGAAGAACCGATCTGCCTATTTCCAAAGCACGCGGCTTCGCCATCGCTGCCCTGATTGATGAATCTCTGCGCATATTCTGCCGGCACTATACGCAGATCATGGCGGGGGAACATACCCGCGATCTCAAGGGGGATTTTTCCGCCCGTTATGATGAAGGATTTGCCGAAATCGCGGAGATGTATACCGAGATCTTCTCCCACCGCGCCAAGCTGCGTTACGAGCTGGGGGCATACAAAATGGTGGGGCGCATCATCAAAGCGTTTTCCCTCGCGCTCCAGTCGCTGTGTAAGCATCGGGACTATGCGGCGACCCCGTTTATTACGCGCAAGTGCCTCGACCTGGCCTGGAATACTGAATACATTCAGGCGCATCGGCATGAGTCCTACGAATGGTGGCTGCGCCAGGCGTTTGATTTTGTCTCCGGGCTTACGGATAACTACGCCATCCAGATATCCAGTGAAATTGAAGGGATCCTCACCGCATGACAACTTCGCAGCACAA